>JBGCDD010000167.1:0-9929 GCA_045105075.1 Sedimentitalea sp. | reverse complement strand
GTGCCGATGATATAGGGCATGTTCTGGCCGCCATATTGCTCGGGCATGTCCAGCCCGGGCCAGCCGCCTTCCTTGACCTGCTCGAACGCCGCTTTGAACCCGGTCGGTGTGCGCACCACGCCGTTTTCCAGCTTGCACCCTTCCACATCGCCCACTGCGTTCAGCGGCTGCAACACTTCCGAGCTGATCTTGCCAGCTTCTTCCAGAATGGCGCCGGTGAAATCGGCTTCCAGTTCATCATAACCAGGAATCCCGGCTTCGGTGATTTTCAGCACGTCGTGCAGCACAAATTGGATGTCTTTGGTGGGTGCGGTGTAGCGTGGCATGGGTATGCTCCCTGGTGGTCAGATCATGAAATGGCCGGGGCCGTTATTCGGCGGCCTCGGCGCGGGTGGAGTTGGCAGCGATCATTTTCTCGCCCCAACGCAGTTGTTCTTTCAGCTCGTCAATGGCCTGGGTCAGCTCGTCGCGCTGACGTTCCATATCGGACAGACGTTCGCAGGCGATGTCATAGGCGCGTGCGAACTGGGTGTGTTGCTGATCGCCCATATGATACAGGTCAAGCAGCTGGCGGATCTCTTCCAGGCTGAAGCCAAAGCGCTTGCCGCGCAGGATCAGTTTCAGCCGGGCCCGGTCGCGTTTGGTGAACAGGCGCTTTTGCCCGTCGCGCTGGGGAAACAAAAGTTCCTTGGATTCATAAAAGCGCAGCGTGCGCGGGGTGACGTCAAACGCGTCGCACATTTCACGGATGGTCATCAAAACTTCGGTCATCACTTTGTCTCTCGTCATCTGGGTGTCATGACGCCCATCTGCGCTTGCGTGCGAACATATACAACACGCAGATGACGTTTACGTAAGTCAGACGTCGCGTCACTTTGACGTTGACGTAAGATCAAGTCGCGTCACCCTGCGTCACACGCAACTTTATGTCGGCAAGCCAAAAGCGGGAACTGTAAAATAGGTAAGGTTTTCCATACCTTATCATGAAATGCGCCGCATCGATTAGGCCAGAGTCTGTGCCGTTTCATCGCGCAGAGTTTGCAATTCGGTCATCGCTTCGTCGATCTGTTGGCGTTGCACTTGCAATTCGCCCATCTGACGGTCGGCCATTTCCACAAAGGTTTCCATCTGCGCGGCGTTGCCTTCCTTTTCGTAGATCAGCAACCATTGGCGAATATCTTCCAGCTGAAAGCCAAACTTGCGTCCCCGCAGAATCAACTTCATCCGCGCCGCTTCGCGCGAGCCATAGAACCGTGCGCGCCCTTCCCGGTCAGGTTTGAGCAACTCAATGTATTCATAATACCGAAGCGTGCGAGGTGTCACATCAAATGCAGCGCACATTTCCTTGAATGACAAGCGTGTGTCAGACATCAAATCCCCCCGGTTGATCCCAAGCGTAAGCCGTGCGCGATCCAAGCGCAACACTCGGGCTTGCCCTTTTGGGCCGGGCCTGATCATAAAGCGTGCAAACACTGGGGGCCGTTTCACCATGGTCGACAAACTGAAATTCACCCGCCAATTCATCGAGGCGATTCCGCATGCACGTGCCTTGGGCATGGAACTGTCCGAGATTTCGGATGGCACGGCGGTGATCCACATGCCCTATGACGCCAGGCTGGTGGGCGATCCGCGCACCGGCGTGATCCATGGCGGCGCGGTGTCGGCCCTGATGGACACCTGTTGCGGTGCCGCAGTGATCAGCCACCCGGATGTGCCCGGTGCCACCGCCACCATCGATCTGCGCATTGACTATATGCGTTCGGCCACCCCGGGCCAGAAAATCACAACCACCGCCACCTGTTATCACGTCACCCGCTCGGTCGCCTTTGTGCGCGCGACGGCAACCGACGCCGATGCCGACCATCCCGTGGCCACCGCCACTGGCGCCTTCACTGTGGAACGCAACTGATGGCACGCGCACGGCCCGAGCCGGTTCAGGTGGTCAAACAACGCCGCGACGCTGCGTTAAGTGCCTTGGTGCAGGGTATTCCTTATGTTCAGTTCCTCGGCATCACCTTCGAGCGGCGCGGTGACGAGCTGACTGGCGTGCTGAATTACGACGACAAACTGATCGGCAACCCGCTTTTGCCCGCGATCCATGGTGGTGTCACGGCGGCATTCCTCGAGGTGACGGCGGTGATGACGCTGAGTTGGGCGATGCTGTGGGATGACATCGAATCCGGCGCGCTTGATCTGGAAAACACCGCGCCCGAAGCGCTTCCGCGCCAGCCCAAAACTGTGGATTTCACCGTCGATTATCTGCGTTCGGGTTTGCCGCGCGATGCTTACGCGCGCGCCACGGTGAACCGCGCCGGGCGGCGCTATGCCTCGGTGCGGGTTGAAGGGTGGCAGGACAATCGCGCGCGCCTGTTTGCCGAAGCAACGGGGCATTTTGTGATGCCTCCGCGCGACACAGATGGCTGACGCGGCGCCGGTCTCAAACGCCCGGGTTCTGAACATCGCGATCCCGATTGTGCTGTCCAATGCGACGGTGCCAATCTTGGGGGCTGTGGATACTGGCGTGGTGGGGCAAATGGGGCAGGCGGCTCCGATCGGGGCTGTTGGTCTAGGCGCCATTGTCTTGTCGGCGCTCTATTGGGTGTTTGGCTTTTTGCGCATGGGCACCGTGGGGCTGACCAGTCAGGCAGTGGGGGCGGGCGATCGCGCCGAGGTCACTGCACTGCTGACCCGGGCGCTGCTGATCGGCATGGCCGGGGGCGGCGCGATTCTGGCGTTGCAATTGCCGCTGTTCTGGGCCGCGTTCCAACTGGCGCCCGCCAGTACCGAGGTCGAGGATCTCGCCACGCAGTATATGCGCATCCGGGTCTGGTCGGCGCCAGCGGCGATTGGGTTGTTCGCCATCACCGGTTGGCTGATCGCACAGGAACGCACCCGCGCGGTTTTGGCGGTGCAGGTGTGGATGAACGGGCTGAACATCGGTCTCGATCTGTGGTTTGTGCTGGGCCTTGGTTGGGGTGTGCCGGGCGTGGCCATTGCAACCTTTCTGGCGGAATGGAGCGGCTTTGCCTTGGGGATGTGGTTCTGTCGGGTGGCGTTCGCCGATGCCGCCTGGCGCGCCTGGGACAAAGTGTTCGAGCGCGCCCGACTGATGCACATGCTGGTGGTCAACACCGACATCCTGATCCGGTCCCTGCTGCTTGAGGCGATGTTCGTGTCGTTTCTGTTCATTGGTTCCGGCTTTGGCGATGTCACCCTGGCGGCCAATCAGGTGTTGCTGCAATTCCTGATGATCACCGCCTATGGTATGGATGGGTTTGCCTTTGCCGCTGAAGCGCTGGTGGGGCAGGCCATGGGCGCGCGCCGCCGCGCCGCCTTGCGCCAAAGTGCAGCCCTCACCAGCTTGTGGGCGCTGGGCATTGTTATGATCCTGAGCCTTGTGTTCTGGTTGTTCGGCGCCGCCCTGATTGACCTTATGAGCACATCCGAGCCGGTGCGCCGCGAAGCGCGCGGCTATCTGGTCTATATAATAGCGGCCCCGGTTCTGGGCTGGGCCGCGTGGATGCTGGATGGTATTTTCATCGGCGCCACCCGCACCCGCGACATGCGCAACATGATGGTGATCAGCTTTGTGATCTACGTCATTGCCGCCGCCGCCATGGTGCCGACTTTGGGCAATCACGGGCTGTGGTTGGCATTGCTGGTGTCCTTTGTGGCCCGTGGCATCACGCTGGGCCTGCGTTATCCCGCGCTCGAGGCGCAGGCGGATTTGCGTTAAGCTATAGCCATTCAGCCCGGCGCGTGCCCACCGCATCGGCCACATTGGCAAAGCCGTCGCGCGCCAGCAATTGATCAAGCCCGCGCGCCATCTCGCCCACCAGAGACAGCCCGCCAAAAACCAGCGCCGTGTAAAGTTGCACCACCGAAGCACCTGCGCAAATCTTGTCATAGGCGTCCTGGGCCGAACCAATACCGCCGACGCCAATCAAAGGAATATCACCGCCCGTCAGCTCAGACATTTGCGCCAAAACCTGTGTTGAGCGCTGAAACAACGGCTGTCCCGACAATCCGCCCGCCTCTTTGCGCAGCGGCGACACCAGCCCTGCACGCGACAGAGTGGTGTTGGTGGTTACAATCGCATCAACCTTGGCGCGGCGCGCGGCGTCTGCAATATCAGACAGTTCTTCGGTCGATAGATCGGGCGCGATTTTCAGAAACAGCGGTACTGGCCGGGCCAGCCCGTCGCGCGCGGCCATCACCAGATCCAAAAGCGCGCCAAGGGCGGCCTTGCCCTGCAAATCGCGCAGGTTTTCGGTGTTGGGCGAGGAAATGTTCAACGTGGCAAAATCGACATGGGGCCCGCAAGTGGTCAGAACCTTGCCAAAATCATCGCTGCGGTCCGGGCTGTCTTTGTTGGCGCCCAGATTCAGGCCGATCACCACGTCTTTGGGCCGCTTTGCCAAGCGCGCGGCAATCACGTCCATGCCCTGATTGTTGAAACCGAACCGGTTGATTGCGGCGTGGTCCGGGCCAAGGCGGAACAGACGCGGGCGCGGATTGCCGTCTTGGGGGCGCGGCGTGGCGCCACCAACCTCCAGAAACCCAAAACCCGTTCGCGACAGGGGCCCCAGCGCCTGGGCGTTTTTGTCAAACCCTGCGGCCATGCCAATCGGGTTGGGCAGGGTCAGCCCGGCCAAAGTGCAAGCCAGCCGCGGCGATGTCACCGCTCCGGGGCGCGCGGTCAGCCCGGCGTTCATCGCCCGAAGCGCAATTCCATGGGCAGTTTCGGGATCGAATCGGCGCAGGGCGGCCAAAGCCACCTGTTCGATCAATGCGCTCACGTGTTCATCGGAAAGACATGCACCCCGTCTTCCAGCGGCAAAGGCGAGGACCACTGCACATCAGTGATGCGCAAATCACGGTAAAGATGCGGAAACAGATCCCCGCCACGCGACGGCTCCCATTTCAGATCATCGCCCAGCGTGTCGCCCTCAACCGCCAGCAGCACCAGACCTTCGACGCCGGCGAAATGGCGCGCAGCGGTCTCGGCCGCCTGCGCAGCGGTGGAAAAATGCACAAAGCCATCTTCAATATCAATCGGCGCGCCCGGGGTTTGCCCATTGGATTGCAGATCTGCCCATTCATCGGCGTGGAAAATCTTGTAAATCAGCATAGATAGGTGATGCCCCGACGCATCGGCGGAATCAAGCAGCAAAACCACCTGCGCCCTTTGACAGTCGGCGCTTTTCAGCGCACGCTTGGCCATCTGCCTATTTTTTCGGAGAGCTTTCATGATGAGCCGAGTTCTGACGTCTGTTGCTGCCCTTGCGCTGAGTGCGGGTCTGGCAAGTGCGGACTATTCCCTGACCATCCTGCACACCAATGATTTTCACGCCCGGTTTGAGCCGATCAGCAAATATGACGGCCCTTGCGGCGCTGAGGACAATGCCGAGGGCAAGTGCTTTGGCGGCTCGGCGCGTCTGATCACCGCGATTGCCGCCGCACGGGCACGCAGCAACAATGCGATTCTGGTGGACGGGGGCGACCAGTTTCAGGGCACGCTGTTTTACACCTATTACAAGGGCCAGCTGACGGCCGAAATGATGAACGCTATGGGTTATGATGCGATGACCGTGGGCAACCATGAATTCGACGATGGCCCCGAGGTTTTGGCCGGGTTCATGGATGCGATCAAATTCCCGATCCTGATGTCCAACGCAGATGTCAGCGCCGAGCCATTGCTGGCCGACAAATTGGCCAAATCCACCGTGATCGAACGCGGGGGCGAAAAACTGGGCCTGATTGGTCTGACGCCGCAAGACACCGATGAATTGGCCAGCCCCGGCCCCAACATCAGCTTTTCCGATCCGGTGGCGGCGGTGCAGGGCGAAGTGGATCGTCTCAGCGCGATGGGCGTGAACAAGATTATTGTGTTGTCGCATTCCGGTTACGGCGTCGATCAGCGTGTGGCGGCGGAAACCACCGGTGTCGATGTGATCGTGGGCGGGCATTCCAACACGCTGCTGTCCAACACAAATGATCGTGCACAGGGCCCGTACCCGACCATCATCGGCGACACGGCCATCGTGCAGGCTTATGCCTACGGTAAATTCCTGGGCGAGCTGAACCTGACATTCAACGACGCGGGCGAAATCACCCAAGCCAAAGGCGAGCCGCTTTTGATCGATGCCGGCGTGTCCGAAAACGACGCGATCAAGGCGCGCATCGCAACTGCGGCAGCCCCTTTGCAGGACATCCGCAACCGTGTGGTGGCCGAAACCGCCACTGAAATTGTCGGCGTGCGCGAAGAATGCCGCAGCACCGAATGCGCCATGGGCAACCTGATCACCGACGCCATGCTGGCGCGGGTCAAAGATCAGGGCATCCAGATCGCGATCCAGAACGGCGGCGGCATCCGTTCGAGCATTGATGCAGGCGTTGTGACGATGGGCGAAGTGCTGACTGTGCTGCCGTTCCAGAACACGCTGTCGACCTTTGAAGTGACTGGCGCTGTGCTGCTGGAGGCGCTTGAAAACGGGGTCAGCCAGGCCGAAGACGGCGCCGGGCGCTTTGCGCAGGTGGCGGGAATGCGCTATGTTTTTGATGTGTCAAAACCCGTTGGTGGGCGGATCAGCGATGTGATCATCGGGGGGGCGCCGCTGGACCCTGCCAAGGTCTATGGCGTGGTGTCCAACAATTATGTGCGCAACGGCGGTGACGGGTACAAAATGTTCCGCGACGCCGCCAACGCCTATGACTATGGCCCCAATCTGGCCGATGTCACAGCCGAGTTTCTGGCCGCCAACGGGCCTTACACGCCGTACAAAGATGGCCGGATCAGCGCCAAGTAATCCAAACCAATGCTTGGGCCGGAGCGCGGTGTCATGACCGCTCCGGCCCCTGATCACGCGCGATTTTTCCGCCTTGAACATGTCGCTCTGGTCGTGGTGCTGATTGCACTGACCACTTTTGCCGTGCTGCGCGCTGACAAGATTTTCAATGTGTACCAATCCGACACACGGGTTTGCGGAGGCTTTGATACCGCCGCAAACCGGTGCGCGCCAATTGGGCCAGAGCCGCTTCTAAATCGCTATCCAACCGGGGTTGTGGGCTTTTTTGGCATTGTTCCGTGTGATGATTGGCATGCCAGCCAACACCCGTTTTGCCGCGATATCGCCAAACACGAGGTCGGCACGCTGGTCGATCCGATGCTGACCACGGGGTATGTAACGGCACTGTTTGGGTTGTGGCTGTCGCTTTGGCTGAACGGCATGTTTGCGCGTCTGTCCCAACAACTTGACCGCGATGGCATCATCCGTTGGGGCCCTGAGGACGACGCGCGCATCGCCTTTTGGCGACTGCGCCTCAGCTATGGTTTGACCTGTCTGATCATGGTTTTGATGGTCGCCGGCATGCTGATTTCGCACTTCGAAGGCCTGCCACAGGACCGCGACGATTGGGAGTTTTTCCTCAGTTCGGTGGTTCTGGGGGGCTTGTGTGGCCACCGCCTCGGCACCGCCGCCGCCATGGGGCTGGTCGGGCGGATCGCGGCGCGACGCTCGGATGTGGTGCGTCTGATCGTGGGCCATTCTGACAAAATGGGCGGCGCCCAGCGTTTGGGCGAGTTTCTGGCGTTTCAATGCATTCTGATCTCGATCCCGATCATTTGGCTGTCGCTTTGGTTGTTGTTGGTGTGGAACTACGGCGATGTGTTTTTCGCCTATCATCAATGGATCATGTTGCATCTGGCGCTGCTTTGCGTGGCATTGGCTGTGTCATTCTTTAGCTTTGTGCGCCCGCTTTTTCTGTTTTCGACGCACTATCGACGTTCAAAGGACGGGGTGATGCGCGACTGGATCGCGCGCACGCGCACCACGCTGGACCAGCTGCAAAACACCGGATTTCAGGACAATTGGCAGGACGTGCACGCCGCAATCGAGCAATCGGGCAAGATCACCGAAACCTCCGAACGCATCGCCGCCTTGCCAACCGTGCCGTTGCGGCGCAGCATGCAGGGGTGGTTTTCGCTGTCGACCTTGTTCCCGGTGGCGCTGTTCTCGCTCGAGGCGCTGGCGCCGGAAAATGCCGAGGCGCTGGGGCTGTTGCGCAAAGTTATCTCGCTGATTGGCGGGGTTATGGGGGGCTGAATGTGTGGACGATTCGCAGTGACATTGCCCGCCGATGCCATGGCGCAGCTGTTTGCGGCCAGCCCGGCCAATGATCTGCCCGACGGGCCGAACTATAACATATGCCCGACCAACGCGGTGCACGTGGTGCGCACAGGCGAAACCGGGCGCGCGCTGGTGGCGATGCGCTGGGGGTTTTTGCCCCATTGGTACAAGGCCGAAAACGCAGGCCCTTTGCTGATCAATGCGCGCGGCGAGACTCTGGCGGAAAAACCTGCGTTCAAAGCCGCCTGCCGCGACCGGCGCTGCATCATCATCGCAACTGGGTTTTACGAATGGACCAAAACGCCCGATGGCGCGCGCCTGCCTTGGTATTTTACGCGGCGCGATGGCGCCCCGATTGCCTTTGGCGGCATCTGGCAGAGCTGGGGGCGTGACACGCCCCAAACCACCTGCGCCATCGTCACGACGGCTGCCAACACACATGTTTCGGCGATCCACCACCGCATGCCCTTGATCCTTGACCCAACGGACTGGCCGTTGTGGCTGGGCGAGGCGGGCAAGGGGGCCGCACGTCTGATGCGGCCGGGGGCAGAAGACTTGCTGGATTTTGTCCGGGTTGACCCGGCCGTTAACTCAAATCGCGCCGCCGGTGCGCAGTTGATCACCCCCATCGCCTGATCGCGCTTTCCCCCGCCGGTTGGCTGCGCTAAGTGCCAGTCTATGGCGCAGGAATTTCCATCATTGGACGCTGTGCTTGCACATGGCTTTGACAACGTGATCGACGTGCGCAGCCCTGCTGAATTTGCCCTTGATCATGTGCCCGGTGCGATCAACCTGCCGGTGCTCAACAATGAAGAACGTGCCGAAGTGGGAACGATCTATGTTCAGCAAAGCTCGTTCACGGCGCGCAAAATCGGGGCGGCCAAAGTGTTTCGCAACGCCGCCGATCACATCGACACATCGCTGCGCCATCATCCGGGCAGCTGGCGTCCGCTGGTCTATTGCTGGCGCGGCGGGCAACGTTCGGGCGCGTTTTCCTGGATGCTGGGCCAGATTGGCTGGCGCGCCGAGGTTCTGTCGGGGGGCTATCGCAGCTATCGCCGGCTGGTGAACGACATGCTGTATACCAAACCGTTGCCGCACCGGCTGGTGGCGCTGGATGGCTATACCGGCACCGCCAAAACCGCGCTGTTGCACCATGTGGCTGCGCGTGGCGGACAGGTGATTGATCTGGAAGGGGCCGCCGGGCATCGCGGCTCGCTTTTGGGTGCGCTTGATGTGCCGCAACCCAGCCAAAAAGCCTTTGAAACCGATATCGCGGCGGCGCTTAGTGCCTGTGACCCGGCCCGCCCGGTGCTGGTCGAAGCGGAATCGAGCAAGATCGGCGACCGCAGCCTGCCGCCCAGTGTGTGGACCGGGCTTTGCGCCGCACCTGCCATTCAAGTCACGGCCCCGATCGCGGCGCGCACCCAGTATCTGGTGCAGGCCTATGATGATATTCTGTCTGACAGCGCGCGCCTGTCTGGGTTGTTGTCGCATCTGCGCGCGCATCGTGGCCATGCTGTCGTCGATGGCTGGAATGCGCTGATCAAGGCGGGCGACAAGGCCGCTCTGACCCGCGCGCTGATGGAGCAACACTATGATCCCGCCTATGCGCGCGCACGGCGCAATCGCACCCGCACCACCTTGTTTGACGTGACCTGCGACAGTTTGGATGACGCAGCACTGGCGCGCGCCGCCGATCAGATTGTTGAAGGATTAGAACGTCTTACTCTGCCAACGTGATGCCGACAGCCCCCGCACGAATGTCGCCGATCTGGGCGGCAACATAGCCTGCATCAG
>JBGCDD010000166.1:0-5673 GCA_045105075.1 Sedimentitalea sp. | reverse complement strand
ATCGCGAACATGATGAACATGCGGTAGATGAACGATGTGATGCCATAAAAGATGAACCAGAAACGTTCGCCTGCGTTGGATGTGACCGGCGTCGCATCACGGCTGCGGAACAGATATTTCTGGCAGACATAACCGATGTGTTGGTTGGATCTTGGCCCCAGATTGGGGATCTCCAACCAGTCGGCCAGCACATAGTAGCCATCAAATCGCAAGAGCGGGTTGCCGTTGAAAAACAGCGTCGAAATCCCGCCGATCAGCATCACGTTATAGGCAATCGCCGTGGCCACCCCGTTTTCGGCGTAAAGCCAGACGAAAAGCGCGATGGCGGACAAAAACAGCTCTGCCATGATGCCCATGCCGCCGACGGCCATGCGCTGGTATTTGCTGCGAAATCCGGTCGCGGCAGAGGCATCGACATAGGGCACAGGGATGAAAACAAGGAACATGATCCCGATTTCATGGACCTCGCCCCCGTTCTTTTTGACCATATAGCCGTGTCCAAGCTCGTGGAAGGCTTTCACCACCGGATAGACCAGCCAAAGCACCGCCAGATTGGCCGGATTGAACACCCGGTCAGAGATGTTCTGGGTGATCGCATCCCAATTGGCCGCCGCTGCAAACAGCGCCCAGCTCAGCAGCGCCAGCCACGCAAACCCAAACCATTTTGTGAGCATGAAGCGCACGTAAGGATAGGTCGCGTCCAGAAACTTATCAGGGTCCCAGATCGGTATGCGGATCGCCAAAGGCGACGAAAACCGCTGTTTTATCTTCTGGTTTTCGGTTTTCTCATAGCGGCGGAACAATTCAGCCGTGTCGGGGGGCACATCGCAGCTAATCGCATCGGCGGCGTGCAATTGGCCCAAAAGCCGGATCGCTTCGTCTTGGGTCGGCGCGCGACCGCCCAGTTGTTTGTTCACCGTGTCCCAAAGTGCCTGTAACGTGCGCCGCCCGTTCATCAGACCAATCAGCCGATAAGCCGCAGGTGACACCCGTTGTGATCGCCCCGTCGACAGGTCTTGCAGAATAAACCAAACCCGGTCGCGGTAGTCATGCCGGTGCAGCTTTACATGCCCGCGCAGCTTCGGGCGCAGCGCCTGCACCCGATACCAAGACGGAGAAAAAAGCGACGTGGCCATGCTTTATGGCCACCACTTCCAAGCTGTCATACGCATCCAAAGCCACGTCCGCTTGGTCCAGATTTTCACCAGTCGTTCCTGCCGGATGTTGACCTTGGCGACGCCCTCCATGCCGGGGCGCAATTCAACGTCTGCCGCGCCGGTCAAGGCGGCCTCAACCACGAAAAAATTTTCGCCTTCGGCGGCTGTAGAAATAGGGGTGATCCGCACAACTTCCAGCGTCACATCAGCGTCCGGAAAGGCCGAAAGCACCAGATTACCGCCCTGCCCCGGTGTGATATCGGCAATATCGCGTTCATCGACCCGCAACATCACGCGAAAATCGGACAAAGGGGCCACTTCGAAAATGACGTCGCCGCGCTCCAGCGGTGCGCCGAGCGCTTGGCTAAGGTCCCCTGATACCACGATCCCGCCAAAGGGTGCGCGGATCGTCATGCGTTCCAGCTGGCTATCAAGCAATTCGATCTGCGCGTCTGCCTGTGCAATCTGGGCTTCCAGAATACGGGCCTCGGTGCGCTGACGCCCTGCAATCGCTTGGCTGTATTCGCGTTCTTGCTGGCTGCGCTGGCTGGCCCATTTGAGCCGCTCAAGCCGCAGATCGCGATCATCCAATCGCGCGAGAATTTGGTTCGTTTCAATAATATCGCCAGCCCGCACAGGTGCGTCGATCAAGAAACCCGCCAATGGCACCGTGACAGAGCGTTGGATTTTCCCTTCCAGCACGGTTTGTGCGGTCACCCGGTAATCACCGGTGGCGTAATAACAGAAAGCAGCAAAGGCGATCACTGCCAATGTGCCCAGCTTCAGCCCCCAATTGCGCGGCCCGATCAACCGCCCCAACAGCTTTTTGAACGCGTCCCACGCTTTGGTAATGACCCAACGGTCTTCGCGGCGCTTCACATCCAGCACAGGGCCCAACAAGGCCGCCGCGTATTCCGCCTTTTGCAGCACGCCCGGTTCAAACGGACCGTCAGTGGTTTTTTCGAGCGTGATCGCGCCGATCACGCGTTTGCCTTCGGCCAGCGGGATAGAGGCCACGGCGCTGTTGTCTTGATCGCGCGCCAAAGCTTGCTGGGCGCGGGTCACGCGGGCATTGCCGGTGTCGCGTTCGGGATAGGCCACGGTTGCTTGTTGGTCGATGGCTTCTTCCATCGCCGACTGGATCGTGTTGATCAGCCCCGCGCGTTTATGGAACGTAGCGCTGTTTGACAGGGCGCGCACCTTGCAGCGGTGCCCTTTGACAAAACCGACAGCCACGCGTTCACAGCCCAAAATGGTCGCAAGTTCAGTGGCCACAGCGGTGGTCGCTTCCTGAAAGCGGTCGTGATGCAGGCTGGTGGCCAAAAGCTCGATCACGTTTGACAGGCTTTCGCTATCGGTCAGCTTGCGGCGGCGCAAAAGCGCTTCGATCCAGCCGCTGGCCCATTGCACTTGGTCAATCGCGTTGCGGGTTTTGGTGTCGTCGGCGTCGCGCAGCAGCACGCCGCAGACCCCGCTGAGACGACCATCGACCGAAATTGGCACAGCCAGTCCGGTCAGCCCGTCGTCGGCGTTTTCAATAATCAGCCGGTTGCCTTTCGCGGCCCCTTGCACGGCTGCAAGCACCGGGCGCACCGGCGTCGCTCCTTTTGGCCAAACGCCCACAGGCTGCAATTTGGCTGTTGGGCCATCGGCCAGAACCAGCACGATTTGTTCAAAGTCGGGGTTCAGCCGTGACAGGGTTTGCAGCAGGGCTGCAACGCTTTCACTGACTTCATCACCATGTTTGAGATGGGCAAAGCTTTCTGCGTCCAGAAAAATATCACCGACGACCCCATCGGCCCCGAACGTTTCGTAAGTATTCACGTTGTACCAGCTTGCTCTAAGTTCCCCGACGGCACTTTGCCTCGCGCCGCACTGGTTGGCAAGCCAAGGGCGGCAATAAGCTGGCGGGACTTAGCCGAAGTTACCTGTGGTTGATGGTAGCAGGCGATCGCCTTCTGGAATTGGAGCAACGCGCGGCGTTTCGGCACCGTCGATGCTACCGCCACGACCGGGGTAACGGTTTGGTGCGAATTGCTCGCTGTATTCGACAGGATCAGACGACACCACGATGCCAAGTTCGCCGAACGGTTCGCCCAATTCATAGATCGCGGGCAGATCGGCCAGTAATTCTTCGTAGGTTGCATCCTCAAAGCGGGTCGGGTCGATGCCGTCGCTGGTGCCCAAGGCGTAGATGTATTGGACCAGACCCAGCGAATAGTCGTTGATGACGGTTGGTTCACCCACTGACAGGAACGGTGTGTAATAGCTGTTGAATTCACCGGCCCAGTCGATCAGGCGATCGCCCACGTTATTGGCGATCAAGATATCTTCTCCGGCGCCGCCAAAGGCGAAGTCTTCGTAGGAAATATCATCGTCAGAGCGGTTGTTGTCGCCGGTCATATCGTCGTCGGCATTGATGAAGTCATCGCCATAGCCGCCGTACATATGGTCTCGGCCTGTGCCGCCCACAAGCGCGTCATTGCCGATGCCGCCAAAGATCCGGTCGTCTCCATCACTGGTCAAACCGTTTTCGGACAGACCGCTGACAGGGCCTTCGGTTGGATCGAAGTTGAGGAAGAAGTTATCCCCGGCCACCATAGGTTCGCCGCGTGGATCGGTTGGATCGAAGAAGGACATCAGCGGCGTGCCTTCTTGCGCGCTGCCGTTATAGGCCAGCGCATTGCCGTTGTTCACAGGTGTGTCGTAGCTGATTAACGTGCCGTCCATCGCGCGTGGTGTGGCGCTGAATGGCAGCGCCTCGGCACCGGAAATCGCATCGTCACCGACGCCGCCATGCAGATAGTCATCGCCCAGACCACCAAAGATGATGTCATTGGCGTCTGTGGCATTCCAATCGCGATCGCTTGGATCATTCGGGTTGGTGCTGAACGGTGTCAGGTTCACCCGCTTCACCAGCAGGTTTTCAACATCCAGCACAGCGCGCAGCGCGTCAAATTCGTCGGTCCGCAGCAGGACGTTCACCGCATCCAGCGCGTCCACACCATTCAGCGCTTCGCCGTAGCTGGTGCTATTGCGGCTTGTCATGATCCGGCCATCGTCGCCGATCACGCCATCGCTGCCGGTGCCGCCAGAGATCCAGTCGTTGCCGGTGCCACCGATGATGTCATCGGACTGGCCTTCACCAAACAGCGCATCGTCGCCGCGCTGGCCATAGATCGTATCATCGCCCGCTTCACCATGGATTTCATCCGCGCCACCACGATCATTGATCGCAGAGAACGCATCCAGATCAACACCGCCTTGGGTGTAATCAAGGAACTCAACCGCGCGCGGGATGATCCGCAGCGTCGTGCTGTAGGTGTCGTAGTTAAACGTCAGATACGCGCCGCTGTCGGTGTCATTGGTACCAACCAGACGGTAGATATTGCCGTTGTCGCCAACAATAACATCCGCATCACGCGCATGGCCTTCGGCGCTTTCATCGCCCGCATCGTTGCGTGCCACAGCCGTACCGGAGCCACCAAAGATCGTGTCATCACCATCCGGACGGTTGGTGTTGTCGCCGTCCAGACCTTCATACAGGCTGGAGGACCCGCCGATGATGTCATCCTGACCGAGGTTGCCGAAGATCAGATCATTGCCGCCGTTGCCTTCGATATAGTCGTCGCCGTCGGTGCCTGTGCCTGCGAAATCATCCGCTGATGGGACCAGCGTTTGCAGGTTGGTGACCGGATCACGGCTTTCGGAAACGTCGCGTTCATCGGCGAATGCTGTGGTGCCGTCACCTTGGATGGTGTCGTCGCCCATCTGGCCAAAGATCATGTCGTCATCAGCGCCACCGGCGATGTAATCGTCGCCATAACCCAGCGGGTCCGCATCTTCGCCGTGGCCGAAGATCACGATCACGCGCTGCTGGGTCGCATCAGGGTTTGTCATGACGCTGTTGGTAATCAGTGCTTCGCCATCGTTGACGCCCGGCGTGATGCCGTAGATCAGGCCGTCTTCCAAGGCGCGCATCCGCGGATCATCCAGCGAGAACGTCCGGTAGATCGTGCCGTTGTCACCAAGGACAACATCATCGCCTGCACCTGCATCAATCCGGTCATCGCCATCATTGGCCACGTTGCCGGCAGCATCGCGGTCCACATTATGGCCACCGATGATATCGTCGTTGCCGCCATTGCCGTAGATGGTGTCATTGCCGGTCTGGCCAAGCACCACATCCGCGCCACCACCTGCGGTGATAATATCGTCCCCACCCATTTCGGCGTTGGTCACAAAGATCGATGTGTAATCAAACACGCGGCCCGGACCCAGCGGCAGATCAGCGACACGGATCAGACCGCTGATGGTCGCATAATCACCGAAGATCAGATCATTGCCCGTACCCGCGTCGATGGTGTCATCCGCACTACCGCCGATCACAATATCGCGGCCCGCGCCTGTGGTGATCATATCGCCATCACCATTGAGCGGATCTGTGGATGTGATCTCAAGCGGGATTTCCGCGCCGGCCACAACGTCAAAGCGCATCAATGCGTGGTCACCGACA
>JBGCDD010000165.1:0-8202 GCA_045105075.1 Sedimentitalea sp. | reverse complement strand
GGCACGCATAATGTGGTGATCACCGGGGTTGGTGGCACGGGCGTTGTGACCATCGGAGCCGTGCTGGCGCAGGCCGCGCAGATCGATGGCAAAGGCGCTGGCATGATGGAGATGGCGGGTCTGGCGCAAAAGGGGGGTGCGGTGCATATCCACTGTCGCATCGCCGAAAAGCCCAGCGATATCAGCGCGATCCGTGTGGCTACGGGCGAGGCGCACGCGTTGATCGGGGGCGATCTGGTGGTTTCTGCCGGGGCCAAGACGCTGGGTCTGACCCGCACCGGGCAGACCGGCGCTGTGGTCAACAGCCACGAAATCATCACTGGCGATTTCACCCGCGACACCGAATTTGCGCTGCCCTCTGATCGGCTGGAGCTGGCGCTTGAGGCGCGGATGCAAGACAATCTGGCGCTGTTTGATGCGTCGGATCTGGCCAAGGCGACGCTGGGGGATTCGATTTTTTCGAACATGATGATCTTTGGTGGCGCCTGGCAACGCGGGTTGATTCCGCTGAGCCTTGAGGCGATTGAACAGGCGATTGATCTGAACGGTGCCGCAGTTGATCGCAACCTGCGCGCGTTTGAAATTGGCCGTTGGGCGGTTTTGTTCCCGCAGGATGCGAAAAAGGTGCTGACGCCCAATGTGGTCAGCCTGCCCAAGACGCTGGACGAAAAGATTGCGTTCCGCGAGGCTCATCTGGTGGCCTATCAAGGCAAACGGCTGGCGAAACGGTATCGTAAACTGGTCGATCAAGTGACGGATCCGCGCCTTAAGGAGGCGGTCGCGACCGGGTATCACAAGCTGTTAAGCTACAAAGATGAATATGAGGTTGCGCGGTTGCTGCTGACCTCGCAAGCGAAAGCCAGCGACCAATTTGACGGCGATTTTCGCATGACCTTCCATCTGGCGCCGCCGATCCTGTCCAAGACCGGCCCTGATGGACGTCCGGCAAAACGCACCTTTGGCCCTTGGATGCAGGGTCCGCTGAAGATTTTGGCGCGTCTGAAAATGCTGCGTGGCACGCCTTTGGATGTGTTTGGCTATACTGCCGAGCGCCGGATGGAACGCGCGTTGATCAAGCAATATGAGAGCGATATCAAGGATGTGCTGGGAGATCTTAAACCAGAGTTGATGGATCCGGCCGTGGCGCTTGCGGCGCTGCCCTTGGATATTCGTGGCTTTGGTCCGGTCAAAGCCGCCAACGAAGCCAAGGCCGCCAAACGGCGCGAAGAGTTGCGCGCGGCACTTGCCCAGGGCACCGCGGGGTTGACCAAAGCGGCCGAGTAGCGGGCACAGAATTGTCATAAAACCTAGGCAAAACGCACGAACCACCCTAAATAGAGGTGAACCCGGAGGTTGTTTATGCCGTCACGTCGACATATTGCCCGCGATATTACCTATTCCCATTCCGCCGCGACCAAAGGCGGGCGGGCGATGATCCGTCTGATGGAAAACACGACAGGGCGCTTGCGATTGATCAAACGCGCTGATGGGTACGAGGCCGATGTGGCTGCGGGGCGTGATTTCTGGGAGGTCATGATCGAGCGCTATGGGCTGAGCCTTGATGTGATCAAAGGGTCGCTGGATCACATTCCGCGCGAGGGGCCGCTGATTTTGATCGCCAACCACCCGTATGGTATTCTGGATGGCATGATGATGGGGCATATCTTGTCGCAACTGCGCGGTGATTTTCGCCTGGTGGCCAATTCGGTGTTCAAAAATTCCGAAGATCTGAATCGCATTCTGTTGCCGATCAGTTTTGAAAATTCGCGCGAAGCGCAGGCGTTGAATATTGCCACGCGCAAGGAATCGATGCGCTATCTGGACGAAGGTGGTGCCATCGGCATTTTCCCGGGTGGCACGGTCAGCACCGCGCTGACGCCGTTTTCCAAACCGATGGATCCGGGGTGGCGCAGTTTCACCGCCCGGATGGTGGCCAAAAGCCAAGCCACTGTTGTTCCAATGTTTTTTGATGGTCATACCTCGCGATTGTTCCAGATTGCCAGCCATTTGCACAACACGCTGCGGATGGGGTTGCTGATTAAGGAATTCAAAAAACGTGTTGATGCGCCGGTGCGTGTGGCGATTGGTCAACCGATGACACGCGATGTTTTGGACCCGATGGCGAAAGACTCAAAAGCGATGATGGATTTCCTGCGAAAAGCCACGTATGAGCTGTCTCCAACGCCGTTGAAGACAGACGAATACGGCTTTGAGTTTGAGGAACGGCATCGCGCCTGAGGGGCCATGGCAGTTGGCATTTTTGATTCTGGATTGGGCGGTCTGACCGTTCTGCAAGCCGCAAAAGCGCGCTTGCCCGATGTGGATTTTCTGTACTATGGCGACAGTGCGCACGCGCCTTACGGTGTGAGAGACGCCGATGATGTGTTTGATCTGACAGTGAAATCTGTCGAAGCGCTGTGGGCGGAAGGCTGCGATCTGGTGATTTTGGCCTGCAATACGGCCAGCGCTGCGGCTCTGCGCCGGATGCAGGAAAACGGGCTGCCCAAAGGCAAGCGGGTGCTGGGGGTGTTTGTGCCGCTGATCGAGGCGCTGACCGAACGGCATTGGGGCGACAACTCGCCGCCGCGTGAAGTCGCGGTGAAACATGTGGCTTTATTTGCCACGCCTGCGACCGTCGCCAGCCGTGCGTTTCAACGTGAATTGGCGTTTCGGGCCATTGGCGTGGACGTCGAGGCGCAAGCCTGTGGCGGCGTGGTCGATGCGATTGAAGATGGGGATTTGATTCTGGCCGAAGCGCTGGTGCGCAGCCATGTGGACGCGCTGAAGCGCAAGATGCCCGATCCGCAGGCGGCTGTTTTGGGCTGCACCCACTACCCTTTGATGGCGGAAACGTTTCAGGCGGCGTTGGGCGCAGATGTCAAAGTGTTCAGCCAAGGCGATCTGGTGGCCGACAGCCTGGCCGATTATCTGACGCGCCACCCGGATATGTTGGGAACGGGCGCGTCGGGCTATTTGACCACTGGCGACCCGGCGCGGGTAAGCGATCGGGCCACGCAGTTTTTGCGACGACAAATCTCGTTTCAAGCGGCGTGACCGCGAGTCGTCTGTTACATGAAGTTTCCAATACAAAGGTCTGATATGACCCATAAAATAGCCATTCTTGGGGCCAGCGGATACACGGGTGCCGAATTGATCCGGTTGATCAGTGAACATCCCTCAATGTCGATTGTCGCCCTGGCCGCCGAGCGTAAAGCGGGCCTGGCCATGGCAGATGTGTTTCCCCATTTGCGCCATCTGGATCTGCCGGTTTTGTGCAAGATTTCGGAAATCGACTTTGGCCAGATTGATCTGTGTTTTTGCGCTTTGCCGCATAAAACCAGCCAGGATGTGATTTCCAAACTGCCGCGCGATCTGAAGATCGTGGATCTGAGCGCGGATTTTCGGCTGCGCGATCCCGAGGCTTACGAGCAGTGGTATGGCAATGCGCACAGCGCTGTGGGTATGCAATCGGAGGCAGTTTACGGGTTGAGCGAATTCTACCGTGACGAGATCAAATCGGCTCGGTTGGTGGCTGGCACCGGGTGCAATGCGGCGACGGGTCAGTTTGCGCTGAGACCGCTGATTTCTGCCGGGGTGATTGATCTGGACGAGATTATTCTGGATCTCAAATGTGCGGTGTCCGGGGCGGGGCGGGCGTTGAAGGAAAACCTGCTTCACGCCGAGTTGAGCGAAGGCTATCACGCCTACGCCATTGGCGGAACACATCGACATTTGGGTGAATTTGATCAGGAATTCAGTGCCTTGGCCGGGCGCGAGGTGCGCGTGCAATTCACCCCGCATTTGGTTCCGGCCAATCGCGGAATTCTGGCGACAGCCTATGTTCACGGCACGCCGCAGGTGGTCTTTGACACGCTTTTTGCAGCGTATGATGGCGAGCCCTTTGTGCACGTTTTACCGTTTGGCACCGCGCCGAGCACCCATCATGTGCGCGGTTCGAACTTTTGTCATGTTGGCGTGGTGGCGGACCGGATTGAAGGACGCGCGATTGTGATTGCCGCGCTGGACAATCTGACCAAGGGGAGCAGCGGGCAGGCCTTGCAAAACGCCAATCTGATGTTAGGTGAGGTTGAGACTGCGGGGTTGATGATGGCGCCGCTTTTCCCGTGAGATGATATGAAAAGTCTGAAAAAACAACGTCGTATTCAGGTTATTCTGGTGGCTGTGGTGGCTTTGGCGCTGTCGACGGCGTTGATTGGCTATGCGATGCGCGACGGGATTAATTTCTTTCGCGCACCCAGTCAGATCATGGCCGAGCCGCCTGAACCCAATGAGGTGTTTCGCATTGGTGGGCTGGTCGAGATTGGCAGCATTGTGCGCGGGCAGGGCAAGACCATCCGATTTTCTGTAACCGATGGTGGGGCAAGTGTGCCAGTGACGTTTACCGGCGTGTTGCCCGATCTGTTTTCGGAGAACGAGGGCATGGTGGGCACCGGGCGTTACATCAACGGCGTCTTTGAAGCCTCTGAAATTCTTGCCAAACATGACGAAACTTACATGCCAGCTGAGGTGATTGACGCGCTGAAAGCGCAGGGCGTTTATCAGGAACCAGGCGACAGCTGACGCCCCTTGGCGGGGCGGCCTCCGGCGGGGATATTTTGGGCAAGAGGAAGACCGGGCGCTTGCAATAGAGCTCGTTAACCAGTTGCGGTGCAGGTTTGGTGCGAAACCAAAAGGGGTGCACCATGCAGACTGTGCAACAAATTGCGGACGCGATTGTGGCCCGAGAGGGCGGATATGTGAATGATCCTGACGATCCGGGTGGGGCTACGAATTTTGGGGTTACGATCCACACCATGCGTCGTTTGGGATTGGATCTGAACGGTGATGGGGCTGTGGGTGTGGCCGATGTGCGGGCATTGAGCCGGGCGCAGGCCGTTGATATTTTTATCAAACATTATTTTGACCGACCTCGGATTGCGGAGATGCCACATGCGCTGCAGGCCAGTTTGTTTGACATGTATGTCAACGCAGGCGGCAATGCGGTGAAAATCCTGCAACGGTTGCTGCGCGACATGGGGTTTGATGTGGTTGTGGACGGTGCGATTGGTCCGCAAAGCCTGGCGGCGACGCGAGAGGCGGCGGCACCGGATGCTTTGGCTTTGCGAGATGCGTATGGTGTGGCGCGGCGCAATTATTACTTTCGTTTGGCGGATGGGCGCCCGGCCAGTCGCAAATATGCGCGTACGCGGGCCGGGGGCAAAGGCGGGTGGATCAAGCGGGCGGAGGAGTTTCTGTCGGAGAAATATCACTTGAGCGCGGGCGAATTTCAGCAAAGGGTTTCGGCATGGGCTTGATTGATGGGTTGTTTGGGCTGCTGTTTGGCAATGGGCGCAATGTGATCCGGGAGACCGCCGAGGTGTTCACCGAGAACCGTGAGGCGGGCGCGGTGCGCAGTGCGACGGTTCAGGGTCAGGCGATGCAGCAATTTGCCGGTGAGTTTGTGATCGAGCGCAAAGGCACGTTTGATCGGTTTATGGACGGTGTGAACCGGGTGCCGCGTCCGGCGCTGGCTCTGGGCACGTTGGGGTTGTTTGTGGCAGCGATGGTGGATCCGCTGTGGTTCGCGGCGCGGATGCAGGGCATTGCGCTGGTGCCGGAACCTCTGTGGTGGTTGCTGGGGGTGATCGTTTCGTTCTATTTCGGCGCGCGCCATCAGATCAAAACCCAGCAATTTCAGAAAGATCTGGCGGCGAGCATGGCGCGGGTGCCGCAGGTGATCGACAATATTGCGACGATTGAGGCTTTGCGCAGCGATGCGCCGGGTGTTGCCTCGACCGGGGCCGATGCCAAGCTGACGATGGCGTCGGTCTTGCCTGAGGCCAACCCGGCCTTGGATCATTGGCGGGCGTTGCGTATGGCCTGAGGCGTGACCCGCGACAATGTGAACCCATAGGGGCGGCGAAAAGCGTTGGCCGCCCAAGGGGTGGGCTCTATAGTCCCGCTTATGATTACAGAACTTGGACATTTCGCGCTGATCCTCGCCTTTTTGGTGGCGATTGTGCAAACCGTGGTGCCGTTGATCGGTGCGCACAAACGTTGGTCGGGCTGGATGTCGGTGGCGGAACCGGCGGCCAATCTGCAATTCCTGCTGACTGGTTTTGCTTTCGCAGCGCTGATGTACGCGTTCATCGTGTCGGATTTTTCGCTGCAACTGGTGGTGCTGAACAGCCATAGCGCCAAGCCGATGCTGTATAAAATCAGCGGAACATGGGGCAATCACGAGGGCTCGATGCTGCTGTGGGTGCTGATTGTTGCGCTGTTTGGTGCGATGGCGGCGTGGTTTGGTGGCAACTTGCCGCCCAGTCTGAAAGCGCGGGTGCTGGCGGTGCAGGGTGCGATTGGTGTGGCGTTTTTTGCGTTCATTTTGTTCACTTCGAACCCGTTTATCCGCATGGCGGTGCCGCCGTTTGATGGGCAGGATTTGAACCCGTTGTTGCAGGATCCCGGTTTGGCGTTTCATCCGCCATTTTTGTATCTGGGCTATGTGGGCCTAAGCATGGCGTTTTCCTTTGCTGTCGCCGCCCTGATCGAGGGGCGCGTGGATGCGGCCTGGGGGCGTTGGGTGCGACCCTGGACGTTGGCGGCTTGGGTGTTTTTGACCATCGGCATCGGGCTGGGGTCGTGGTGGGCTTATTACGAACTGGGTTGGGGCGGGTTCTGGTTTTGGGACCCGGTTGAGAATGCATCCTTCATGCCGTGGTTGCTGGCGGCGGCTTTGGTGCATTCGGCCATCGTGGTTGAAAAGCGCGAGAGCCTGAAAAGCTGGACCATATTGCTGGCGATCCTTGCCTTTGGGTTTTCGCTGATTGGTACGTTTATTGTGCGCTCTGGGCTTTTGACCAGCGTGCATGCCTTTGCCAATGATCCCGAACGCGGTGTGTTCATTTTGATGATCATGGGCTTTTTCACGGGCGGGGCGCTGATGCTGTTTGCCTGGCGTGCCACGGCGATGGAGGCCAAGGGCGTGTTTGGGCTGATTAGCCGTGAAAGCGCGTTGGTGAGCAACAATATCCTGCTGGCGGTCAGCTGTTTTGCGGTGTTTGTTGGCACGCTTTGGCCGATGATCGCCGAGATGTTCTTTGACCGGAAGCTGAGCGTTGGTCCGCCGTTTTTCGACATGGTGTTCACGCCGTTCATGGTGCTTTTGGGGATCATCCTGCCGATTGGCGCAATGATCCCGTGGAAGCGCGGATCGGTTGCGCGCACGCTGCGCCCATTGCGCTATGTGGCTGTTTTGGCCGTGGCTTTGGCGGCGCTGGTCTGGGCGATGAACACCGGGCAATCCGCGTTGGGCCCGCTTGGCGTGTTCATGGGCGTATGGATTGTGGTGGGAACACTGGTCGATTTGTGGAGCCGCACCGGAAGCAGTGGTGCAGCGCGGTTGCTGCGTTTGCCGCGCGCCGATTGGGGCAAGGCGGTGGCTCATGCCGGTCTGGGCGTGACGTTTTTTGCGATCTGCGGGTTGGTGGCCTGGAAACAGGATGACATTCGCGTCGCGCAACTGGGCGAAAGCTTTGAGGTCGGCGCCTTTACCCTGACGCTCGAGGATGTGCAGCGGGTGCGTGGGCCGAATTATCTGTCGGTGATGGGCTTTGTCAAACTCGAGCGTGACGGGGTCGAGCTGGGCATTTTGAACCCCGAAAAACGCAACTATCCTGTGGCGCGCATGCCGACCACCGAGGCCGGCATAGATTACCGGTTTCTGCGCGATGTTTACGTTGTGATCGGTGATCAGCAACAGGATGGCGGCTGGACGGTGCGCACCTATATCAAGCCCTTTGCCAATTGGATGTGGGCCGGTTGTCTGATGATGGCCTTTGGTGGCTTGCTGTCGCTGAGTGACCGGCGGTTCCGGGTGGCAGCGGGGGCGCGCAAATCGGTGCGCGGGGTGCCTGCGGAATGAAACGCCTCGGCGCTGCCATTGTGGCCTTGTCGCTGGCTTTTGGCCCGGTAATGGCAGTTCAACCGGATGAAATTCTGGACGATCCGGCGCTGGAAGAACGGGCGCGGGATCTGAGCCGGGGGTTGCGCTGTTTGGTGTGCCGCAACGAAAGCATCGATGAAAGCAACGCCGAACTGGCGCGCGATCTGCGTCTTTTGGTGCGCGAGCGGGTCGTGGCGG
Organism: Sedimentitalea sp.; assembly: GCA_045105075.1. Classification (GTDB taxonomy): domain Bacteria; phylum Pseudomonadota; class Alphaproteobacteria; order Rhodobacterales; family Rhodobacteraceae; genus JBGCDD01. The sequence goes on along the minus strand of JBGCDD010000165.1, from coordinate 59 downwards.
TGGACAGCGACGCTGAGCCGATTTACTTCATCGTGGCGCGCTACGGCGAATACGTGTTG
>JBGCDD010000164.1:0-18342 GCA_045105075.1 Sedimentitalea sp. | reverse complement strand
ACCAAACGCACCCGCTGGGTCGAAGAAGAACTGCGCATTCTGACCAATCCCGCCACCTATGACATTGCCCCCGAGGACGCCTGGAAGCGATTGAAAACACGCACGAATTCGCCCAAGTTTCTGGCGATTGTGCGGGCCTTGGCGGCGTTTCGCGAAAATCACGCACAGACCAACAACATCCCGCGCACCCGTGTGTTCAAAGACGACGCGCTGATCGAACTGGCCTCGGCCAAGCCCAAAGCGCTGTCTGATCTGGGCGGATTGCGCCTTTTGCTGCGCGAAGCCCGGCGCGGTGCGATTGCCGACGGGATCATCGAGGCCGTGGACAAAGGGCTCAATTGCCCGCCCGATCAAATGCCCAAACCCGACCGCAGCCGCGACAAGCTGCAGGTCAATCCGGCGCTGGCCGATCTGCTGCGGGTGTTGTTGAAATCCAAAACCGAAAGCTCGGGCGTGGCGGCCAAACTGATCGCGCCCAGTGCCGATCTGGATGCCATTGCCGCAGGCGAGCGTGACGTGACCGCGCTGTCGGGGTGGCGTCACGAGGTTTTTGGCGCCGATGCGTTGCGCTTGTGTGAAGGCAAGATCGCGCTGGCCGCCAAGGGTCAAACCGTGCGCGTGGTCGAGCTTTAGCGGCGTCGCGACTCGCGCACATTGCCGGCCGCCACCACACGGATGGTGCGGATGCCGGCCAGATCCTGCTCCGTCACGCTGACGGCTTCGCGAATGGTGCGGGTGAATTCGGTGCCCGGCGCGGTTGGATCACTGGGGTAAACCACGCGGAATTCAAACGCCAAAACGCCTGCCGCGCTGTCGTCCAGCGGGCGCAATTCGGTGTCATAAGCGCCAAGCCGGGCCGCTTGACCTTCGGTGTAGATGATCGCGCCACTTGGCGTCTGCTCGATGCGCAGACCAGTGATGCTGGCAATCAACTCGGAATTATCAACCGCGTCAGGGCGTTGAAAAATGCCGCGTCGCACGCGGGGGATCAACGCGTTGGTCGGCTCGGCCTCGGCGTCTTCGGCGCGCACATCCTGCACCGGACGAGACTCGCTGTTGCCAAACCAGTTGCGCGGATTGACCCGCGCCTCGCGCCAGCCGCAACTGGCCAGCACCAGACTTGCAACGCTTATGGCCATCACGGTTTTCTGCATGCCACTCGCCTCAAACTCTCATTGGTTTTGCGTTGAACTACCTTATCCGTGCGGCGTTGAAAAGGCCAAGCCGGGGCTGGACAGCGCGCATCGGCCAGCCTACCTGACCCTCAAGACCACAAGCAAAGGTGAGACCATGGCCAGTTCGGCATTTGAGGCGATTGTTGAAGATTTCGAATTTCTGGAAGATTGGGAAGACCGCTATCGCTATGTGATCGATCAGGGCAAGGCGATGGACCCGCTGCCGGACGCGTTGAAAGTGGCGGCCACCAAGGTCGACGGCTGCGCGTCGCAGGTCTGGCTGCATCCCCAAATCGAGGCCGGTCAGTTCCGTTTTGACGGGGAAAGCGATGCGATGATCGTACGTGGGCTGATCGCGGTGTTGCGCGCGCTTTACAATGACCTGAGCGTTACGGACGTCACAGCAGTGGATGCGCGCGCCGAACTGTCCCGGCTTGGGCTGAATGACCACCTATCCGCGCAACGCTCCAACGGACTTCGCGCTATGATTGAACGCATTCAGCACGTCGCGGCGAATGCCTGATCAAGAGTGAACAAACAGAAAACCCATCTACCGGTCAGGAACATCGCGGGTTACCAATAGGTCACCGAGATTTGATTCTGGAGAACACCATGGCCGGCGAGCGCGCATCAACAACAATAACCGTCGATACAAACACCAATGACGATGATCAGGCCATCGATGCGATGCTGACTGGCGACATGTGGGATACGTCGGTCAGCAATCTGATCACTTACAGCTTTATCGACAGTGCGTCAGACGTCGGCTATTCGATCGGTGCGACATTTGCCAACCAGCTGTCGGCCGCCCAACAGGCCGCTGTGGCGCTTGCTCTCAAGGAATATTCCGACGTCGCCAATCTGACCTTTGAAGAGATCGGCGACGACCCGGGCGAAAACAACGCTAATGGCACATTGCGTTACGGCGACTTTACCGGGCTCAGCACGGCATTTGCCTATTATCCCAACAGTTTCGAATCCGGCGGCGATATGGCGTATCTGGACGGGCAATACGAAAATCCGTTGCTGGGGACCTTTGCCTATCACACTTACATGCATGAAACCGGCCATGCGCTTGGGCTGAAGCACGCCCATGATGTCAATGCGGGGCTGGGCTATCCTGATGTTGGCACAGTGCCAGCGCATTTGGATGGCGGCGCTTACACCGTAACGACCTACAACTCGTTTCCCGGTCAGAATCAAATGCCCGCCTATTACACCAACGCCTACGGGAACATGTCGCAATCGATCATGCAGTTGGACATTGCGGCGATGCAGCGGATGTATGGTGCCAATTACAACACCAACAATGGCGACACCACCTATACGTTTTCCGAAACCACCGGTGAAATGTCGATTGACGGGGTCGGCCAGGGCGCGCCTGTCGAAAACGTGATTTTCCGCACGATCTGGGACGGTGACGGCGAAGATACCTATGATTTCAGTAACTACACGACCGATCTTAATGTTGATCTGAGCCCGGGTGCGGTGACCGATCTGGACACAAACGGCACGACGCAAACCGCTGAGCTGAACGCAGGGTGGGATTCAACCGGGACCTTTGTGGGCGCCGCTGCCGAAGTCTTTGCCGACGGACACATCTACAACGCGCTGCTGCACGAAGGAAACGCCCAGTCGTTGATCGAAAACGCCAACGGTGGGTCGGGCGATGATGTGGTCACGGGCAATGACGCCGACAACACGTTGAACGGCAACGCCGGCAGTGACGTGATGAATGGCGGCAACGGGCGTGATCGGTTGGATGGCGGCGACGACCGTGACTTTCTCTTCGGCGAGAATGGCAACGACACTATGTTTGGCGGCGCCGCGCGTGACAAGCTGTTTGGCGGCAACGGCGATGACACGCTGAAAGGCCAACAGGGGCGCGATTCGCTGAAAGGCATGGATGGCGATGATCGTCTGATCGGGCACGGCAACAAGGACTTCCTTGAGGGCGGCAAAGGCAATGACATCCTGACCGGCAGCAACGGCATCGACACCTTTGTCTATGTCGGTGATCGCAATCAGGGTGATGATCAGATCACCGATTTCGACAACGGGGTTGAGGTGATCGAAATGAGCGCCCGCACCTTCGCAGACTTGACCATTTCCGACGTTGGCACCGACAAACTGATCGAATGGGACAACAGCTCGATCCTGCTGTTGAACCAGGGCGGAACGGTCATCGATCAAAACGACTTTATGTTCACCTGATCAACTCTGGCGCGTCCAGCCTTCCAGCGTGCGCGCCAGATCACCATAGCCGGTGGGGCGGTGTTCAAAGGCCAGCCCCATCCGCGCCGCGCAGTCCTGCGCGCGCGCCATCAGGTCCGGGTCGTCGACCTGAGATTGATACACCACTTTGGTATAGTGCTCGAAATACATCTCAAGCAGCTCAGGGTGGCGATCCAGCCCCAGTGGTTTCCAGACGAACGCATCAAACTGTCGCGCCAGAAAATCGGTCAGGTAAAACGCGGTGATTTCATCTTCATGAGCGGCAAACGCGTCCAGACCTTCGTAAAACGCATAGCAATGCGGGCCCTGCACCATCTCAACCCCAAGGCGCGCACAGGCTGCTTGCAACTGCCCACCGGTGCCGCAGTCGGCATAGACCACAAACACATTTGCATAGTCCGCGCGGTGTTTTTCCACCGCAGCCACAACCGCGTCGGTGATCTGTTCCGGGTGGTTGTGCAGGATCGCCGGCAAGCAGGTCAGATCCATATGATCCCAACCATTCCGGGCCTTTAGCGCAAGAACTTCACGTGCCAAAGCCCCACATGCAATCAGCAGAATGCGCCCCGTGCCCGCGGCGGCCAACCCATGATCGGTCAGGCTTCGATCGTCCATAGCGGGCCTAGCTGGCGGCCATCTGGTTGTGCTTGCGTCCGACAAATTCCTTGGCGGTTTCCACGGCCACAGCCGCATCCCGGCAATAGGCATCCGCACCAATCGCCTTGCCAAATTCCTCGTTCAAAGGCGCTCCACCGACCAGAACGATGTAATCATCGCGCTTGCCCTGTTCGATCAGCGTGTCGATCACCACCTTCATGTAAGGCATTGTGGTGGTCAAAAGCGCCGACATGCCCAGAATATCAGGCTCTTCGGTTTCCAACGCCTCAAGATAGTTTTCAACCGGGTTGTTGATGCCCAGATCGACCACTTCAAATCCCGCGCCCTCCATCATCATCGACACAAGGTTCTTGCCGATGTCGTGGATGTCGCCCTTGACCGTGCCAATCACCATTTTGCCCACACGCGGCGCGCCGGTTTCGGCCAGCAAAGGCTTCAAAATCGCCATGCCGCCCTTCATCGCGTTGGCCGCCAACAGAACTTCGGGCACAAACAGAATACCGTCGCGGAAATCCGCGCCCACAATGGTCATCCCGCCCACCAGCGCTTTGGTCAGCACATCGTAGGGGATCCAACCGCGCCCCAACAGGATGTTCACACCTTCTTCGATCTCTTCTTTCAGGCCGTCATAAAGGTCGTCAAACATCTGTTGGACAAGCTCTTCATCGTCCAGTTCTGACAGGATGATTTCGTCTTCTTCCGACATGGGCTGTTCCTAAGCTGGGCCGGGCAGGGCCCGGGAGAGTCTGTGTCAATCTGCTCATCTGGTGCCGCTGGGACTGCGACAATTACGACATCGATATAGCCTGCACCGACCTATACACCCTAACGTGGTTTTTTTGTGATGAAGGTTGCGCACAATCATGATGCGTCGCTTGCATGTGTTCCTATTTTGTTCTAGTTTCGACCTATGTCAGAAAGCCTGCCCATCGATGCCACCCGCCGCAAAGCGCGCGGCGCGCTGACCAACACGCCGGGCCGCTTTGATGCACCGCGCACCGAAGAAAACGATGGCTGGGACATGCCCGAAGACCGCCCCGCCTTTGTCACCCAGACCAGCGACGAGGTGGCGCGCAGTATCATCAGCTACAACCGCTCGCCGGATCTGCCGTTTGACCGCGCGATCAATCCCTACCGGGGCTGTGAACATGGCTGCATCTACTGTTTTGCCCGTCCCAGCCACGCTTATCTTGGCCTGTCGCCGGGGCTCGATTTCGAAACCCGCCTGATCGCGCGCCCCAATGCGCCCGATGTTTTGGCGCGCGAACTGTCATCGCCGCGCTACAAGGTGGCGCCGATCGCGATTGGCACCAACACCGACCCTTACCAACCGATCGAACGGGACCGCGAAATCACCCGCGCCTGTTTGAACGTGCTGGACCGTTTCAACCATCCCGTCGCCATCGTCACCAAAGGCACCCTGATCGAGCGTGACATTGATGTTCTGGCGCCGATGGGCGCGCGCAATCTGGCCCGCGTTGGGGTGTCGCTGACCACGCTGGATCCCGACTTGTCGCGGCGGATGGAGCCGCGCGCCCCGTCGCCCAAACGCCGCCTTGCGATGATCCGCCGCCTGTCTGACGCGGGCATCCCAGTGCGCGTGATGACCTCGCCGCTGGTGCCGGGGTTGACCGATCACGAGTTGGAAAACCTGCTGGAAGCCGGGCGCGATGCGGGCGCCAGCACCGCCAGTTGGATCATGCTGCGCCTGCCGCGCGAGGTTTCGCAACTGTGGCAGGACTGGCTGGGCGAACACGCGCCGGGCCGCGCCGCCAAAGTGATGGCGCGCCTGCGCGAAATGCATGGTGGGCGCGATTATGACCCGCGCTGGGGCCACCGGATGCGCGGCGAGGGGGTCTTTGCCGAAATGATCGCCAAACGCTTCAAAGCGGCGATCAAACGTCTGGATCTGCAAGAATCCGCACCGCCTTTGGATTGCACCCAGTTTCAGATCCCGCCGCAACCGGGCGATCAGCTCAGCCTGTTCTGAACCGGAACGATTTGACAAAAAACCAAGGTAAAAGGCGCATGGCGGCTATGCGTCACAGGTGATGTTATTTAGGCCCGGCTGTGCTAAACCCCGGGGCAAGCAAAGAAGCGAGGCCCCCCGTGCGCGATTTGAAAATACCCGAGCAACGCCACCCCGAAAAAGCGCACCGGCCCGACAACGCTCAGCCGAAGAAACCGTCCTGGATCCGTGTGAAAGCGCCCGGCGGCAAAGGCTATACCCAAACCCGCGACATCATGCGCGCCAACAAACTGGTGACCGTGTGCGAAGAAGCCGGCTGCCCCAATGTCGGCGAATGCTGGAGCCAAGGCCACGCCACCATGATGATCATGGGCGATGTCTGCACGCGCGCCTGCACCTTTTGCAACATCGCAACCGGCAAGCCGCCCGAAGCGCTGGATGCGTTTGAACCCGGCCGCGTCGCCCATGCGGTTGAAAAGCTGGGGCTGAACCATGTGGTGATCACATCTGTGGACCGCGATGACCTGACCGACGGCGGCGCCGACCACTTTGCTCAGACCATCCGCGCCATCCGCCACCGCTCGCCCACAACCACCATCGAAATCCTCACGCCAGACTTCATCAAATGTGCCCCCGAAGTGCTCGAGGCCGTGGTCCAAGCGCGCCCGGACGTGTTCAACCACAATCTGGAAACCGTGCCTGGCCTTTACCCCGAAGTGCGCCCCGGCGCGCGTTATTTCCATTCCCTGCGGTTGCTGCAACGGGTCAAGGAACTGGACCCGACCATGTTCACCAAATCCGGCATCATGGTTGGCCTCGGCGAAGATGCGCAAGCGGTGAAACAGGTGATGGATGACATGCGCGCCGCCGATATCGATTTCCTGACCATCGGGCAGTACCTGCAGCCCACGCCAAAACATCACCGGGTGGACCGCTTTGTGACGCCCGAAGAATTCGCCACCTATGAAAAAGCCGCCTATGGCAAAGGCTTTTTGATGGTTTCGGCGACGCCACTAACCCGCTCCAGCTATCATGCGGGCGACGATTTTGCCCGCCTGCGCGATGCCCGCTTGAAACAGATCGCCAAATCCTGAACTCTACCGATCAAAGACCCTGATCGGAGACAGATACTATGGTGTTGCGCGCGCTTTTCCTGTGGCTGCTGCTGGGCAGCGCCGCAGTTGCCCAATCCCAGGCCGAGCGGATGGCCGTCCTGATGTCCAAGGACTTTGCGCGCCAATCTGAAGAGGCGCTGCTCAGGGGGGACCGCGCCAACGCATTGATCTATGCGCTGCAAGCGTTGCCTGAGGCGCCCCGCGACGGCGACATGAAAACCTACGAAGACGGTTACCGGGCGTTGCTGCATGCGATGGTGTCACGCTCGATCCGGGTGCCAATCCAAGGGCTGGTCAAAGCCGCCATCAGCCCGTCGGGGCACCGCATCGCCACGATCTCGACCCGGGGCAGTGTGCCAAGCGAACCAGGCGAGCCGCTCAAACTCTGGGACACCCGTACAAATGCGCTGATCGCCACGCTGATGCCGCTAAGTGCGGGGGCAAACGACACCTATGACGCAGCAGCCCCCGTGTTCAGCGCCGATGGCCGGTTTCTGGTGCAAGCCGCGTCAACCACCGGCGAAGTCCTGATCTTTGACCCGCAAACCGGCGGGCTTTTGCGCCGGATCGCCGCTTATCCGCCAAGCGCACGGTATATCCACACCGCGTTTTCACCCGATGGCAGCCGTTTGGTGACCCGGAACACCAAGCCCAACCAGCTTGATCTGTGGGATCCCGCAACCGGCGCGCGCCTTGCCACCCATGCGCCGGGCGCGCGCGGGTGCCGGTTTCAGGTGATCGAAGGCGGCACCGGCAGCGATATATTGGTGGCTGAAACCGGCTCTCCCGGTCTTTGCCCACCCCAGCGCAATCTGCTTTATCGGCTTGGCGGTGATGGCAGTTTCACCCCGCTGATCGATCTGTCCTCGCTTGCCCCGTTTCAGGTTGGCCCGTTTGCGTCAACCAATACCGGTGCGCCCCGGCTGCTGTTGAACAGCGAACGCGGCGGCATGGTGATCGACACAAACGGGCAAATGGTGGCCAACTTGCCGGTGTCTCTGCGCGAAACTGGCTTCTTTGTGTTTGGCCGCGATGGCACTGCGTTGATGGCCCCGAACGAATATGGCGACGGTCGGCTGAAGATGGTTGATTTCACCGGCGCGCCGCTGACCCCGTTGCCCGAAGACGGCCTGGGCCTGTTGCATGCAGTGTTCAGCACCCAGGGCTTGCTTTTGGGCAATACGCTGGGGCTGAACAGCCAGTACACCGGCAAGGATCTGCCGCGCAACGCCGCTTTGTATCAGTTTGTCTGGACCAATCTGCCTGCGCATATCCGTGATCAGGTCAGCGCGGACCGGGTGCAACGCCCGTAAACCCGTTCAAGGCAACGCTTTCAGATAGGCGGCAATGGCGTCGCGGTCACTGGCGGGCAAGCGCGCCATGTTGCGCACCACATCGGTCATCGCCCCCCCGGCACTGTCAAAATCAGGCGTGAACCCGGTTTCCAGATAGTAAGCAATGTCAGCCGCGCTCCACGTCAGATCATCGGGATGGATCGAGGGGATACGCCCTTTGCCAGACGGATTGGGCGCGCCGCGCAGCCATTGGGTTTTGTCCAACCCGCCAAAGCGGTCGCGCGGCGTGTGACATTCGGCGCAATGGGCCAGTGCCTCGACCAGATACCACCCGCGCTGCACGGTCGGCGTGCCCGCATTCACCATCACCCAGTCGCGCGGCATGTAGGCCAGCTTCCACAACCCCAAACCCCGTCGGATCGAATAGGGAAAAGCGATCTGGTGCGGCTGGCTGGGCACATCCGACACCGGCAAGGTCTGTATATAGGCCCACAGATCGGCCACATCCTGCAACGTCATGCGCGTATAAGCTGTGTAAGGCAGGGCCGGATAATAATGCGCTCCCATCGGCGAGGTGCCGGTGATCAGCGCAGCGCCCAGATCGGCAGCGCTCCAACCGCCCAGACCCTCGGGCCCGGGCGAAATGTTGGGAGAGATGAACGTGCCATAGGGGCTGGCGATCTGGTAGCCGCCGGCCAGCACTGCGGGTCCTTCGGTGTCATCGCCCGGGGCCACGTGGCAGCCCCGGCATCCTGCGCCGTGAAACACCAAAGCCCCGGCCTCGGGCGCTCCGGTCAGTGCATCAAACGCGGCCGTGTCCACGGTGGCTGGCCGGGTTAACGCCCAAAAGCCAACCGCCGCCAAAACGGCCATGAAAAACAGGAATCGCAATAGCTTAGACACCGGAGTTCACGTCACTTTGGCTTGCGATAATCATCATGGCAGCCGCCACAGGATTGACCCACCGGGCCGATCCCGCCGCGCAACTGGTCCAGGCCATCGCCCGCCACAGCGGCCAGCGCGGCGGATGTTTCGGCCATCGTTGCGGCTTTTTCCAACGCTTTGCTGCCGGGCATCCAGATCGCAGGCAGCGCGCGGCTGGTGCTCAGCGTGTCACTGTCCGAGCCCTGCGGCCACATCCGGGATTGATCCATCGACGCCAGTGCAGCCAAATTTTCGGCCGCCCCTTTGGCCGCCGCCGCGTCATAATCCACCGCGCCTTTGGCCATGCCGCCAAGCAATCCCAGGTTGAACGAATAGAGCTTCATCTGCGCAATGCGCGCCTTGGAGGCAGCCTGCTGGGGCGTGTCAGAATGACCACCCGCCTGCGCAATCGGCGCCACTGCCATCACAGCGGCAACCGCTGCGGCATAAAACATCACTGGTTTCATTGTCTTTCCTCCTGATTGGACCTCTTTAGCATACGTTTCACGACACAGATGTATTCCAATTTTTTTTCACAGGCGCGTAATTTCACACCTGTTTGTCAGGCCTGATCCACAAAGCGCACCTTTCCGATAAACGGCAAATTTCGGTTTCGTTGCGCAAAATCAATACCGTAGCCGACGACAAATTCATCCGGAATCTCAAAACCGGTCCAATCTGCGCGGAAATCCACCTCGCGCCGGCTGGGCTTGTCGAGCAGGGCAATCGATTTCAACCGCGCCGGATTGCGCGACGCCAACAGCCGCGTGACGTGGTTCAGCGTGTGACCCGTGTCGACGATGTCTTCGACCACCAGCACATCGCGCGCTTCAATTGCGCCGCGCAAGTCCTTGAGAATGCGCACTTCCCGGCTGCTTTCCATCGTATCACCATAAGATGATGCCTCCAGAAAATCGACCTCAATGGGCAAATCAAGCTCGCGCACGAGATCGGCAATAAACACAAAACTGCCGCGCAACAGGCCCACAACGATCAATTTGTCGGTGCCACCAAACTCGGCCGTGATCTCGGCGCAAAGGCCTTCAATCCGCGCCGCAATCGACTTGGCCGAGATCATTTGATCGATGACATATGGACGCTCGGACATGCTGCCCCCTTGATCTTTGAGCCCGAGCATACGACATCACGCAGCACTGTCACCAAGGAAACGCCGACCCCACGATGCAAACCCACTCAGAATCCCGCGCGCTTCCCTACAGCGCGCAGCAAATGTACGATCTGGTCGCGGACGTGGCCGATTACCCGGCGTTTTTGCCCTGGTGTGCGGCCGCACGGGTGCGCAAATCTTATCCCGAGGGGGCCGCCACGATCATGGAGGCGGACTTGGTGGTCAGCTTCAAAGTGTTTCGCGAACGCTTTTCCAGCCGGGTGACGTTGTGGCCCGAGGACAAAAAGATCGACACCGAATATCTGGACGGCCCGTTCAAATACCTGAAATCGAACTGGAGCTTTGTGGACACCGACACCGGCTGCGATGTGTCGTTTTATGTCGAGTTCGAGTTCCGCAATATCCTGCTGCAAACCGCCGCCGGGTTGTTTTTCTACGAAGCCATGCAGCGCATTGTGCGCGCTTTTGAGCGCCGCGCCGATGCGCTATACGCGGCGACCTGAAATGGAAATCACCCGCTCTCTGGCCGAGTTTGCCGCCAACCCAATCGTCGCGTCGGACCCGGCGTGCCGCCTCACGGCGCTGTCCGCGCTCGATTGGCTGGCGGTCGGGCAGGCCGGTGCAGCGGAGCCCGTCTCTGGCATTGTACGGGGTCAGGCGCTGCATGAAGCGGGGCGGCAAGACGCATCGGTATTTGGCACATCAACCCGGGTTCCCGCGCGCATGGCGGCTTTGGCCAATGGCACCATCTCGCACGCGCTGGATTACGACGACACGCATTTCGCCCATATCGGCCATCCGTCGGTGGCAGTGTTTCCCGCCGCGCTGGCCACGGCTCAGGTGCAGGGCAGCACGCTGGATGATCTGTTGGATGCGGCCTTGGTCGGCATGGAGCTTTCGATCCGCGTTGGGCTGTGGCTTGGGCGCGATCATTATCAGGGTGGTTTTCATCAAACCGCCACCGCCGGTGCGTTTGGCGCGGCGGCGGCGGCGGCCCGGTTGATGGGGTTGGACGCCAATCAGATCGCGCATGTGCTGGGCCTGACCGCCACCCGCGCTGCGGGTTTGAAGGCGCAATTCGGCACCATGGGCAAGCCATACAATGCGGGCCTAGCCGCCTCGGCCGGGGTTGAAGCGGCTCAGCTGGTGGCGCGCGGATTTGACGCCAACGCGCACGCTCTGGAAGCGCCGTTTGGCTTTGGGGACACCCATATGGGCCAGGGCGACGCAAGCGCCATTGAAGGGCTGGGCGAGACTTGGATTTTTGAGGCGATCAGCCACAAGTTTCACGCCTGCTGTCACGGCCTGCACGCCGCACTGGAAGCGGCGCGTGCGCTGGACATCGCCGCACCCGAGCTTGAAGCTTTGACCGTGTGGACCCATCCACGCTGGATGACCGTGTGCAATCAGCCTGCGCCGACGACGGGTCTGGGCGCCAAATTCAGCTATATCACCGTGATGGCGATGACTGCGCTTGGCTATGACACCGCGCGCCTTGACAGTTACCGCGACAGCATTTGCGCTGATCCGCGCCTTGCGGAGTTGCGCCACAGGGTTACGGTGCGCACCGATGACGCCCTCAGCGAAACCGCAGCGCGGGTCGAGATTTTGCGCCGGGACGGCGTGCGGCGCGATGCAACCCATGATCTGCTTGCTCCGATGGGGCTGAGCGAGCGTGAAGGTCGCGTGCGCACCAAAGCCGCAGCCCTGATCGGGGCAGAGCGCGCTTTGCAGGTGTGGTCTGTGCTGAACAGCCATGGCACAGCGCAGGATCTTGCCGATCAGATCACATAAAGACCGACCGGCAAGATATTGATTTAGCTCGTGATGTCGTAGGCCCGTTCGCCGTGGACATAGATATCAAGCCCGTTGGTTTCAGTCTCGGCATCCACGCGGAACTGGGTGATCAGGCCCACCAGCTTGACCAACACCACCGTGACCACCAGCGTGAACACGCCGACAATTGCCAGACTGCCCAGCTGCGCGCCCCAGGCGCCGGCGCCAAACACCGCGATCATAACCGTGCCAAAGATGCCGCCAACGCCGTGCACGGCAAACACATCCAGCGTGTCGTCGATTTTCAAACCGTTGCGCACCAGGATCACCGCCTCCTGGCACAACACGCCCGCGACCGCGCCAATGATCAGCGCCTCGACCGGGCCAACAAAACCCGACGCCGGCGTGATGCTGGCCAACCCTGCGATGGTGCCGGTGACCATGCCCACGAGCGAGGCTTTGCCGAATTTGATCCGCTCCCACAACGCCCAGGTCAGCGAGGCCGTGGCGGCGGAAATATGCGTCACAGTCAGCGCCATCGCAGCGCCGCCATCCGCCGCCAGTTGCGAGCCGCCGTTAAAGCCGAACCAGCCGACCCACAACATCGCCGCACCGATCATCACATAGCCGGGATTGTGCGGCGGTGTGGTCTGGTTGCGTCGCTTGCCCAACATCACCGCAATCACCAAGGCCGCGATCCCGGCTGTTTCATGCACCACAATGCCGCCGGCAAAATCGCGCACGCCGGTTTCACCAAAGATGCCACCGTCCGCCAACATGCCGCCGCCCCAGACCCAATGCACCACAGGCGCATAACACAGCAGCATCCAAAGCCCGGAAAACACCATCACAAAACCAAAGCCGATGCGTTCCACATAGGCGCCGACGATCAGCGCTGGCGTGATGATCGCGAATGTCATCTGACACGCGAAAAATAGAAACTCGGGCAGGGTGCCGGACAGGTCTTCGCTGGTGATCCCCAGCAAAAGCATCTTGTCGAGGCCCCCCCAATACCCGCTGTCGCCGCCACCAAAGGCAATGGAATAGCCGAAAGCGAACCAAAGAACGCTCATCAAACAGGCAATCCCATAACAATGCATAAACACGCTCAGCACATTGCGTGCGCGCACCAGGCCTCCGTAAAACAGCGCCAGTCCCGGCAATGTCATGAATAAAACCAACGCCGTTGCGACGATGATCCAAGCTGTATCCGCTCCGTTCATTTGCGAAGCCCCCCTATATTTGTGTTACAGGCGGCATGGACTGAACGCGGCTGGGGAAAAAAGAGGCGATCCGGTCGGAAAGCGATTAAAACCTACGCTTTTTGAAATTGCCTAAATAATGTGCGTAAATTTGTGCGTCTTGCTCTATTTTTGCTCAATTCGCGAAAGGGCGGCGTCCAGCAACGCCAAAGCGTGTGTGCAGGCCGCCTGGCGCACCTTGATCCGCCCCAAGGCCCCGAAATTCATTGTTTCACTGACCAAATCAAGCGGGTCGGTGCCACAAGCAAAGCAGACCCGGCCTTCGGGTTTGAATTCGGACCCACCGGGGCCCGCAATGCCGGTGATCGCCACGGCAAGATCGACCGGAGCGCGCGACAAAGTGCCCAAAGCCATCTCGCGCGCGACAGGTTCCGAGACCGCGCCATATGCCTCAAGCGTGCCCGCCTGGACACCCAACAGATCCTGTTTGGCGACATTGGTATAGGTGACGAACCCGCGCTCAAACACTGCGGACGCGCCGGCAATTTCGGTCAAGGCGGCCGCAAACATCCCGCCGGTGCAGCTTTCGGCGGTGGCCACGCGGATCCCAAGCGCCTTGGCGCGCGCCATCACATCGGACACGTTCACAGACCCATCACCCCATGCGCCAGCCCCGCCAGCAAAATCACCCCGGCGGCGGCAAAAAAGCCCGCGATCACATCATCAAGCATCACACCAAACGCGTCCTTGCGCCGATCCGCCCAGCCCACAGGGCCGGGTTTGGTGATGTCAAACAAACGAAACAGCACGAATCCAGCAATCCAGCCGGGCCAAAGCGCCGTGATCTCAATGCCCATGGTCCAGGCCGAATAAGACAGCGGCAACAACGCGATCCACTGGCCAACGACCTCGTCGATGACAATTTCCGACGGGTCATGATCGCGCGCCCCTTCGGTCATCGTGGTGGTTGCCCAAAGCCCCAGAATGAACGCCGCGGCCGTGGCCAACAACAAAAGCGGAAAGCCCGCTGTCTGGTGCAAAGCCCAGGCCAAAGGCAGCGCAGCAAGCGAACCCCAGGTCCCCGGCGCCGGGCGCAAATACCCCACACCCATCACCGTGCCTGCCGCCTTGGCAAACCGGCTCATGACGCCACCAGTGTCGCGCTGGCCAGCGCCGCGATGCCTTCGCCGCGCCCGGTAAAGCCGAGCTTTTCAGAGGTGGTGGCCTTGACCGACACGCGCGACACTTCCAGCCCCATGATCGCGCCGATCTGGTCGCGCATTTGCTGCGCAACCGGGCCGATTTTGGGAAATTCGCAGATCAGCGTCAGATCCACATTCGAGATCGTGAACCCGTGTCGCGCGCTCAACTCCACCGCGTGGCGCAGGAAAATATCGCTGGCCGCGCCTTTCCACTGATCATCGCTGGGCGGGAAATGTTGCCCGATATCGCCCATCGCCAGCGCGCCGTAAATCGCATCGGTCACCGCATGCAGGCCCACATCAGCGTCGGAATGCCCGACCAGCCCTTGATCAAACGGCACCCGCACCCCGCACAGCACCACGTGATCGCCGGGGCCAAATTTGTGCACGTCAAAGCCATTGCCCAGCCTGATATCCATGCGTCCTCCCAATATCCGCGCCGCGCGCTCAAAATCCTCGGGCCGCGTCACCTTGATGTTGTCGGCATCACCCGGCACGATCTGTACCGCCAACCCGGCCGCGCGCGCCACTTCTACGTCATCGCCGGCACCGCCGGGATGTGCCGCATGGGCCGCCTGTATTGCTTTCAGATCAAAGCCTTGCGGCGTTTGCGCCCGGAAAAGCCCGGCCCGTTCACGGGTGCCAGTGACGGCGCCCGCCGCGCCGGTCCACAGCGCGTCAGTAACCTCAAGCCCCGGCGCCGCCGCGTCCGATGTCTCAAGCGCGCGCACAATTCGGGCGATCAACGCACCAGTGACACAAGGGCGCGCACCATCATGGATCAGCACATGGCTGGCTCCGGTCTCAGCCACCCGCGCCAACCCGTTTTGCACCGACGCCGCCCGGTCCGCGCCACCAATGGCGATGTGCACGCCAAGTGGGGCAAAACCCGCCGCCAGCACAGTGTCATCAGGGTGCACAACCAGCACAATATCGGTGATTTCGGGCGCGGCTTTGATCCGGGCAATCGTGTGCTCCAGCATCGGTTTGCCGGCCAGCATGCGCCACTGTTTGGGCACATCTCCGCCCGCCCGCAACCCGCGCCCGGCGGCCACAATCAACGCCGCAATCTTCATGCCATGCCCTTTGTTGTCTTTGGCTCACTTTGTAAAGACTGTTCCCGGGCGAGGCAATCACACCCTGCTAAGTGCCTAATTTTTGAGCACTGAGCGTTTGTCACACAACATTAAGTATCGGAATCGTTGTGCAGACCTATGAGACTCCATAAAAATCGTCTGATTGCACAAGGATTAATCACGTGAGCCTTTCTGTGGCGAATATCGCCCTGACACCGCCAGTGGTCCTGGCCCCGATGGCCGGAATCACCGATCGCCCGTTTCGCGATCTGGTCAAGCGCTTTGGCGCCGGACTTGTTGTGTCTGAAATGGTGGCCAGTCAGGAAATGGTACAGGCCAAGCCCGGGGTGCGCGAGCGCGCGGAGCTCGGCGCCGATGTGGACCAGACCGCCGTGCAAATCGCCGGGCGCGAGGCTCACTGGATGGCCGAGGCCGCGCGCCAGTTGCAAGGGCAGGGTGCGGCGCTCATCGATATCAACATGGGCTGTCCAGCCAAAAAAGTGGTCAACGGCTACTCTGGCTCGGCGCTGTTGAAAACGCCAGATCATGCGCTGACCCTGATCGAGGCGGTGGTGGCCGCGGTCGACATTCCGGTGACGTTGAAAACCCGGCTGGGCTGGGATGATACCTTGCTGAATGCCCCCGATGTGGCACGCCGGGCCGAAGCAGCTGGCGTCGCGATGATCACCATCCACGGGCGCACGCGCTGTCAGTTTTACAAAGGCCACGCCGATTGGGCCGCCATCGCGCGGGTCAAACAGGCAGTGTCGATCCCGGTGCTGGCCAATGGCGATATTGTTGATGCCGCCACCGCGCGGCGCGCGCTTGATCTGTCTGGCGCGGATGGTGTGATGATCGGGCGCGGCGCCCAGGGCAAGCCCTGGATGCTGGCTCAAATCGCAGCAGAGCTGGGGCATGGAATGGCGCCAACCGTACCATGCGGACGTGACTTTAGTGACATGGTTTCAGGGCATTACGAAGACATGCTGATGTTCTACGGCACCCAGCTTGGGGCCCGCGTCGCACGCAAACATCTTGGCTGGTACATGGATCATGCCAGCACACCCACAGCGCTGCGCCGGGCTGTTTTGACCGCGCCGACACCGGCCGAAGTTCTGACCCTGTTGCCCGATGCGCTGGCCGTCACGCCAACAACCCAGGAGGCCGCATGATCTCTGACAGCGCACTCTGGGCCTCGCTGCCGGTGCCCGCCTTTCGGATTGACCCGCAGGACCGGATTTCCGATGTGAACTCCGCTGGCGAAGGCTTTCTGAACGCGTCGGCCAAATCGGTCGCCGGCACGCCGGTCTGGGATATGATCGCCGTGGACGCCCCAATAGAAGAGGCGTTTTCCCGCGCCAGAACCAACGGTACACCGTTGTTTGTAAACGATATTGACGTCGGATCGGGCAATCGTGCCCCTTTGCAATGCGCGTTGCAGATCGCGCCGCTGATGGGCCACAGCGGCCATATGATCCTGATGATCTCTCCGCGCGAGCTGGCCGGGCGGATGACGCAGAACCATTCGGTCAAATCCGCCGCGCAATCCGCCATCGGCATGGCCGAGATGCTGGCCCATGAAATCAAAAACCCGCTGGCCGGGATCACCGGCGCCGCACAACTTCTCAGCATGAACTTGTCGCCGGAAGACCTTGAACTCACAGACTTAATTGTCGCGGAAAGCCGCCGGATCGTAAAGCTGCTCGAACAGGTCGAGCAATTCGGCAACCTCAGCGCCCCGGACGTCAAACCGGTGAACATCCATGACGTGCTGGACCGCGCGCGCCGCTCCGCTTTGCTGGGATTTGGCGCGCACATGACCATCATCGAAGACTACGATCCGTCCCTGCCGCTGGCTTTTGGCGATCCCGATCAGCTGCTTCAGGTGGTGTTGAACCTGCTTAAGAACGCCTCGGAAGCTGCTGATCCAAAAGGCGGAACCATCCGGCTGCACAGCTATTTTGAACACTCGTTCCGCCTGCGCCGGTCCGATGGCACGGGCCAGTCTCTGCCGCTTCAGGTGGAAATCATCGACGATGGCCCCGGACTGCCCGAAAAAATCAAAGCCGACGTGTTCGACCCGTTTGTGTCGGGGCGCGAAAATGGCACCGGGCTTGGCCTCGCCTTGGTGTCGAAAATCATCTCTGACCACGACGGCTGGATCTCGGTGACCTCGGTCCCCGGACGCACCGTCTTTCGCCTGTCTTTGCCACGTGTCCCGCGCGCCGTGGCCGACCCCTCCGATGAAAAGGAAGCCCGCTGATGGATGGCACTGTTTTAGTTGCTGATGACGATCGCACGATCCGCACTGTTCTGACCCAGGCCCTGACCCGGGCGGGATGCAAAGTGCACGCCACCTCGTCGCTGACCACGCTGATGCGATGGGTCGGCGAAGGCAAGGGCGACGTGGTGCTCTCGGATGTGGTGATGCCCGACGGCAATGGTCTGGAAATGCTGCCCAAGATCAGCCAGGACCGCCCCGGCTTGCCGGTCATCGTGATTTCCGCGCAAAACACCATCATGACCGCAATCCAAGCCGCCGAGGCCGAGGCCTATGATTACCTGCCCAAACCGTTTGACCTGCCGGACCTGATGAAGCGCACCGCGCGCGCGCTGGAACTCAAAC
>JBGCDD010000163.1:0-7100 GCA_045105075.1 Sedimentitalea sp. | reverse complement strand
CACCCATTTTTGTTAAACCTTTCATGAAGCAGCACAAGAAAGATGCTGTAGACGCAAAAGCAATCGTCGAAGCTGTCCTGCGTCCATTCATGGGCTTTGTCGAAGTTAAGACGAAAGAACAGCAAGCTCAGGCCGTTATGTTCCGAACCCGTGACCTTTATCTGCGGCAACGCACCCAACTCATCAATGCACGGCACGGACACTTTGCAGAATATGGCGTCTTGCTGCCATCGTCCCGAGCAAGCGTCGCGCGTATGATGTCGATGCCTAAAGAACACTCCGAGGACTTGCCTGCGCCAATTGTCGAAATCGCGGAACGTATGACACAGGATATTGAGGAGCTCACGAACACTGTTGCGGCGATTGATAAGGCTTTGAAAAAGCTTGCTCAGCGGTTGCGCACCATGCCGCGCAAAGGTCCAATAGCGATCCAGGCATTTTGCCCAGCAGCCAAAAATTTCAACGAGGGTCGCGGTTTTGCCGCTCGGCTGGGGCCTGTAACGCGTCAGATGTCGACAATAGGCAAAGATCGGTTTGGCAGGATTACCAAGATGAGGCAGCGCGACGTGCGCCAACTACTCGTGACCGGTGCCCCGCTCATGCATGTAAACATGCACTGCCGGGCAGTGAATGTCAGTGATCAGCGCGTCCAGACGAAAAGGCCGTTGCGGCGATCCTTGGCTTGCGAAAATGCTACGCGCATGATTGTTGCCGTTGCATTGGCAAATCGCATGGCCCGACGACTTTGGGCAATGATGACCAAGAAACAGGACTACGAAATTCAGGTCGCCGCATAGTCGCGAGATCCGGATACCGGCAGGACTGAGAGGACGAAAGACAAGTTACGGAACACGACGATCATGAGATCGGCAGGGGAAAACCAGAATAATGAAGCGGCCCTCGAGCCCGCTAAGGTGATCTGGACCCGCGCCTCGCATCTCCACAAGGGCCCGCCGTCATATGTTGCGGCACGTCAGAGGCCCCCCTTTCGGCAGCATGCTCCGCATGTGCCTGCCGGGCAATGGACACATGACATGGTATGTTCGCGGCGGTTGCTCTCGTTGGGCACCGGAGATCGGTTAGACCGGTTTCATTGGAAACAGCCGCAAGGAGAAAAACGATGCTGGTTTGGACGTATCCCTGAAGGAGATATCAATCTGCGTGGTCGACAGAGATGGTAAAGTCATAGCGCGGGGATCAACGGTTGCCGGTCCTGAAGCAGTTGCGCATTTCTTTGCGGGCAAAAATCTCTCTCCAAAGACCATGGTTCATGAAAGTGGACCATTATCGATCTGGCTTCAAACGGGCCTTGAACGGCTCGACCAACCTGCGGTTTGTATTGATGCCCGCAAAGCGCACAAATCACTGTCAGAGCGCCTTAACAAATCCGATGCCTGAGGTGGCGAAGGTCTGGCACACCTTGCGCGCACAGGCTGGTTTACAAGGGTCCATCTTCGCAGTGAAGCTGCTGAGGGAATGCGTGCTCTGCTGGGCGCCCGCGACCGGCTCATCCGGTTGCGCAAGGACATTGAGGGACATGTCCGTGGAGTATTAAAGACTTTTGGCATTCGAATGACTGGTGTCAACAAAGGGCGGCAGCGCCAAGGTTTTTGGGATCAATTGGCAGTTGCAGGCGAAAGTGATGCTGTCTTGGCAACGATTGCAGATGCTTTCATCGCAATCCACGAAACCCTATGCACAGCTGCCGGGGAACTGGACAAAGAATTGCTCTGCGTCGGTCGCAAAAGCACTCTGTCCCGGCGGTTGATGACGATCCCGGGCGTTGGGCCCATTGTCGCACTCAGCTTCATCGCGCACGTCGATGATCCGAAAAGGGTCCGAAAAACAGCGGATGTCGGTGCTTTCGTTGGCTTAACGCCGCGGCGACATCAATCTGGTGAGGTAGACTATTCTGGGCGGATCTCGCGGTGTGGAGATGTTCTAATCCGTAAACTATTGTTTGAGGCCGCGACTTGCCTGATCCGACTGGTCAAGCGATTTTCGCCGTTGAAATCATGGGCCGTGCGTCTGGCTGGGCGCATGGGAAACGCGACGGCAGGCGGAGATGGCAATCTTCGAGTACATAAACGGCTTCTACAATCCGCGCCCCTCTCGGGATCTTGCTGTGCAAGACCCTGCCGGGCAAGGGACGTCACTCAGCTCCGGGCTGGAAAAGCCCCCCTTTCATGGTTTGCAAACAAACCACTGCCGGGCAGTGGTACACCTTCGAGCGAAAGGTGGCCTAAACGAGCACTTGGGGCGGCACTAAAGCGTGACAGGTCCAATGTGCATTGGGCAGATGGTATGACGCTCCGGGGACAATGACCGGGGTGACAGCGGCGGTGTGCGAAGAGTTTGCCACACCCGTCAATGATCCATTGCAAACGCCCAGATTTGCGCGCCGCGCCTAGGAGAACTGGGTGTTTAGATCCCCACAAGCATCAATGATGTCGTGTCTGAAGCGGATTGGCGGGCGTGCAATCACAACATGGCGGCGAAATCCTGCGGTGACACGTCGGATGTGCCTGAGCCGATTGGCTTTTACCGCCGATGACACCTGTGATGGCGCAGTTGATGCCGAAATCTCGGCGGCCGCGCGAGAAGCGGACCAAAACAAAACGTCCCCGGATTGCCGCGTGGCGCCGGGGACATTTGCGGTTTGTTCATGTGCAATAGCACCGCCTGTTCACAGCGCTGCGACCGCGTTGGGAACCGACTATTGCCAACCGACGTCGTTAAAGATCTGCTGCGCCGCCGGTACATTTTTCGCCACGTTCGACAGATTGACAGCATCCGGGCGGAACAATCCCAAAGCGGCCACCGAGGGCGACAAACCAACGCCGGGCACTGCGGGGTATTCATCATTGCCCGCGCTGAAATACTGCTGGGCCTGATCGCTGGCCAGATATTCCATGAACCGGATCGCATTGGCTTTGTTGGGGGCGTTCTTGGCCACGCCGCCGCCCGACAGGTTCATATGCGCGCCTTCCGCGTTCTGGGCCGGGAACACCCAGCCGATATTGGCGCGCGCCTCGGCTGGCAAACCTTTGACATCGCGGCGGATCGAGCGGGCAAAGTAGTAGGTGTTGGAAATCGAGATATCGCATTCGCCCGATACCAGCCCGCGCAATTGATCGGTGTCGCCGCCCTGGGGTTTGCGCGCAAAGTTGTCGACCACGCCTTGCGCCCAGGCTTTGGCCGCCTCGGCACCGTGGTTTTCGATGACCGCAGACAGCAAAGTCTGTGAATAGACGTTGGACGACGAGCGATGGCACACCAGACCCTTGAACGCCGGATCAGCCAGCGCAACATAGGTTGTTGGCGGCGTGGTCACGTCGGTTTTGTCATAGAAAATGATGCGCGCGCGTTGCGAAAAACCGAACCATTGGTTGTCGGCGTCCTGCATGCTGGCCGGTATGCGCGCTTCAAGCAGATCGCTGTCGATGCTTTGCAAAACGCCGGCATTCTTGGCCCGTTCGAGCCGAGATGTATCAACGGTCAGCAAAATATCAGCAGGCGAGTTCAACCCTTCGGCCTGCATCCGCACGATTAGCTCGTCGGCCTTGCCTTCGATGCGGTTGACGATGATCCCTGTCATATCTTCAAAGTCGGAATAAAGCCGTTCATCGGTGTCATAGTGGCGCGACGAATAAAGGTTCAACTCGCCCTCAGCCAAGCCCGCGACCGGTGTCAGTGCGATTGTGGCCAAGGTTAACCCGGCGGTGAAAACTGTGATGTTACGCGACATGCGCTTTCCCATTTCTATTGTTTACCAAAACAGTCAGATACCAATTTCTATCCGAAATCAAGTATCCTGAGTAATTTTGTCAGAAAATAATTCGCAGCCTTTTCCGGGCAGCTGGTCCCGTGATCAAAGCAACACCACTCAGTTGACTGGGTTTACCGGATGACTGGTTGCATTTTTTGGCCGATGTCGATGCTTCTGTCTTGGTTAAGGCGTCGGCGCGTCTGGCTGCTGAGACTGCAACCAGCGGATCACCGATTGGCGCTTGGCATCCATGTGATCAAGCAGGGTTTGCGCCAGGGCAGGGCCGTCACGTTCGGTCAGAAATTTCAAAATCTTTTCATGCTCTTGCACGGCTTCAAACCACCGCCCTTCGGTCATGTTGGCCAGATACCGCGCCCGTTGCATGCGCAATGACAAGGCCTGGCAAGAGGTTGTCAGCGTGGCATTGCGCGCACTGATCAGAATGGCGCGGTGGATTTTCTGGTTGATGGCGAAATAGGCGTCCAGATCACGGTCTTCATAGCTTTGCACCATTTGCTCATGCAGCGCGCGCACCGCGGCGATCTCTGCATCAGTGATGCTTTGACACGCCAACTGGCCCGACAAGGCCTCAAGCGCGCCGAGCACTGGAAACACCTCTTGGACTTCGCCGATCGTGACGCTTGTGACCCAGGCGCCGCGATTGGGTTCCAGTTTGACCAAACCATCCGAAGCCAGAACCTTTAACGCCTCGCGCATCGGCGTGCGGGACACACCAAAGCGGTGACACAGCTCTTTTTCAGGCACTTTGATCCCCGGCGACAGCTCGGCATTGATGATCAATTGCTGCAACCGATCCACAAGTTCCAGATGCAGGGACGTGCGGGTTATCGTTTGCGTCGAAGCGTCCTCGATCATGCCAATTCCCTCACTTTTTCAACGCCATTTCCAGAAGCCGCGCGATATGGATCGGCTTGCGCCCGGTCAGATCGGCGACCTGATGGCGGCAAGATGTGCCATCTGCAACGATCAGCGTGTCCGGGTCGGCCTGGCGCACGGCGGGGGCCAAATCAGCCTCGCCCATCTGGCGCGACACCTGCGCTGTGTCTGTGCCATAGCCAAACGCGCCCGCCATGCCGCAACAGCTTGTTTCGATGGTTTCGACCTTGGTGTCGGGCAAAAGCGACAGCGTGTGTTCGATGCTCGACATCACGCCCATCGCTTTTTGATGGCAATGTCCGTGCAGCAGAACCTTTGGCGCGGGCGATGTCAGCGCAGGTTTGAAGTTCGGCGTATCCTGTTGATCTGCAATGTATTCTTCTAGCATACGCGCATGTTTGGCCAGTGTTTCACTGTCTTTGCCGGGCAGCAACGCGGGGAGTTCATCGCGCAGGGTCAGCAAGCAGCTGGGTTCCAGACCGATGATCGGCACGCCTTGTTCCGCGTAGGGCAACAGAGCGTCCAGCAGCCGTTTGGCCTCGGCCCGCGCCTGATCAATCAAGCCAACGGACAGAAACGTGCGCCCACAGCACAACGGCCGCTCGCCTTTGGACGCCGCCGCAACGTGGATCGTCGTGCCTGCGGCGTTCAGCACATTGACCGTGGCGCGCAGGTTTTCCGGTTCGAAATAGCGGTTGAAACAATCGGCAAAAACCACCGCCTGTGGGTTGTCTTGCGGGGCGACTTCGGTGTTGCGAAAGGGTCGGTTGCTCCAGACCGGCAGATCGCGCGAGGCGGTGAACCCGGCCAGTTTCTCGCTCAGCTTGGCCAGTCCGGGCACGCTGTTGCGCAGATTGGCCAAAAACGGCACCCGGCTGACCCATGTTGCGTAATGCGGCAGGTAACCGACCAGCCGGTCATGCAGGCTGAGACCGTGTTTTTTCACCCGCGCGGCCTGCACCTCGATCTTCATGCGCGCCATATCCACGCCGGTGGGGCATTCGCGTTTGCAGCCTTTGCATGACACACACAGCTTCATCGCCTCTGCCATGTCGTCCGAGGTCAGAGCATCAGCGCCCAATTGCCCTGAAATCGCCAACCGCAGCACATTGGCGCGCCCGCGTGTCACATCCTGTTCCTTGCGTGTGACGCGGAAAGACGGGCACATCGTGCCACCCTTGAGCTTGCGACAGGCGCCATTGTTGTTGCACATCTCGACCGCGCCTTGAAATCCGTCGCCGCCGCCGGTCCATTCGGACCAGTCCAGTTCAGTTTTGAACGCGGGGACAGCAAAGTCGGGACCATAGCGAAACAGACGCCGATCATCCATTTTCGGCGCATCCACGATCTTGCCCGGATTAAACCGCCCGTTGGGGTCAAAGCGCTGTTTCACTTCGGCGAAACTGGCCACCATACGCGGGCCAAACATCTTTTCGTGAAACTCGGATCGCACTATCCCATCGCCATGTTCGCCGGAATGCGACCCCTTGTATTTGGCAACAAGATCAAAGCATTCCTCGGCGATGGCGCGCATGGTTTTGACGTCTTTGTCGAGCTTCATGTTCAGCACCGGGCGCACGTGCAAACACCCGACCGAGGCATGGGCATACCAGGTGCCTTTGGTGCCGTGGCGCTCAAAAATCTCGGTCAGACCGGCAGTATACGCGGCAAGATCGGGCAGTTCGACAGCGCAATCCTCAACAAAAGACACCGGTTTGCCATCGGCCTTCATCGACATCATAATGTTGAGCCCGGAGCTGCGCAGATCGGCAATGCGCGCCTGCATCTTGGGCTCGGTGACGTGGCTGACGCCGCCCCATGCGGCCCCTGTACCGGACCAGGAAAACCCCAGATCGCCCATCATTTCATCGAGCTGTCGCAGCTTTTGGGCGTGCTGGCTGGCATCGTCCTCGGCGAACTCAACCAGCAACAACGCCTCTGGCGCGCCGGTGACCACATCTTCGATGGTCTGGCGAAACAGCGCAATGTCGCGCGCCAAGGCGATCATGGTGGAATCGACCAATTCGACGCCTTGTGGTTGCAACGTGACGAGATGTTGCGCCGCATCCATCGCGTGGTGAAACGTCGGAAAGTGGCAAATGCCCAGCACTTTTTCAGAGATCAGCGGCCAAAGTTTCAGCTCGATTGCAGTGGAATAGGCGAGGGTGCCTTCGGAGCCAACCAGCAGATGCGCCAGGTTTACGGGGCTGTTGCTTGGGGTCAGCGCGTCGATGTTGTAGCCGCCCACGCGCCGCATGACTTTGGGAAAACGCGCGTCGATCTCATCGGCATCGCGAGCCCCGAGGCGCAACAGATCCGCGACCAAAGTCGTGTCTGGTGCCCCGTTCAACGGACCGAAGTGGTGTTTGCTGCCATCGGCCAGAAACGCCTCAATCGACAGAACATTGTCGCGCATCATACCATAGCGCAGCGA
>JBGCDD010000162.1:0-5404 GCA_045105075.1 Sedimentitalea sp. | reverse complement strand
CAGGTCGATGGCCACGACGTCCGCGTTGGCGCCGCGCGTTATGTCGAGGATATCCCGGCCAAACTCAACCGTGAAGCCGACCAGATGGCGCAGCGCGGCGAAACCCCGGTGTTTGTCGCCATCGACAACCAGGTGCGCGCTGTGCTGGGCGTGTCGGACACGCTCAAACCTTCGACTCCAGCCGCAATAAAATCCTTGCAAAACATGGGGCTGACCCTCGCGCTGATCACCGGTGACACCAAGGCCACCGCGCACCACATCGCGCAGGGCTTGGGCATCACACAGGTCGTGGCCGAGGTACAGCCTGCCGGGAAAGTCGCCGCTTTGAAAAAGCTGACAGGCCCGGTCGCTTTCGTGGGCGACGGCATCAACGACGCCCCGGCCTTGGCGCGCGCCGACACTGGCATCGCCATTGGCACCGGCACAGATGTGGCAATCGAGGCGGCCGATGTGGTGTTGATGTCGGGCGATCTGAACGGCGTGGTCACCGCCATCCGCGTCAGCCGGGCGACCCTGGCCAACATCCGCCAAAACCTGTTCTGGGCCTTTGCCTATAACACCGCGCTGATCCCGGTGGCAGCGGGCGTTTTGTACCCCGCGACCGCCACATTGCTGTCGCCGATGCTTGCGGCGGGCGCGATGGCGCTGTCGTCAGTCTTTGTGATCACCAACGCGCTGCGCTTGCGCCACATCCCCGCAGGAGCCACCCCATGAACATCGGAACGGTCGCGCAACGCGCCGGATTGGCTGCCAAAACCATCCGCTATTACGAAGATATCGGGTTGATCCGCCCGGACCGCGACGCCAATGGCTATCGTGCATTTTCGGACAATGATCTGCACAAACTCGTGTTTCTGGCCCGCGCGCGCGCGTTGGGGTTCAGCATCGAAGACTGCCGCGCGCTGTTGGCGCTTTACGATGACAGCAGCCGCGCCAGCAGTGAGGTGCGCGCCATCGCCAGCGAACATCTGGCACAGATCGAGGCCAAAATCACCGACCTGATGGCGATGCGCGACACTTTGGGCGCACTGGTGGCCAGTTGCGCGGGCGACAATCGGCCCGACTGCCCGATCCTGCAATCGCTGAGCGCCGAGCAAGCCTAAACCAGCTGCGCCTTGAACCAGTCCATAAAACGCGCCGCGCCATCGCCCCGGCTGTGTGTCGCCAGATAATACCCCTCGACCGCGTCCTGTTCGGGCATGCTCAGCTGCACCAACCGCCTTTGCGCCAATGCTGGGGCCGCAATCAAAGCATGGGTCAGCGCAACGCCTGCGCCGTTCACCGCCAGATCCACCGCCAATCCATGGGTGTCCACAAACACCGCCGCCGCCCCGTCCCCCTGACCCAACTTGCGACAGATCTGCGCCCAGGACGTGCTCAGCCCCACCGGCTGGATCAGCGGCACCTGGCGCAACACCGACAGATCACCCGCCGCGCCCAGCTGGGGCGCCATCACCGCCACCAACCCATTGGGATGCAACAGTTCTGCCCCCGCGCCCACAACATCGCGCGCGCCAAATCGGATCTCGACATCGGCCTGCGCGGCGGCAAAATCGTCGGGCCAGACCGTGCTGATCAGATGCACCCGCTGGCCCGGATTTACACGCTGAAACGCGCCCAACCCCGGCGCAATGATCCAGCGTGCCACACTGGCACTGGTGGCAATCTTGATCACATCGGGCGCACTGGTGGGCAAAAACGGCTCGGTCGCAGCGCCAAGGCGCGCCATCGCCGCCGCCACATCCGGCACCATCGTGCGCCCCGCATCGGTCAGCGCCAATCCACGCGGGCGGCGCACAAACAGCTGCGTGCCCAGCCGCAACTCAAGCGCGCGCACATGCTGGCTGATCGCCGATTGGGTCAGACCCAACTCACCCGCCGCAGCCGTGAAACTCAGATGCCGTGCGGCGCTGTCAAAGGCACGAAACCAGGTGAGCGGCGGCAGAGATTTTGGCATTCGACGCCCCTTGGCATTAAGAACCCTAATGGCAATGGCGCATTTTCTATCGTTTGTCACGCGCCGCGCGCCCGGTCATAGTGAGCCAAAACCACTGGATCGCTCATGACCCCCGACATTCGCAAATTCGTCACCTACCAAGAAGAAACCCTGGTCGAAGGCTTTAAAACCGCGCCTGAACCCTGGCTGATGTTCGCCGTTGCTGCGGTGGTCACCAACCCGTGGGCCGGACGTTACGCCGCTGATTT
The DNA here is from genome assembly GCA_045105075.1 of Sedimentitalea sp. Lineage (GTDB taxonomy): Bacteria > Pseudomonadota > Alphaproteobacteria > Rhodobacterales > Rhodobacteraceae > JBGCDD01. The sequence continues at coordinate 3,199 of JBGCDD010000162.1, read as the reverse complement.
GAAACCCGAAATCGCCGCATTTGGCCCGGTTTTAGGCGCCGCGCTGACCCAACGCATCACTGCCATCGCGCCGGGCGACAAGATCGAAGCCTTCGGCAAAGCCGCCATCGTCGGGTTGGACGGCGAGATCGAGCATGGCTCGGGTTTGATCCACACTTTGCGCTTTGGCAATGTCTTCCGCGAGGCCGTGGGCGCGACCTCGTATCTGGCGTTCACCAACACGCGCGGCCCTGCCAATGCGCCAATTTCGGTGCCCTTGATGGACAAGAACGATGCCGGACGACGCTCGCATTATCTGACCGTGCAATTCGCCATTCCCGACGCCCCGCGCGCCGATGAAATCGTTGTTGTGCTGGGCGGCGCCACCGGCGGGCGTCCGCATCACCGCATCGGCGACCGGTATCAGGACCTGAAGGATCTCGGCCATGACCTGGACAACCCTGCCGCGATCTGAGCTCGCGCCCGGTCTGTCCGGGTGGCGGGCTGGGTCTGGCCCCGATCTGGTGCTGATCCACGGCGTTGGCCTGCGCGCCGAGGCCTGGGGCGCGCTGATCCCATTGCTGACGCCGCACGCGCGCCTGCATGTGATCGACATGCCCGGCCACGGCACCAGCGCCCCCCCCGATGCCCCCGGGCTTGACGGCTTCACGCCCCCCATCGCCAATTATATCAACCAGTTACCCGGTCCCGCCGGCGTGGTCGGACATTCAATGGGCGCGATGATCGCGCTGGATCTGGCGGCAAAACTCCCGGATCGCATCATCCACGTAGCAGCGCTCAACGCGATTTTCGAACGCTCCGCCCCGGCCACCGCCGCCGTAAAAGCTCGCGCCCAAAGCCTCAGCAGCACCGCCCCCGGCGATCCGGGCGCGACGCTGACCCGCTGGTTTGGCCCCGATCACAACACCGATATGGCGCGCGCCTGCGCCGACTGGCTGACCTCTTGCGATCCTGCCAGCTACAAAGCCGCCTACACCGTTTTTGCCACCCATCCCGGCCCCAGCCGGACCCAACTGGCCAATCTCACCTGTCCCGCCCTGTTCCTGACCGGCGCGGACGAGCCAAACTCCACCCCGCAGATGACCCACCAAATGGCCGATCTGGCCCCCAACGCCACCGCAATCATCCTTGAGAACGCCGCCCACATGGCTCCGATGACCCACGCCGCCGCCATCGCACCCCACCTGATCGCACAGGTGCCGGCATGAGCCAGGATCTACGCCGCGCCTTTGGCCAATTCCTGACCGGCGTCACCGTTGTCACCACCCGCGACGCCGCCGGGCAATTGCACGGGTTCACGGCCAATTCCTTCACCTCTGTCTCGCTCGATCCGCCGCTGTTGCTGGTTTGTCCGGGCGCGCATTTGTCCAGTTACAGCGCGTTCACCTCGGCGGCACATTTCGCGCTCAGCATCCTTGCCGAAGGGCAGGAAGACGTGGCCAACCGCTATGCCAGCCGCACCGGCACCCGTTTCGAACCCGGCGAATGCGACCCCGACGCCCAAGGCTGCGCGCTGATCAAAGGCCGCGCGGCCGGGTTCAGTTGCCACGTCACACAATCCATCCCGGCAGGCGATCACACCGTGCTGATCGGCGCCGTCGATGACTTTGACATCAGCGCGCAACCGGGCTTGGGCTATGGTCCAAACGGCTATTTCAGCTTGGCACAGGAACGCCGCGCCGACGCCGCAACCACACGCGCAGGCCGGGTGGGCGTGCTGCTGGAACACGCCGATCACCTCTATCTGGGACCCGATCACGATCTGCCCTGGACCACCGTGCCCCCCGGCCAAGGCGCGCTGAGCGCGCTGCGCGCCGCGCTGATCGGCCAAGGCATCACAGCCGACATCGGGCCGGTCTATTCGATTTATAACGCCGAGGATGGCACCCGATGCGTGGTGTTCCGCGCCACCTGCCAAAGCCCGCCAAACCTGCGCCCCGTCGCGCTGTCGGCCTTGCCCAATCTGCCCGACGCCGCCGTCACCGACATGCTGCGCCGCTTTGCCACCGAACACCGCGCCCGCGCCTATGGCCTATACGTGGGCGACGCGCACGCAGGCGATGTGTTCCCCCAGACAGAAAGCTAAGCCATGGATTTTTCTCTCTTTGCCCACATGGAACGGCTTGATCCGGGCCAAAACCACGCCGCTTTGTACAGCGATTTTCTCGACCTGTGCACGCTGGCCGATGACGGTGGCATGCGCGCGATCTGGACCGGCGAACATCACGGCATGGAGTTCACCATTGCGCCCAACCCGTTCCTGACCATCACCGATCTGGCGCGCCATACCAAACATGTGAAACTGGGCACCGGCACCGTGATCGCCCCGTTCTGGCACCCGATCCGACTGGCCGGAGAGGCCGCGATGACCGATCTGATCACCGGCGGGCGTTTGGAACTGGGCGTGGCACGCGGCGCCTACAGCTATGAATACGAACGCATGATGCCCGGCATGGACGCGTGGGAGGCCGGCCAGCGGATGCGCGAAACCGTGCCCTTGTTGCCGCAACTCTGGGACGGGGATTGCGCGCATGACGGCGAATTTTACCAATTCCCCGAAACCACCTCGGCGCCCAAACCGGTGCAGGACGGCGGCCCACCGATCTGGGTTGCTGCGCGCGATCCCAACAGCTTTGAATTTGCCATCAACAACGGCTTTAACGTGCAGGTCACGCCGCTGTGGCAGGGCCGCGACGAGATCGAAACCCTGATGACACGCTTCAACGAAACCTGCGCGGCCAGTGACAAACCGCGCCCCAAAGTCATGTTGCTGCACCATACCTATGTGGCGCGCGACGAAGACGATGCCGCCGAAGCCGCGCAGGAACTTTCCCGCTTTTACAACACCTTCGGCGCCTGGTTTCAAAACAAACGCGCTGTGCGGCAAGGCCAGATTGATCCCCTCAGCGCGCAAGAGATGGCCGATAACGCCATGATGAGCCCGGCCAACATGGCCCGCGATCTGACCATCGGCACCATCGCGCAGGTCACCGAGCAGGTCCGCCATTACCGCGATCTGGGCTTTGACGAGTTTTCGTTCTGGTCCGATAACGGTATGAGTGGGCCGCGCAAACGCGCCTCGCTTGAACGTTTCATCACCCAAGTCATGCCCGCTGTGGCGTAAGGAAATTCACATGTCCGACCTGCCCCACTATTCCTTGTTCATCGCAGGCCACTGGACGCCCGGCGCGGCCGGCCA
>JBGCDD010000161.1:0-31327 GCA_045105075.1 Sedimentitalea sp. | reverse complement strand
CGGGGTGCGCGATGAAATAGGGAAACAGGTCGTTGACCACATGGGTGACCTCGTGGCGCATCACGATCACGCTGGGCGCGCGGTACATCCGATCAAACAGGAACGCGCGAATGACTTTAAGATCATCGAATACCCCCTTGGAAAAGCGGATCAAATGCCCATCCGAGTGGCGGACATCTGAGGCCGTCTCGGGGGCGATTTCGGTGATGCGGGCGCGGGCATAGGCGATCACATCTTCAACCAAAATACCAAAAAATCGCCGCAACGCCTCGTGACGGCGCCGGTAGTAATTCAGACCGGGATACTTGGCGTCAACTTCGGCGAAACACCGATCCAGAATCGGCAACTCGGCCAGCTCATCGGTGGAAAACAGCTCGGCGCGCAGGCCATCATGCAGGTCGTGGTGGTTATAGGCAACGTCATCGGAAATCGCGGCCACCTGCGCTTCGGCGCTGGCATAGGTGGTCAGTTCCAGATCGTGATGATCGCAATAAGCCGCCAGTGCCCAGGGCAAATCGCCAGTCACGGGGCCGTTGTGTTTGGCCAGCCCTTCCAGCGTTTCCCAGGTCAGATTGAGCCCGTCGAAATCCGCATAGTGACGTTCAAGATGGGTGACAATCCGGATCGCCTGGGCGTTGTGATCAAAGCCGCCATAGGGGGCCATCAGGGTGTGCAGCGCGTCCTCGCCGGTGTGCCCAAACGGCGTGTGACCCAGATCATGGGCCAGTGCCAGCGCCTCGGTCAGTTCCGCGTTCAGTCCCAGCGCGCCAGAAATCGTGCGCGCCACCTGCGCCACCTCAATCGAATGGGTCAAACGGGTGCGGTAATAATCGCCTTCATGTTCGATAAACACTTGGGTCTTATGCTTGAGCCTGCGAAAGGCGCTGGCATGGATGATCCGGTCCCGATCGCGCTGAAAACACGACCGGAAACTGCTTTCTTCCTCAGCCACCACCCGGCCCCGGGTTTGCCCCGGTTCGGATGCAAATGACGCCCGCATCAGCCCTTGTCCTTGTCGCCTGTCCCGAGGTTTTCTATATTGCAAGGCAGGCCCTATTGAAACCGCCCTGGAGTGCTGAGATGAATTTGCCGCCAAAAGTGACCGAACGCGCCTTTGCCCGCCTTGCTGAGATCGGGGCAGCGGATCAGGGTCAGGGTCTGCGCGTCGCCGTTGAAGGCGGCGGGTGTTCCGGATTTCAGTATGAAATTGTGCTGGATGCGCCCGCCGACGATGATTTGATTCTGGAAGGCCAGGGTCAAAAAGTGATCGTCGACACGGTGTCGCTGCCGTTTCTGGAAAACGCGGTGATCGATTTTTCCGACGAACTGATTGGCGCGCGATTTGTGATCGAGAATCCAAATGCCACATCGTCCTGCGGCTGCGGCACCTCGTTTTCGATGTGATGTCAGGTCAGGTCGCCTTGGCCGGTGCGACTTTGCGCGTTGGGCTGGGGGCGAACTGGTCCCACACCAAAAACACCCCGGTCGAAATCACGATGCCCACACCCAAAAACGTGCCCGGCGCCGGGTATTCCTGAAAGAACACGGCGCCCAAAACCACCATCCAGACAAATTGCAGGTTCATCAGCGGCGTGACCACATAAGCGGCCAACATGCGCAGCGCCACAACCACAACCCAGCGCGCCACAAACAGCAGCGCCGCATAGGCCACAACCCAAGCCAGATCGCCCAACGGCATCGCGATCCAGACAAAAGGCAGCGCCACCGCCATCGTCCCAAAGATGGCCAGGTTTGGATAGAAAACCTGCGCCAAAGCGTTGGTTTCAAAGCGCCCGATATAGCGCGCCATGACCATCGACAATGTGCCGAAAACCGCCGCAGACAGCGCAAAGCCGTGGCCAAGCGACACCGAGCCCAACCCAGCCGGAAACAGACACAACACGCCAACAAAACCCGCCGCCAAAGCCGCCCAGGCCACCGGGCGCACGTGTTCGCCAAGGATTGGGCCGGACATAAGACCAGCCAAGATCGGCATCAATCCAATGAACAAAAAAACCTCCGCAAAGGGGAGGTATCGGAACGCATAGAAAAACGACACAGCCGCCAGCACGGTGGCTCCGGCCCGCACCGCCATTGCGCGTGGACAGCGGGTTTTCAGGCCCCGCCGCTGACTGGGGTGACGGTCGGCCAATGCGCTCAGGCCCAACACGATCAGACCGGACAAACAAAACAACTGTGGCGCGCTATAGCCACCGGCAATCAATTTGGTGATCGCGTCGGCCGAAGAAATCAGCGCGGTATAGACCAAAACCAGCCCCGCGCCGATGGCGGCAACGGGCAAACTGCGGCTCACAGGGCCACACCTCTTAAGCCCGTGCGCGCGAAACCGGCAAAGAAGGCGTCGAACTTGGGGCTGCTGCGTTCGGCTTCGTCCAGAATGTCATGGCCAATTTCGGTTAGCCCGTCGACCACTTGTGCGCGCATCACGCCCCAGTCGTCGCTGCGTGCCTCCTCCATTCGGAACATGCATTCCGACATTTCACGCAGTGGGCCGACCGCTGGCTCGGCGCGGAAAAACGCCATTCGCTCAAAGCTGGCCGCTTTGACAAAGGCATCGCGCCCAGAGGCGGCCATCAGCCAGTTGCACACGAAATAGTCGTGATAGTCGTCACTGGTGCCTGCGGTCGGGCCGGTCTCAAGCTCGAAACAGTGGGTTTCACGTTCCAGCCAATCCTCCCAGATCTGCGAAGGCGTCGCGCCAGCAAAGCGCATCGCAATACAGATTTCGGCAAGCAAATCAGCGTTTTGATCCAAATAGGCGAGGATCCCGGCGAATTCCAAACTTGTCAGAGCGGCGCTGCTCAGCCCAGGATCGCGCCGGCCATATTCGCTGAGGTAAAACACGATATGCGTCAGTTCATAGGCGGCCTTTTTGTTGGGCATCGCAAAGGTGTCAGAGCGGTTGATGAAGCGATGCAGGCGCGCGCTCAGGCCGGCGTCGTCTGGAAACGGATCAACGCCGCGACGCATCATCAGTCGGCGAGCTTCTGCGCGTTGCAAATCGGAGAGCTCGGCTTCAGCCAGACCTTCGCGGGCGGCCCAGCGAACCAATGTCTCGCCTTTGGTGCCCGAAGATCCAGCGGTGGTCAGGCCAAGATCTTCCAAATCAAGGCAAATCGACAGCAAAAATCGGTAATATTGCGGGAAAAACCCCAACCTTTTCTCAACATGTTTGTAGTAGCCCTCGAACGGAGCCAGCGCGTCAGGCGCCAGCTTGGTTCCGGTGCATTCAAGGATATTCAACAGTTCGGCGTTTTCCTTGAGCCAGAACACATCATCTCCAAATCGGCGATGCTGGGCAAAACTGGCAATCAAAGCGGCGTGCCGGTCGCCTTGCGACTGGCGCTGGGACGGAACGTTCAGACGAATGACATTTGACATGTGGTTTCCCTTTTCAAATGGCGTCCCCTGAACGCCCCGTATCCAACTTCAGATGGGTCCCAAGCGCTTAGCTGCCCGAGGAAAACATCTCGGTGCGATCACCCAGTGTTGCCACGCTGGCGACTTTCGGCGCCGAGCCAGATGAAAACATCTGCGTGCCCTCACCTGTTGTGACATCGCCGCTGGCGACAGGTGCGGAACCGGAGGAGAACATGTGCGTGCCCTCACCAGTCGTGACATCGCCGCTGGCGACAGGCGCAGAACCGGACGAGAACATCTGCGTGCCCTCACCAGTCGTGACATCGCCGCTGGCGACAGGCGCAGAACCGGACGAGAACATCTGCGTGCCCTCACCAGTCGTGACATCGCCGCTGGCGACGGGTGCGGAGCCGGACGAGAACATGTGTACCAGATCGCCTGTCAAAGCAGTTTGCGATGTGCTGGGCGCGGACCCGGACGAGAACATTTCGACGGCGTCGCCGGTGATGGCAGTTGCGCGCATCTGAGGTGCGGAGCCGGACGAGAACAGGGCCGTGTGATCGCCCGAAAACGCGTCTGTTGCGCAGATTGGGGCCGAACCTGACGAAAAGAGCGCTGTTGCGTCGCCATCAAAGATATTGGTTGTTTCCATGTTGGAAACGATACTGGTGAAGTCGTTAACTTTGCGTTTAGCATTCATGGCTTAATTTCCCAAATTGAAGAAGATAACGCTCTCAGGCTTGCACCCAAAGGCTGAATCGAAAAGCATTTTTTCTACTAATTGGGGTGTCTTAGCCGAGTTATCCACATGAAGAGCGCTGGCCAAGCGGATGACACTCAACCTTAACGTGTTGACACAATCCCGCGCAAAAATACTTATCCACAGGTTAATTTAGCACCCGAAACAAGCCATAAATCAGCGATTTGGCGGATCAACCTGACCGAATCACAGCACAGCACGACCCAAAAACGATTCGCCCTGACGCCAATTGGCGCCCAAATGGTGCGATCACTGACTTGCTCTGACGCGCGCCTTGGGCGATAGATCACGACACGGTATGACACCTGTCCTGACCTGCCTGTGCAAGAAATGAGATCGCCATGAAAATCGCCAGTTTCAACATCAACGGGATCAAGGCTCGGGCGCAGGCCTTACCCGATTGGCTGGACGAAGCACAGCCAGATGTTGTGGTTTTGCAGGAAATTAAGTCAGTCGACGACGGATTTCCGCGCGAATTGTTCGAGGATCGTGGATATTCGGTGGAAACGCACGGTCAGAAGTCTTTTAACGGGGTCGCCATTCTGTCCAAACTGCCGCTTGAGGATGTCACGCGCGGTTTGCCCGGCGATGACAGCGACGAACAGGCGCGCTGGATCGAGGCGACCGTGGTGGGCAAACAGGCGGTGCGGATTTGCGGGCTGTATCTGCCCAATGGCAACCCGGCGCCGGGGCCAAAATATGACTACAAACTGGCCTGGATGAAACGTTTGAAGGCGCGCGCCGCCGCGTTGATCGCCAGCGAAGAGGTCGCCCTGATGGCCGGCGACTATAACATCATCCCGCAACCCGAAGACGCACGCCGCCCCGAAGCCTGGGGCGAGGACGCGCTTTTTCGACCCGAAAGCCGCGCAGCGTTCCGCGAGATTGTGAACCTTGGCTTTACCGATGCGTTCCGGGCGCGCACCTTTGGACCGGGCCATTACAGTTTTTGGGATTATCAGGCTGGGGCGTGGAATCGCGATGACGGCATTCGCATTGACCATTTTCTGCTGACCCCGCCTTGTGCGGATCTGCTGCTGGACTGTCAGATCGACAAGGATATCCGCGCGCGCGAAAAACCCTCGGATCACGTGCCGATTTGGGTCGAGCTCGACCTTTAGACAGCGGTCACGTCATAGCCGTAGAGCCAGTCGAACTGACCCACCATGCGGGCGGGCGCGATTTTGCCGCCCAGCCACATCACAAAATGCGCCGGTTCGCGGATCGGGCTGATCAGGTGGTATTTCCACGCATTGCCATTGGCCGCGCGGATGATGCGGCGGACCCGGTCCTGGCGGCGGGTTTGATAACGGGACAACCCCTGCTCCAGTGACGCGCCCTGCGCAATCGAGGCCGCCAGACACCACGCATCTTCCAAAGCCATGTTGGCGCCTTGCGCCAGAAACGGAAGCGTTGGATGGGCCGCATCCCCGACAAGCACGCGCGCGCCCGCGTGCCAGTTTTGCGCGACGGGATGGCGGAACAGGCCCCAAAGGCCGGGGTTTTCAACTTGTTGCAACAGATCTTGGGCCGCAGGACCAAAGCGCGAAAACGCCGCGCGCAGATTGGCAGCGTCATCGAAATGGGTCCAGCCCTCGGCGGCCCAGCTGCGGCGAGCCTCAACCGCAACAAGGTTGATCAGCGCGCCGTCGCGCAGAGGATAGGCCACCAGATGCCGCCCCGGCCCCATGAAAACCTGCGCTTCGGGCACCATGTCGGGACGCCCCGGCACCAGCGCGCGCCAGGCGACCTGCCCGGTAAACCGTGCATCCGCAGTGCCGTTCAAATCACCGCGCAGCACAGATTTCACGCCGTCGGCACCAATCACCAGATCCGCGCTGTGACGGGTGCCATTTGCACAAGCGATTTGCGGACGCGGTGCATCAGACACAGATTGTACCGTGCTGGACAAATGCAGCGACACGCCCGCCGCGCGCGCCGCATCGGCCAGCACATCAATCAGATCGGCGCGGTGTACAAAGCCGTAGACCTGATCGGGGGCCAGCCGGGCCAAATCAAGGCGCAAGACGTCGCTGCGACGGCGATAATCACGCAACACAACGGCTTTGGCACGCAAAGCAATGCGCGCGAAATCAGGGCCCAACCCCAGCGCATTCAAAACCACTGCGCCATTGGGGGTGATTTGCAACCCCGCGCCGACTTCGGTGATCGCCTCGGCCTGCTCGAACACCGCGACGTTGGCGCCGCGCTGGCGCAAGCACAGCGCCGAGGCCAGCCCGGCGATGCCCCCGCCAATCACCGCAATGTCGAGCCCGTTGAGATCCATGCCAACCCTCACCGTTAACGAAAAAAACGCCGCGGCTTTCGGCCCCGGCGTTTTTCAATCTGTGCCAATCCTGGCGCGGGGTCATTCGTCGCGGTGCACTTTCTCGCGCCGCTCGTGACGTTCCTGCGCCTCAAGGCTCATCGTGGCAATCGGGCGTGCATCCAGCCGTTTGAGCGAAATCGGCTCGCCGGTCACACTGCAATAACCAAATTCACCTTCATCCAAACGCCGCAGCGCACTGTCGATCTTGCTGACAAGTTTGCGCTGTCGATCCCGGGTGCGCAATTCCAGCGCCCGGTCGGTCTCTTCGCTGGCGCGGTCGGCAACATCTGGGATGTTGCGCGTGCCGTCCTGCAGACCTTCGATTGTGTCGCGGCTGCCCGCCAGCAGCTCCTGTTTCCAGTTCAGCAGCTTGCGACGGAAATATTCCATCTGCTGCGCACTCATAAAGGGTTCATCTTCAGCCGGTCGATAGTCGTCCGGCAGAAACACATCCTGCTTCATATCGGCTCCCTCGGTTTGGCCAACAACGTCAGTCATAAAAACAATCCTAGACCCCTGGCTCCCCACTGCCGCAGCGTTTATCCGACACATCTGAGAATGTCACTACACAATAGCGTCCACCTTGGGCTAAAACCCGGCTAATCCCGATTGCACGGGCACAACGAACAAAGGGTTGCCCAAAGGCACGGGCACGACAATTAAAAGATTGGAATGACATGAAATTTCAAGGCACCAAAGATTATGTGGCCACCGAAGATCTGACAATTGCGGTCAATGCAGCGGTCACGCTGGAGCGTCCGCTGCTGGTCAAGGGCGAGCCGGGCACCGGTAAGACCGAATTGGCGTTGCAGGTGGCCGACGCACTTGGGCTGCGCATGATCGAGTGGAACATCAAATCCACCACCCGCGCGCAACAGGGGCTTTATGAATATGACGCGGTCAGCCGGTTGCGAGACAGCCAATTGGGCGATGCCCGCGTGCAGGATGTGAAGAATTACATCAAAAAGGGCAAGCTGTGGGAGGCGTTCGAGGCCGGTGAAAAGGTGGTTCTGCTGATCGATGAGATCGACAAGGCCGACATCGAATTCCCCAACGACCTGCTGCAGGAACTCGATAAGATGGAGTTCTTTGTCTACGAGACCGGCGAGACGATCAAAGCGGTCAACCGCCCCGTGGTGATCATCACCTCGAACAACGAAAAAGAATTGCCGGATGCGTTTTTGCGCCGCTGTTTCTTTCACTATATTCGATTCCCGGATGAGGCGACGATGCGCAAGATTGTCGAAGTGCATCACCCCGGCATCAAAGAGGGCTTGCTGACCACCGCGCTGACCCAGTTCTTTGAGCTGCGCGAAACGGCGGGCCTGAAGAAAAAGCCGTCGACCTCGGAAGTATTGGACTGGCTCAAGCTATTGCTGGCCGAAGACCTGACGGCAGAAGATCTGAAGCGTGACGGCGCCAATGCGCTGCCGAAACTGCACGGCGCCCTGCTCAAGAACGAGCAGGACGTGCATTTGTTCGAACGTCTGGCCTTTATGGCCCGGGGTCAGCGTTAACCGCTTAATCTATCCACTGCGAGCTGGCCAATGTCTTTGGCCAGCGCCGCGCCTGAATTGGCAACCGCACCATAGCGTTGGGCATCGCTGTAAATCTTGCCACATTCGGTGAAGGTGGCAGCATCCGCCACTCCCGAGATGCCCACCGCCAGCGTTTTGACAATGCCAATCCAATCGGCGGCTTTCTGAACGCCTTTGACTTTGCTCTCAAACCCGTCGAGACGTTTGAGCTCGGCCAGCAATTTATCGCATTTCTTTTCCAGCTTTATCCCGCGCGCCATCATATTGCTGGTGCTTGACGCCAGATCCTGCAGGATTTTGCCGGCCTTCACCGTGTTTTTGTGCGCCTGCAGCAGCGCCGTTTTTTGCGCCTTGATCAAGGGGCCACCAGCCGCGCCGGCCGATGCTTCGGCCATCTTTTTCTTAACGTTCTTGAGCATTTCGTCATGCGCGGCCAAAGCTTCCAGCGTCTTCTTTTGTTTGACGCCGAGCCGGTGCATCAGAATTTGCACGCCCTCTTCGATGTCTTTGAAATCCGTTTTTGCCTTTTTCAGGGTCGGGAACACATCCACACCCAGCAATTCATTGCCAAGGGCGGCACTGAATTCGACACTCCCCGCTTTGATCGTGGCGCGTTTGAGGTTGGTCGCGACTGGTTTGAGATATTTGCCCAAAACGCATGCTTTTTGCTCTAGTGTCATGGCCAAATCAGCTATGTCACGCAGCGCCGCAGCCGAGGCCAAACAGCACCCCACGATGGCAAAGGCAGGCGTGCCTGGCAACAAAATGCCAACCCCTGCCCCCACCGCCGACACCGAACTGACTGCGGTCTTGCCAACCTTTTTGGCGATGCGTCCCGCATAGGTTTTTTCGATATCGCCGTAGATCCCCAATTTGCGCAGCACATTTGTCGGCACTTTCAAAGCGGCCTTGTGCAATTTGACCATTTCGCCGTCGACGGTTTTTTTGATAAACGCCGCCGCCTTCACATCATCGCCGTTGAAGATTTCAACGTAATCGGCGCGCACTGCCTTTTCGATCTGGCCGATATGGTCGTTCACCAGATCGCTATAGGCCCGGCTCAAAAACGAATCTCCGCCCTTGGCTTTGATTTCGTTCACCACGGCCACCAGCAATTTGAAATCGACCTGGATGGCACCAAATTTGATTTTGTTGTCGCCCAGTTTCTTGAACCGCGACATCAATTCGGGGCCGATGTTGCGGCTGTAGACAAGCTCCTGGGCGTCCCCCACCCGCTGCGCATCGCCCATTTGGGCGGCCAAGATTTTGCGCACGGCTTTGATATCGTCGCCAAACATGGGTTTGGTTTTTGCATCCAGCCCTGCCAGATCCTTGCGCGATTTGACCTCGCTGATCACCAGCGCAACATCCAGTTCGTCCAGCGTGCGCATCAATTCAGATTGTGACAATCCGCGCTTGGCGATCTTGTAGGCTTTGATGGCATTGGTCACTTTGGCAAATTCGGGGGCCTTGCCATCGATCGGCCAGGCCTGTTTCCACCAGCGTTCGCTCAGATCGGGTTTTGCGCGTTTGTCTGCCATTTTGTGAGTGCCTCCATATCATCTGAGACCACCTTGGCGCGACCTGCCGCCTTAATCTGTGGCTCACATCACAAAGACGCAGCTTTTTTGCGATGTTTCGCAATTGGCGACAAAATTAATTGCGCTCGCCTTACTGTTGCCGAAATTGGACAGGAAAACCGGCGCAGCGGAATTATGCTTGAGCCTTTTCACAGCCTCCGCCAGTGTGGAGCCTATGTCTGAAAAACCCCAAACCCTGATCCGCCCTGTGCGCGCCACCGACCGCCCGGAATGGGCGCAATTGTGGTGCGACTATCTGGTGTTTTATGAAACCTCCGTCTCGGATGAGGTTTATGACACAACATTTGCGAGACTTTTGGGCGCGGATCCGCAAGATTTTACCTGCCTGGTGGCCGAACAGAACGGCAAACTGGTTGGGCTGACGCATTACCTGTTTCACCGTCACGCCTGGACGATCAACAATGTCTGTTATCTTCAGGACCTATACGCACGCCCCGATGTGCGTGGCACCGGCGTGGGTCGTGCATTGATCGAAGCGGTTTATGCCGCCGCCGACGCCAATGGCACTCCGTCCGTTTATTGGATGACGCAAGATTTCAATCACACCGCGCGCCAGCTTTACGACCGCATCGGAAAGCTCAGCCCCTTTATAAGATATTCCCGACCATGATCCGTTTTGCCTTTTTGCTTTCGGCGCTGGCGTTGGCCGGTTGTGCCAGCACGACCCAACAGGATGTGCCCACGCGCGCCCAGATTGCCGATACCACGCTGCCGCCGATGAAGGTGTTTGGCACGCCGCGCCCGTCGCTGCCGGTCCATTCCAACGCCAATATCGCCGCGGATTTTCTGGAATTGCACTTTGAGCTGGAAAGCGGGCGCCCCCTGCCCGCGCTGACCCGGTTTGAAACACCCATCACCGTGCGCGTCACCGGCAAGCCCCCCGTCAGCCTGGCGCCTGATCTAACCGCGCTGATCCGCCGGTTGCGCGGCGAGGCCGGGATCGACATTCGTCAGGTCAAAGACGGCCAGGCCAACGTAACGATTCAGGCCGTATCGCGCGCCGACATCCGCCGCGCTTTGCCACAGGCCGCCTGTTTCGTGGTGCCCAATGTTTCAAGCCTGTCGGAATTCCGCCGCGACCGGCGCAAAGCCAAAACCAACTGGTCGTTGCTGGAAACGCGCACGCGGCTGGGCATTTTCCTGCCCCATGATGCCAGCCCGCAAGAGGTGCGCGATTGCCTGCACGAAGAACTGGCGCAGGCGATTGGGCCGCTGAATGATCTTTATCGCCTGCCCGATTCTGTGTTCAACGATGACAATGTGCACACCGTTCTGACCGGGTTTGACATGCTGATATTGCGTGCCACCTATGCGCCGGAACTGCGCAGCGGCATGAGCAAACAACAGGTGGCCGACCGCCTGCCCGCCATATTGGCCCGCCTGAACCCCGCAGGTCAGCGCCGCGCCAGCAGCCCCATTCAGCCCACGCCGCGCAGCTGGATTGGCAATGTGCAAACCGCGCTTGGCCCCGGCTCGAGCGACACCGCGCGCCGCGCGGCAGCCGAGCAAGCCTCGCGCACCGCCGCCCAGCAGGGTTGGGTCGATCACCGCCGCGCGTTTAGCCATTACATGCAAGGGCGCATGATCCAGTCCTACAATCCGACCCTGGCGCAGGATCAATATAAAACCGCACTCAGCTATCTGGCCCGCACCCCGGGCACCGATTTGCACCGCGCCTACATCACCACACAAACCGCCGCTTATGCGATTGCTTTGGGCAACGGGGTCGCCGCTTTGCGCCAGATCGACCCGCAATTGCCCATCGCGGCGCGCTCGCAGAACGCAGCACTTTTGTCCACGTTGATGCTGTTGAAGGCCGAAGCGCTGGATCTGACAGGGCGCAGCGATTTGGCACGTCGGGTCAGACTGGACAGTGTGGGATGGGCGAGATACGGGTTTGGCTCGGACTGGGCCGTGCGCGCAAAAATGCGCGAGATCGCAGCGCTGAGCCCGTTGAACAACCGCAGTTGACACTGACCCGAGGGGGCAAAATGCTGGTCATCGGAGGCGCCATGTTGGGCGCAGGACTGGGCGCCATGACAGCGCGCAAACGCGGCGGCAAGCCGCTGGATATGGCGCAATACGCGGCCGGCTATGGCATTGCTTTGGGCCTGCTGGGAATGATAGCAACAATCATCATCCATCGCGCCGCGGTCTAGCCCATGTTCCTGCCCTTCTTTGAAAATCTGCGCAAAGCCGGTGTGCCGGTGTCATTGCGCGAATATCTGAGTTTTCTTGAGGGCATGAAGCGCGGATTGGCCACCTATGATGTCGAAGCGTTTTACTATCTGGGCCGCGTGTCCATGGTTAAGGACGAGCGCAACATCGACAAATACGACCAGGCTTTTGCCCATAGTTTCAAGGGCCTGGAAGAGATCAGCTTTGAACAGGTGATGGACGCAGTCGACATTCCCGCCGATTGGCTGCGCAAGATGTCGGAAAAGCACCTGTCGGCCGAAGAAAAGGCCGAGATTGAGGCGATGGGCGGCTTTGAAAAGCTGATGGAGACCCTGCGCGAGCGTCTGAAAGAGCAAAAGGGGCGTCACGAGGGTGGCAACAAATGGGTTGGCACTGGCGGCACCTCGCCTTTTGGCGCCTATGGCTACAACCCCGAAGGCGTGCGGATCGGGCAAAAAGAAAGCCGTCACCAGCGCGCCACCAAGGTGTGGGACAAGCGCGAATTCCGCAATCTGGATGACACGGTTGAGTTGGGCACACGCAACATCAAGGTCGCGCTGAAACGTCTGCGCCGCTGGGCCCGCGAAGGCGCTGCAGAAGAGCTTGATCTGGACGGCACCATTCGCTCAACCGCAGAAAACGGTTATCTTGACGTCAAAGTCCGACCCGAGCGACGCAATGCTGTCAAAGTGCTGTTGTTTCTCGATGTGGGCGGGTCGATGGATCCTCATATCAAAGTGGTTGAGGAACTGTTTTCCGCCGCACGGGCCGAATTCAAGCACCTGGAATACTTCTATTTTCACAACTGTTTGTATGAAGGCGTCTGGCGTGACAACAAGCGCCGCTGGGACGCGCAGATCCTGACGCATGAAGTGTTGCGAACCTATGGTCCTGATTACAAATGTATTTTTGTGGGTGACGCCAGCATGTCGCCCTATGAAATCGCCTATCCCGGTGGCGCCAACGAACATTGGAACGCCGAGGCGGGTCAGGTCTGGTTGCAGCGTGCGCGCGATCAGTGGAGCTCGCGCCTGTGGATCAACCCGATCCCGGAGAAATACTGGAACTACACCCATTCAATCCAGATGATCCAAGAGATTTTTGAGGACCGGATGGTGCCAATGACTCTGCGTGGACTGGAAAGCGGGATGCGCGAATTGACGCGGTAACGCTTTTCAAACCGCTCGCGCGCGCCTAGCGTGGAACCATGTCAAACGCGCCCCACACCGATATCGACCTGCCCGCCTTCACCGCCGATCCCTACCCGGATCTGGCCCGCATGCGCGCCAATGCTGCGATCACATTTGTGCCGCAGCTGGGCGCCACACTGATCACCCGGCGCGATGATGTGCACCAACAGGAAAAGCGCATTGATGTGTTTTCATCCCTGCAGCCCGATGGGTTAATGACCCAGCTGATGGGCGAAAACATGATGCGCAAAGACGGCGCACCGCATATGAACGAACGCCGTATCCTGTTCCCCGCGCTCAGCCCAAAAACCGTACAGGCCCATTGGAAACCGATCTTCGAACACGCAGCGGCCCGCATTCTGGATGATCTTGTGCCTTTGGGTCGCGGCGATCTGGTGCGCGATTTCGCCATGCCGGTTTCGGCGGAGGCGCTGAAGGCGATCACCGGGCTGACAGAGATGAGCGCGCCCGAGATGGATCATGTCAGCCAGGCGATGATCGATGGCTGCGCCAACTACGCGGGCGTGGCGCAGATTGCGCAAACCTGCAACGCCGCCACCCAGTTGATCGACGCCCATATCGATGCCAAGCGCGCCGACCCGCCCGCCAAATCCGCGCTGGCGGTGCAGATTGCCGGCGGGATGAGCCTTGAAAGCACGCGCGCCAACATCAAACTGATCATCTCGGGCGGGCAAAACGAACCACGCGACGCGATTGCGGGCACCATTTGGGCGCTTTTGACCCACCCTGACCAACTGACGCTGATCCAGTCCGGGCAGGCCAGTTTCTCGGATGCGTTTTCCGAATATGCCCGGTGGATGTCGCCCATCGGCATGTCACCAAGGCGTGTGGCACGCGCCGACCAAGTAGGTGATGTGACGTTCCAACCCGAAGACCGCGTGTTTTTGATGTTCAGCTCAGCCTGCCGGGACGAGGCTCATTTTGACATGCCCGACCGTTTTGACATCACCCGCAACACCCAGCCCGCGATCAGTTTTGGCGCGGGTCCGCATTTTTGCGCAGGCGCTGCAGCGGCGCGTTGTTTGATCGCCGAAGTCGCCCTGCCGATGGCGTTTGCGCAGTTGAAAAACCTCCGCCTCGACGGCGATGTGCCCTTTACCGGCTGGGCCTTTCGAGGCCCGTTGCGCGTTCCGGTGCGCTGGGACGCATGAGCCCCCTTGCCGCGCCGCAGCCGCACCCCATATGTAAATCATGATCAAGTTCACGCCCATACTGCTCGCCATCGTTTATGGCATTGTGATGTATCGATTTTCGGTCTGGCGCTCGCATCGCGAACTGGACCAGAAATCCACCGAGCTGGCCGACCCTCGCCTGAAACGTTTGACGGATCGACTGGCTGCGAGCCTCGAAATCGATCGTATCCCTGTCTATATTTACGAAATCGACCCGGTAAATGGATTGGCCGCGCCGGATGGGCGGATTTTCATCACTCGGGGATTTTACCGCAAGTTTCAAAACGGCGATGTGTCGGGCGAAGAAATGGCGAGTGTGATCGCGCATGAATTGGGCCATGTAGCGCTGGGGCATTCAAAACGGCGGATGACCGATTTCGCTGGCCAAAACGCGCTGCGCACGGCGCTTATCATGATTCTGGGGCGGTTTATCCCGGTGATCGGCGTGTGGATCGCCAATTTTCTGACTTCGCTTTTGGCGGCCGGGCTGTCGCGCGCGGATGAATTTGAGGCCGACGCCTATGCCGCCGCTTTGTTGACCAAAGCCGGGATTGGCGTAGAGCCGCAAATCTCGCTGTTTCGCAAACTCGAAGAGCTGACACAGTCGCGCGCGGGCATGGCCCCGGCCTGGTTGATGAGCCACCCCAAAACCGAAAAACGGATTGAGGCGTTGGAAAATCTCGACGCGCGCTGGAAAGCTTGAAACATTTCGACAAATAACCGGAACGGTTTCGATCAAACCACGTGTTGGTACCTATGATGACAGGCCGCGTTCGGTGATCCAGGCCCCCAAATCCTCTAAGTCGCCGTCAGTGCCTTGGCCAGTCGCGGCAGGCGGGCTTTTTTCAGCAAAGCGCGCATCTCCCACTCCTGACCAGACAGGCGATTTGCTTCACCCAGAACCGTTGTGCCAACCGCTTTGATTGTGTCAGGATTTGCCTGAAACGCATGCAAAAGATGGGTGTCGGGATCAACCCGCAGCAAGCCTTCTTCGGCGAGGATATTTCGCGGAAAATCCTTTGCATTCAATGTCATGATTGCATCCGCCGGGCTGGCCACCGCCAAGGCCAGCACATGAACATCCGCAGGGTCGGGCAACCACAACCGCGCCTCAAGACCGGGCGGCACCGCCGTTTCTGCATTGCTCCAACGCGCGGACATCAGCGCGATTTCACCGCGCGCCTGAGCCGGGCCGGTCGGGCCCAGTTTGTGCGCGGCGCGCGCCCATTCTTCCAAAATGCGTGCGGACCAGACCGGTTCAAAAGCGCCCGTTGCGGCCACCCCCAACACCATTTCCCGCATCACCGTTGGAAACAACACACAGGTGTCGATGACGATTTTCACAGCCGGAAAAACAGCGCTTTGAGATAGCCACTTTCGGCAAGCATCGGGTGCATCGGATGATCGGGCCCCGCAAACCCGGTGTGCAGCAATTGCGAACTGCGCCCGGCGCGGCCAATTCCACGCACGCAGGCGGTGCGAAACCGCGCCAGATCGGCGGCATGCGAACATGAGCACAACACCAGATACCCACCCTCACGCACCAATGGCGCCGCCAGTCTGGCAAGGCGTTCATAGGCGCGCACACCCGCTTCAAGTGCCTGTTTTGAAGGCGCAAAAGCCGGAGGATCGCAAATCACCAGATCAAAGCGCGCGTCTTCATCCGCCATAGCTCCCAAAATATCGAACGCATCGCCCTGACGCGTGGAAAACGCACCAATCCCCATTGCGTCAGCGCCGCCCTGAGCCAGCGTCAACGCTGGCGCTGAACCGTCCACAGCCACAGCAGAACGCGCGCCTGCCGCCATAGCCGCAAGCGCAAAACCGCCCACATGTGAAAACACGTCCAGCACATCGCCGCCCCGACCAAGACCCGCCGCAAAGGCGTGATTTGGGCGCTGATCAAAGAACAATCCGGTTTTTTGACCGCCCAACAGATCGGCCATGTAGGTTGCACCGTTCATCACCACAGGCACGGGCGCGTCGGGCGCGGTCCCGTGCAACACCGCCGCCTTGTCATCCAGCCCTTCCAGAGTGCGGGTGCGCCCTCCGGCGTTTTTCAAAACACAGCTTACCCCGGTCACAGCGACCAGCGCCGCAACCAATGGGTCAAGATGGTTTTCGGCCCAGGCTGCATTGGGCTGGATCACGCAGATATCGCCAAACCGGTCGATGATCACACCGGGCATACCATCGGCCTCGGCATGGATCAGACGATAATACGGGGCGTCAAACAGCTGAGTTCGCAGCGCCAGCGCGCGGGTGAGATGGGCGTGAAACCAACCTTCATCAAGCACCGCTGTCGGATCGCGATCCAGCATACGACAGATCAGTTTAGAGTCCGGGTTCAACGCCACCAACCCCAGCGGCGAACGCTCGGAATCTTCGAGCACCGCCAGCGTTCCGGGCGACAAGGCCCGGGTGCGTCGGTCGGTGACCAGATCAGAGGCATAGACCCAGGGAAACCCATGGCGCAAATTGCGGGCCTGGATTTTTGGCTTGAGGCGCACAGTGGCGCGCGGCTGTGAGGGTGTTGACATGACGCCCTCATAGCCAGATGCGCCGGGGGGCGAAACCCTTACTGGTAGTTTAGCGCCTGGATCACGCCGAGCCGGGTGTTTTTGTACCCCTCCGGCCGGGTCAGTTCCTGACGAATAACCTCTTGCAGGTGGGCTGTGATGCGCACTTTCTGCGTCTCACCACGCGCTTCTGCCCGCAGCGCCTGTTCGCCGCCATAGCCATCCAGATCGGCGCGCACGCTGCGTGTGGGCACAACCAACTGGCCGGTCTGAGCATCCGTGACCGACAAAAGAAAAGTGATCGCGTGCACGCCGCCGGTGGTATAGCGGGCCTTTTCGGTCAGGGCGTGGAACTTTTCAACCTGGACTGCCACATCAACTTCGCTGGCGCCATCAAGCGCTTCGACGCCTTTTGTCAGCGCATCGCTGACGATGGTTTGCACTTGGGCGTAGCGATCACCGGGGGGGTCACCGCGCCAAACGATGTCGCCGCGTGGCAGGTAACCATTTGATTCTGATACTTTCAGCTCGCGCGGTACGGTCACTGTGACATTGCGCACCCGAACAGGTGATTTGCCGGGTAACACAGCTTGGCCTGTCAGTTGAGACGCGGCAACGACGGTTTCGGCAACCGATCCAGGCACCGGCTGATAGCCAGCGGGCACATCAATCGCAGAGCCAACCGGCGTTTCAAAGGCTTTGTTGCGTGTCGGAAAGTCAAACATGCCGCACCCGGACACCGTCAAGGCAGCACCGATCAGTGATAGGGTAAAAAGACGGGGCATGGACGGTCTCCTGCGCTCGGGCCAATTTGACCTGAATTAGATACAATCCTGCACTGGCACCGAATTAAGGCAATTTTGAGACACAGTTAAGACGTTCGCTGGCTCAGTTGCGCGGACGACTGCGCCACCCGCCGCGCCGCCTTGGCGCTGCCAACCTGCTTTGACCCTGGCGCATCACGTCTGTCATTGGATGCTCGGGCGCATTTTGGCCGTAGCGTTCAATCAGCTGGCCAAGTGCGACATTGGTGTCTTGTTCAACCGGCAGGCTCAGCGCCCAGTCCAGGAAAATACTGCGGCATTCAGCCGGGGTGATACCTTCGATCTGATAGGCCTCATAGATCAAGCCTTTTGGGTCCAGCGGCGAGGTTTCTTTCATGGTGCAGCCGCCCCGTCCAACAGGCGTACAATCACCGCAGCGGTTGCATCGTAACCGGCCAAAAGCGCGGTTTCCAGTGCTTCGAGGCTGTCGAAACCCGCACTGCTGCACAAAAATCTGGCTCCGCCTTCGCCCATCTGTTCCCATTTCAATGGCCCTGCCGACAACAGCCGCGCTGCTGTCTGTACGCGCCAGTATAGATCGTAGTTTGTGGCTAGAACCGCCTTGTCCGCGACCTCAATCCAGCCGCAAGCGACGCCCGCCTCAAGCCCGGCCCCGACATCGGTGCGCTCTGTGTCGCTGCCCGATTGCGCCGCCATCAAACTGCCCAGTTGCGCGATCAATTCAATGTCCATCATGCGGCCCGGACCGGTCTTGGCGTCCCAAAGGCTGTCGGGGGTTTTGGCCTGCTCAAGACGGGCGCGCATGTCGCCCAGATTGGTGAACATGTCGCGCCGATCGCGGTGTTTTTGCAACACCAGGCGGCGGAAGTCTTCGATGTCACGGCTCAAACCCGGATCAGCACTGGCCACCACCCGCGCCCGCGTCAGCGCCAGATGCTCCCAGAGCCAGGCCTGATTTTGCTGATAGTCGCAAAAGCTGGTCAAGCTGGTGGCCACGGGCCCTTGAGTGCCGGACGGGCGCAGCCGCATATCAACATCGTAAAGCCGCCCCTGCGCCATCGGAGCGCTCAAGGCGGTGATCAACGCCTGCGTGAGACGCGCGTAATAGGGCCGCGTTGCAAGGGGGCGCGCACCGGTCGACATCTCGGTGCCTTGCGGGTCGTAAATCACGATCAAATCCAGATCAGACGTCGCCGTCAGCCGCCCCGCCCCAAGCGAGCCCATGCCCAAAACGGCGGCGCCGCGCCCCGGAGCAGGCCCATGTTTTTGCGCGAACTGAGCTTGGACCACGGGCAACAATGCCGCAATCACAGCCTGGGCGAGATCGCCGTAATGCGCACCAGCCTGTGCGGCTTCGGCCAGCCCGCGCAAATGGTGCACACCAATGCGAAACTGCCATTCCTTTTTCCAACGCCGCGCGGCATCCAGTTGCGATTCATAGTCCGGTTCGCCCGCCAACACCGAAGTCAACTCGTCCAGCAAATGCGCCTGTCCGGGCCAAGGCGCAAAGAAATCCCCCCCAATAACGGCGTCAAACACGCCGGAATTGCGCGCAAGATGGCGCGCAAGCGCGTGCGACGTGCCGACAATATCGATCAGCAGATCGAGCAGCTGCGGGTTTGCCTCAAACAGTGAAAACAGCTGCACCCCCGCAGGCAAGCCAGCCAGAAAGCCATCAAGCGCCACCAGGGCCTCGTCCGGGCGGGCCGTGCGCGCCAGACGCGCCAGCAATTCCGGACGCAGGCGGTCAAAAATCTGAGCCGCGCGCTCGGATCGCAAGGCAGGATAGCTGCGCCATCGTGCCAGTGTCGCGGCGTCGAAATCATCGGCCGGCGTTGGCGGTGTTGCGTCGGGCGCAAAAAAACCCTCGGTCAAATGATGCACTTCGCTAAGCCCATCGGTCAGCTCGGTGCGCAGGCTTTGCGCATCTTGCCCCATCAGACAGGCGATGCGCTCGAACTCTTCCGGGGCGTGCGGCAATTTGTGGGTCTGGGCGTCATGGATCATCTGGATCCGGTGTTCGACATCGCGGTGGGCGCGGTAATGTGCACTGAGGCGAGACGCCACGTCGGCGCTGATCCAGCCTTTGTCGGCCAGCGCGCCCAGCCCTCCCACCGTATCGCGCAGACGCAAACTGGTATCGCGCCCCCCGGCGATCAATTGTCGGGTCTGGGTGAAAAACTCGATTTCGCGAATGCCACCACGCCCCAGCTTCATATCGTGCCCCGGCAGGGTCAAAGGCCCACCCAACCCTTTGTCTTTGCGAATGCGCAGGCGCATATCGTGGGCATCCTGGATGGCCGCAAAATCCAAATGGCGCCGCCAGACAAAAGGGCGCAACGTTTTTAAAAAACCGGCCCCCGCCCTCACATCGCCGGCCACCGCACGCGCTTTGATATAAGCGGCGCGTTCCCAGGTCCGCCCCAGGCTTTCGTAATATCGCTCGGCGGCCTCCATGGCCATGCACACCGGGGTCACAGCCGGATCCGGTCGAAGACGCAGATCAGTGCGAAACACATAGCCGTCGGCGGTGCGATCGCTGAGAATGGCGCACATATTGCGCGTGGCGCGCACCAATCCCTGGCGTGCAACATGATAGTCGTCTGGATCATAGCGGGTTTCATCGAACAAACAGATCAGGTCGATATCCGAGGAATAGTTCAGCTCGCCCGCGCCCATCTTGCCCATGGCCAACACAACCAGCCCGCCCGCATGCGCCACATCATCTGGTCCCTGCCCGGGCAATTTCCCGCGTTTGATCAAGCTCGCCACCTCGGCCTTGATTGCCAGATCGCAGGCCAGCGCGGCAAAATCGCTCAGGCATCCTGTGACCTGTTCCAGCGACCACACCCCGCCCAAATCGGCCAGTGCACTGATCAAGGCGATGCGACGTTTGGCAAGGCGCAGCCCGGGCTTTAGCTGGTCGGCTGGTAAAGCGCGCACATTATCAATGACCCGTTCAACGGCGCCGGCGCTGTCGTCAAACGCCTCTGCCAGCCACGCACCGTCGCGATCAATCAGCTGTTTCAGATAGGGGCTGGTGCCCGCTGTCCCAAGGATCAGCGCGCGCAGTTCGGGGCGCAGCTCGGGCAGCAGGCGCAGACTGTCCTGGCCCAGATCCGAATCGAACGGGCGCGGCAAGCGGGTTATGGAACTGGCGAATGTCACGCCGCCAAAGGTGCGCTGTCGCGCGCGCGGGGTCAATCATCTGCCTGCTTGCGCGTTGGCATCTGCCTGCTTGCGCTTTGGCATCTGCCTGCTTGCGGTTGCGCTTGCGCTTTGGCTCGGCCAGTTTGCGGGTGCGCGATTGGGGGCAGCAACGACATGAGCAAAAGTTTGAAACGGGTGCGCGCCGCACTGGATGCAGCCGGGCTGGAGGCCAACATCCAGGAAACCGCATTGGCCCGCACGGCCGAAGATGCCGCCCAAGCCGTGGGTTGCCACGTTGATCAAATCGCCAAATCCATTGTTTTTTTAGGCCAGACCAGCCAACGCGCGGTGTTGTTTTTGACCGCCGGGGGGCGCCGCGTTGACCCACAAAAAGCCGCAGCTTTGACGGGCGAGCCTTTGGGCAAAGCTGACGCGGCCCTGATCCGGACCCAAACCGGCTTTGCCATTGGCGGGGTCGCACCGATTGGGCATTTGAACCCGATCCGCGCCTTTTTCGATCCGCGCCTGTTAGATTTTGACCATATCTGGGCCGCCGCCGGCACGCCGCATCACGTTTTTTCCAGCGACCCCATCCGCTTGCAGGCCATGGCTCAGGCCACGTTGGGAGATTTCACAACCGACGCAGGATCACTCCAATAGCGTGCTGACCCCATCCTTCAGATGATACACAACGCCCTGCCCGCCGTTCAGCGTTTCAAACGCGTCATAAGGCAAACCCTGCGCAAAACAGCGCAACACGCGGCTGGTGATCCCATGGGTGACGATCACGGAAGGGCCTTGCAGCTGCTTTAAAAAAGACTCGCAACGCATGGCCAAACCGGCCAAACCTTCGCCACCGGGCGCATGATCGTACCAGCCCAGATCACCATTTTCGAACAGATGCGGGTGTTGCGCCATCAATGTGTCGCGCGCGATGCCCGTCCAATCACCCACTGTGATTTCAGCAAGCCGGGCGTCTTCGATGATGCCCGCATCTGGCCCCAGCGCAATTTCTGCGGTGGCGCGCGCGCGCCCTTGCGGGCTGGACAGAAATGACCAATCCGCCGTGCCAAAACGACGTAGGATATCGCCTTGACGGGCGGCTTGCTGGCGCCCTTTTGGCGTCAACGGGCTGTCCAGGGCACCTTGCATGCGCCCCATCCTGTTCCATTCGGTTTCACCGTGACGCAGGACCAGAAATTCGGGACAGTGCATTGTGACCTCACCATGAAAAAAGGGCGCAGCCGATGGCGACGCCCCAGAAAAATGGTGGGTGATAAGAGATTTGAACTCCTGACATCTTCGATGTGAACGAAGCGCTCTACCACTGAGCTAATCACCCATTCAAAGGCGTATTACCCTCACTCAGCTGGCTCTGCAAGCGTGTCTTTCGACGACGGACCATTGGCCAGGCTTTGACGCAGTTTGCATACGATCACCCGCCCGTTCGACTTGGTTTCTGCGCGGTTAATGCGCAGCTTGCCAAAGGGTTGCAAGTTCAATTCGCGCCCGTCAGCGATGGCCTCGCCCAAAACAGCCAGCATCGCCTCGGCCGCTGGTTTGGCGTATTTCTTTTTGATCCCCGATCGCGCCACGACCAGATCCACAAGCTCGGCCTTTTTCATGTCAGCCTGACCCACAACCGGCGTCGCGGTCGACACCACAGTGGGTGTCACCTGTTCCGCCTCTGGCACGTCACCGGCCCCTGTTTCCAAGACCTTCTTGGCCGTGGGCATTGTTTTGGGTTTACGCGTGGTTGTCTTACGCGTCGGGGTCTTGCTCGGTGTGGTTGAGGTGGTCATATCTGCTCCTAAGTGTTTTTGATTTGGCAACAGTATAGGGCATTTGGCGCGAATTGACCAGTCTATGGCACCAAAGTCCAAAGGGGCGCCGCACGACACGCCGCCCCTTTGAGGGGTTAATGCGCTGTTGCCGAGGCCGCCGCACCACCTGCCGCAAGGGCTGCTTTCGCAGCCGCTGCCTCCTCAGCCGCCTCGTCCCATTCGATCTCGGTCGGGACCGACACCAGCGCGTGTTTGAGCACTTCAGAGACATGGCTGACCGGAATAATGCGAAGGCCGTCCTTCACATTGTCGGGGATTTCAGGCAAATCCTTTTCATTTTCTTGCGGGATCAGCACCGTTGTGATGCCACCGCGCAAGGCCGCGAGCAGCTTTTCCTTCAAACCACCGATGGGCATTGCGTTGCCGCGCAGGCTGACCTCACCGGTCATGGCCATGTCTTTGCGCACAGGTATTTTGGTCAGCACCGACACAATCGACGTCACCATAGCCAGTCCGGCGCTGGGGCCATCCTTGGGCGTGGCGCCATCGGGCACGTGCACGTGGATGTCCAGCGTGTCAAATTGCGGCGGTTTCACCCCGATCGACGGGCTGATCGAGCGCACATAGGAGCTGGCCGCATCGATGGATTCTTTCATCACATCGCCCAGCTTACCTGTGGTCTTCATCCGCCCTTTGCCCGGCAGGCGCAGCGCTTCAATTTGCAGCAATTCGCCCCCAACCGAAGTATAGGCCAGCCCGGTCACGACACCGACCTGATCTTCCTTTTCGGCCAGTCCATACCGGAACTTTTTCACCCCAAGGAAGTCATCCAGATTATCCGCCGTGACCGTCACACTGTCGGCCTCTTTCTTGATGATCTTGGTCAGGCTTTTGCGCGCCACTTTGGCAATTTCGCGTTCCAGGTTCCGCACGCCCGCCTCGCGCGTATAAGTGCGAATGATCTCGGACAATGCCTCGTCAGTCAGGCTGAATTCTTTGCCTTTCAGACCGTGGTTTTTCACTTGTTTGCCGATCAAATGCTGCTTGGCAATTTCGCGCTTTTCGTCCTCGGTGTAGCCGGCCAGCGGAATGATCTCCATCCGGTCGAGCAGAGGCCCAGGCATGTTGTAGCTGTTGGAAGTGGTCAGGAACATCACGTTTGACAGATCATATTCGACCTCAAGATAGTGATCCATAAACGTGTTGTTTTGTTCCGGATCCAAAACTTCCAGCATGGCTGAGGCAGGGTCACCCCGAAAATCCTGGCCCATCTTGTCGATTTCATCCAGCAAGATCAGCGGGTTGGTGGTCTTGGCCTTTTTCAGCGCCTGAATGATCTTGCCGGGCATAGAGCCGATGTAGGTCCGCCGGTGACCACGAATTTCGCTTTCGTCACGCACACCACCAAGCGAGATGCGGATAAACTCGCGCCCCGTGGCTTTGGCCACCGATTTGCCCAGCGACGTTTTGCCAACACCCGGAGGGCCGACCAGACACATGATCGGACCTTTCATCTTTTTGCTGCGTTGCTGCACTGCGAGATATTCGACAATACGTTCTTTGACCTTGTCGAGCCCGTAATGATCGTCGTCCAGCACCTTTTGGGCCTGTTTCAGATCCTTTTTGATGCTCTATTTCACGCCCCACGGGATCGACAGCATCCAGTCAAGATAATTGCGCACCACGGTGGCCTCAGCGCTCATCGGCGACATGTTTTTCAGCTTTTTCAGCTCCGCATCGGCCTTTTCACGCGCTTCCTTGCTCAGCTTGGTTTCAGCAATTTTGGCTTCCAGTTCAGCGACTTCGCCGGCGCCTTCTTCGCCATCCCCCAGCTCTTTCTGAATGGCTTTCATTTGCTCATTCAAATAGTATTCGCGCTGGGTTTTCTCCATTTGGGATTTCACGCGGGTTTTGATCTTTTTCTCGACCTGCAGCACGCTCATCTCGCCCTGCATCAGCCCATAGACCTTTTCCAACCGCTCGCTCACGCTGAGGGTTTCCAGAAGGTCCTGTTTTTGTTCAACTTCAATGCCCAGATGACCCGCCACGAGATCGGCAAGTTTGTCGGGTTCGGTGGATTCCCCAACCGCAGTCAGCGCCTCTTCGGGGATGTTTTTGCGCACTTTTGCGTAGCGTTCGAATTCATCCCCGACCGTGCGCAACAGCGCCTCAGTGGTGGCCATATCGCCGGGCATTTCCGTCAAATATTCGGCACGGGCCTCAAAAAAGCTATCGTTTTCGAGGTATTCGGTGATGCGCACGCGGGCCTGACCTTCCACCAGAACCTTGACGGTTCCGTCGGGAAGCTTGAGCAATTGCAACACGTTGGCCAGAACACCTGCCTTGAAGATACCTTCGCTTGCGGGGTCGTCCTCGGACGGATCGACCTGGCTTGACAGCAAAATCTGTTTGTCGTCCGCCATCACCTCTTCCAAGGCGCGAACGGATTTTTCCCGGCCCACAAACAACGGCACGATCATATGCGGGAACACCACAATATCGCGCAACGGCAAAACCGGGTAGGATGAATTAAGGGGCTCTTGCATGCTCTGTCCTTATTATTGGCAAGACGGCACTGGTCCCTGATATCAGGCAACGCTCGACCATCTCCGATCATGATTGATAAACTGGGGCGCACCCCGGGTCATTTCAACCGTTTCACGTGTTTTGGGCGTTAAGATGACCAAAGGGGCCAGCAAGGGCAAGGTCGCAATGCCATCTACCTCTCTAAATCCTTAATTTGGATCAGCCTGTTGAATTTGTGCGCCCTCGTGTCGCGCATTCGTGACAAGTTTGGCTGAGTTTCGACACAAAGCCGCGCGTGTGGTTGATATCGCACGCAAGGGGGTGATCCGACGGTCGCGGTCCAAAGAGCCCATTCAAGGACGCTTTTCAGCAACAATTTACCTGTTTACCAATCGCGCCCTTGCTCGCGTTGCTGAGCTGACGTATTTATAGGCGCGTAAAGAAGTTAAGGTGACGAGTTCGGCATGGAAATTTTTGCAATCATCGCATTGTTGATGGCCGGAAGTGCTGTTGTTGTCGCCATCGACTCGGATGACGAAGACCCGCCGAACAGCATGTGATCCCGGCACCGCGCTGTCCATATGTCGACCCTCACGCTCATTCTGCCCTTTTTTGACGAAACGGCCTATTTGCGCCAGGCGCTGACCTCGGTGTTTTGCCAGGGGATTGGCGATCTGCAGGTCATTGTGGTCAATGACAACCCCGAGGCGTTTGAGGCCGCGCAGATCCACGCTCTGGCTGGCCCCTACCCGATCGAGCTGATCGAACATCCGCGCAACCTGGGCCTATCGGCGGCGCGAAACACCGGGTTGGGTGCTGCCACGGGGCAGTATATCGGATTTCTCGACAGTGACGATTACTACACGCTGACCGGGCTGAGCAATCATTTGCGCGTCGCTGAGGCCAATGGCGCCGACATCACCCATGCGCCGACCTATTTCACCCGTCAGGGCCAACCCAAGCCCCAGCTTTTGCCCCGCGACGACGCGTTCTTCATGCAGGCGCGCGCCGGTCGTGGCCTGCGCCAGTTTGAGGAAGCCCAGTTCATCACCTCGTCCTGGTCCAGCCTTTATCGGCGCGATTTTCTAGACCGGCATGACCTGCATTTTGACCCGGAACAAACCCGGTTTGAGGACCGTCTGTTCGTGCTGCAAACCGTCACGCGCGCGGCTTCAATGGCGTTCACGGGGCGCGCGACCCGGATCTGGCGCGGGCGAACGGGGTCGATCTCGGTGTCGCCGACAACGCCAGATACTCATGTGCTGCAAATACAGCTGCTGGAAAAGTGCATGGCCCACATCAAGGCCGAAACCGACAGTGCGCGCCTGCCCCTACGGTTTTACAAACGCGAGCTGTTCAACACTGTGTCGCGCCTGATCTGGGATCTGGATGTGATCGACGCAATCCACACCAACGATGATCCAACATATCGCGATCTGGCGCGTCGCATCCCCGCGCTGTTGGGCGCTGACAGTTTTGGCCAACCGATTTTCGATGATCCGGTGCTGAGGCCGATCAGCCGGGTGGGCATGCGCACGCGCAAGGGGCGGATCACGCGCGCGGCGTTCTTTGAAATGCACCGCGCTCTGCGTGAGGGTGATTTTGGCGCGGCCCTCTCCCAGCGCGAGGCCTGCGCGCTGTCGACGGCAAAACCAGCGGCCCCGAAACGCGCCGCGCGCCGGTTGGTCTTGCATATTGGACTGCATAAAACCGGCACGACGTATATCCAACACCACCTGCAGGCCCATCGCGCGGCATTGCTGAAACGCGGTGTGTTGGTGCCCCAAACCGGACTGTCCGCCCCAGAGGCGCCGCTGCGCGCGGGCGCTTTGCCGGGCCATCAGGGGCTGGTCGGCGCGCTCAGGCGCGATGATCCGGTGGTTTGGGCGCAGCTTGGTCAGGAAATTCGCACCAGCCGCGCCGATACTGTGGTGCTGAGTTGCGAAAACATGGCCTTTCCGACGGCGCCGGATCGCGGCGTGTTGATCGCCCGCCTGATGGCACGGCTGTCTGGATTTGACGAGGTTGATGTGGTCGCGCTGCTGCGCCGCCCCGACGCTTATGTCGAGCAATTCTACCGCGAGTGGGTGGCCGACAATGCCCCGATGGGCGCCCAGCCGATCCAAGCGTTTCTGGTCGATCACGGCGCAAGTCTGTTGGATCTCCCGGCGCTTTTGGCTCCGTTTGAGGGCGCCGGTCCGGTGCGATTGGGCGATTTTGATGCCATGCGCGGCGCAGCCCTGTGGCCCGAGTTCGCGCGCCTTGCCGGCCTGCCTGCCGATCTGGCGGTCTGTGATGTCGCGCGCTATCCCACCCCGGATCGCACCAGCATTCAACTGATCCGGGCGCTGCATGCGCTGGTGCCCGACTCCCCGCGCCGCGCGGCTTTGATGCGGGCCTATTTTGCGCTGCCCAAATCGCAAACCCCTGACACAAGTCTGCTGTCGCCGGATCACCGCGCCACGCTGCTGCGCGACTGGCAGCAACGCTCGGGTGCCTTTGCCGCCCAGCGCGGTTATGCGCCTGATTTGACCCTCGCGCAGAGCCAGCTGAGCGCCGAAATCTGGACACCGCCAGCGGAGATCGCGGCCGAGGCGTTGCAAACCCTGACTGATCTGGCCACCACGATGGAGCGTCCGGGCAAGTCCGCACCGCTGCCTCCGGTCCCGACACGCACGCCCAAAGGGCCCAGCGTCACCATCCGTTTGCGCCCGTGGGTGGCGCAACTGCTGGCGCGTGTCACACGGCGTTAAAGCGGGTCGATATCGCCCATTTCGCGGTTGGCATGAAAGTCGTTTTGCCAGGAGTCAAAGACCCCGGCCGCAATCGCTGTGCGCATCTCGGCCATTAGATCCTGATAGTAGCGAAGATTGTGCCAGGTCAGCAGCATGCCCGAAATCATCTCGCCCGCGCGAAAAACGTGGTGCAGATAGGCGCGGCTATAGCCCTGACAGGCCGGACAGGTGCAGTCCTCGTCCAGCGGGCGCGGATCATCGGCGTGGCGCGCGTTTTTGATATTGAGCACGCCGCGCCGGGTAAAAACCTGCCCGGTCCGCCCTGACCGCGACGGCAGCACGCAATCCATCATATCGATGCCGCGCGCGACGGCACCGACGATGTCATCGGGCTTGCCCACCCCCATAAGATAGCGCGGCTTGTCGGTGGGCAGCATGTCGGGCGCATAGTCCAGCACTTCAAACATCGCCTCCTGACCCTCGCCAACAGCCAATCCGCCCACCGCATAGCCGTCAAACCCGATCTCGCGCAGGGCGTCCGCGCTGGCGCCGCGCAGGTCTTGTTCCAACCCTCCCTGCTGAATGCCAAACAGCGCGTGGCCCGGACGATCGCCAAACGCCGCCTTGGACCGCGCCGCCCAGCGCATGGACAGCTCCATACTGGTGGCGATCCGGTCTCGATCTGCGGGAAGCGCGGGGCATTCGTCAAAACACATGACGATGTCACTGCCCAACAGGCTTTGGATCTCCATGCTGCGTTCCGGGGTCAGCGCATGTTTGGAGCCATCGATATGGCTTTTGAACGTCACGCCCTCTTCGGTGAGCTTGCGCAGACCAGCCAGGCTCATCACCTGAAACCCGCCTGAATCGGTCAGGATTGGGCGGTCCCAGTTCATGAATTTGTGCAATCCCCCAAGGGCGGCAATCCGCTCGGCCGTGGGGCGCAGCATCAGATGATAGGTGTTGCCCAAAAGGATATCAGCGCCCGTGGCCGCCACGCTTTCGGGCAGCATCGCCTTGACCGTGGCCGCCGTGCCCACAGGCATAAAAGCCGGTGTGCGGATCTCGCCGCGCGGCGTTTTGATCGCCCCGGTGCGCGCACGCCCGTCGGTGGCCGCCAATTCAAACGAAAATTTCTGTTCCATCCCGCCCGCCTAGCGCCATCTGCGGACTTTGGCAAAGCCCGTTCAAGCCGTTGCCTGAAAAACGTGGATCACCGCTGGCACGCGCATGCCGTCTTCGGTGTCAAACTGTGCCAATGCCTCGGCCAACTCTGCCTGGATCGCCACTGCATCCTCGGGCGTGCCGCCTTTGGCAGCCATCACCGACGGCGCCGCGCCAATTTCCATCTGGTTGGCGGCCACTGTGTCTGGCGTGCCTTGCGGCGTCAGCGCCAGTGCCACAGTATCAACCGATGCGCCTTGCCAGCCCGCACGGCCCAGCATCTCAAGCACAGGCCCCGGCACGCCAAAACGCATCGGGCCGGGTGCGTCGGGCGGTGGTTTGGGAACCGAGCCCAGCCGTGTCATCGCAATCTTGCCGGCCATGCCGAAATATGGATTGTCCTGGCGCGTGCCCCAGGCGGCAAAGGTAAGCTGCGCGCCGGGCTTCATCGCGCTGTGCAAATTGGCAAAAGCCGCTTGGCTGTCGTCAAAAAACATCGTGCCAAACAACGACACCGCCGCATCAAAATGCCTGCTCGGCAAAGCGTGGGTTTGTGCATCCGCCACGATCAATTCGACCGGCGCGCCTTCAAAACGTTGCCCAGCCCGCGTCAGCATCCGTTCTGAAATGTCCAGACCTGTCGCCGTTCCATCAGCCCCAATCAGATCGAGCACCCGCGCAAGACTGGCCCCCATGCCGCAGCCCACATCCAGAACCCGCTGACCCGGCGCAACCGTGGCGCGTGCCATCATCGCCTCTAGCACGGGGGATAACATCGCTTCCATCTCGACTTCGCGCGCCACCCATTGGGTCGCCATGTCGTTCCAATCCATCAACCCGCTCTCCCTGTGGTGGTGTTCACGCTGTTTCCGCCTATGCTGGGCTTTCACCACATAGAGGACGAGGCGCGCTCATGACAACAGATCTTACCTTTGGATGGGAAGAATGGGTGGCCCTGCCCGCCCTCGGCCTGCCTGCGATCAACACCAAGGTCGACACTGGCGCGCGCACGTCGGCGTTGCATGCCTCTGACATTGAAATCTTTGGCGCCACCGACAATCCCAAGGTGCGCTTTCATGTGCACCCCGTGCCCGGGCGCGACGATCTGGCCATCGCTTGCTCTGCTGATCTGCTGGACCGGCGCGAGGTCACGTCCTCTAATGGCGAAGCTGAACTGCGCTGCGTGATTGAAACCGTGATGGAGGTCGCGGGCCAAAGCTGGCCGATCGAGATCACCCTGACCAATCGCGCCAATATGACCAGCCGCATGTTGCTGGGCCGTCAGGCGCTGACAGATCACATTTCAATCACCCCGACCGAGCGGCATTTGCAGCCCGAACTCAGCTATGATGTGTATTCTTCGACCAAAATGCGCACCGCCGCCCCGAAACGCGCGCTGCGCATCGCGGTGCTGAGCCGCGAAGATAATTATTCCACCCGCCGTCTGGTGGATGTGGGCGAGGCGCGCGGCCACACCGTTGAAGTGATTGATACAACACGCTGTTACATGGCGATCAACGCGATGTCGCCCGAAGTGCATTATGACGGCAAACGCCTGCCCCGCTATGACGCCGTGATCCCGCGCATCGGCGCCTCCATCACCCCTTATGGCACCGCTGTGATCCGCCAGTTTGAGACGATCGGCACCTTTTGCGTCAACGGCAGCGCCGGCATTACCGCAAGCCGCGACAAGCTGCACGCGCATCAGGTGCTGGCCTCTAAACAGATCGGCATGCCGATGACCGCTTTTGCCGCCTCGCCCAAAGACACCAACAACCTGATCGGGCTGGTCGGCACCGCGCCGCTGATCGTGAAGTTGCTGGAATCGACCCAAGGCAAGGGCGTGGTGCTGGCAGAAACCAAAAAAGCAGCCGAATCCGTGATCTCGGCCTTTCGCGGCCTCAAAGCCAACTTTCTGGTGCAGGATTTCGTCAAAGAGGCCGCCGGCGAAGACATCCGCTGTCTGGTGATCGGCTCAAAAGTGGTCGCGGCGATCAAACGCACCGGCGCCGAGGGCGATTTCCGCTCCAACCTGCATCAGGGTGGCACCGCGTCGATCACCCGCATCACCAAGACCGAGCGCGAAACCGCCCTGCGCGCCGCCCGCGCCTTTTCGCTGGGCATGGCCGGTGTCGACCTGCTGCGCTCATCCGAGGGCCCCAAAGTGCTCGAGGTCAATTCATCACCAGGTTTTGAGGGCGTCGAAAAAGCCACCGGC
This sequence comes from Sedimentitalea sp., assembly GCA_045105075.1. GTDB lineage: Bacteria > Pseudomonadota > Alphaproteobacteria > Rhodobacterales > Rhodobacteraceae > JBGCDD01. The sequence continues at coordinate 276 of JBGCDD010000161.1, read as the reverse complement.
AAAGACATCGTCGGCAAAATCTACGACGACATCGAACTGCGCGTACGCCCCCAGCCGGCGCGAAAACGCCGCATGGGGTAAACTGTTGCCGTCATTGCTTGAATGGAGTTCGCATTGTTTTTCAGACTGACACATCTCATTGTGGAAACTCAGGTAAACACTCCGGCAAACCACGCGTTGCCGATTTCCACTTCTCCTTCAGATAGAGAAAAGTTCACGCTGAGGCGAAATGAGGCCAAAGCGTTTGGCAAGGCCCAGCCAGATTTCGTCTGCGAC
>JBGCDD010000160.1:0-11022 GCA_045105075.1 Sedimentitalea sp. | reverse complement strand
CGGTGATTGCCGGGGCCTATTTGGTGTTCCTGTCGATGATCGTGGTTTACGGAGTGTTCAACTACATCATCGAGCGGTTTTACGACCGCAAATTGCAGGTCGAACGGCTGAACACAGAACTGGCCGCGGCCGAGGCCCAGGAAGACGGGATCCAACCGGTGCCGGTGTCGGCGTCACATCAATCGATCGCCACATTTGAGGATCTGGCGCGCCGGGTTGCCGGCATTTTGGCCTTTGTGGCGGGCAGTTACGCGATGCTCAGCATTTGGGATCCGGATCAGACCGTTTTGTCGGGGTCCATCGTGGAACGCACGCTGGATGTGATTGTGATCTTGTTCATCGGCTATGTGCTTTATCATTTCTTTCGCATTTGGATCGACAGCAAGATCGCAGATGAGGCCCCGGACGAGGAAGAGGGCGAATTGGGCGATGAGGGCGGGGGTGGCAGTGCCAGCCGTCTGGGCACGCTGCTGCCACTGTTTCGCGGCGCGATCCTGGCCATTGTGGTGGTGACCATCGCGCTGATTGCGCTGCTTGAGGTTGGCATCAATGTCAGTCCGCTGTTTGCCGGTGCGGGTGTGGTCGGTCTGGCGGTGGGCTTTGGCGCCCAGACCCTGGTGCGCGATGTGTTTTCCGGCGCGTTTTTTCTGGTCGATGACGCTTTTCGCAAAGGCGAATACATCGACATTGGCGGGGTGAAGGGCACGGTCGAAAAGATCTCGGTGCGCTCGTTCCAGCTGCGCCACCATCTGGGCGCGCTCAACACCATCCCCTTTGGCGAAATCACCGTCTTGACCAACTATTCGCGCGACTGGGTGATCATGAAGCTGCCGCTGCGGGTGACCTATGACACCGACGTGGAAAAGGTGCGCAAGCTGATCAAGAACCTGGGCAAAGAGCTATTGAGCGATCCGGTGATTGGCGAAAACTTCATTCAGCCGCTGAAATCCCAAGGCGTGATCGAAATGCAGGACAGCGCCATGATCATCCGGGTCAAGTTCATGACCAAACCGGGCGATCAGTGGCTGGTGCGCAAGAAAGTGTACGAGGAAATCCGCATCCTGTTTGCTCAGGAAGGCATCCACTTTGCCCACCGCGAGGTGACGGTTCGACTGGCCGATGGCAAAGCCGCCGATCTGAGCCCGGATCAGCGCGAGGCCGTGGCGGGTGCTGTGCAAGGCGCCATCGACGAAGACTATCTGGATGATATCGGACCCGGTGGCGACGACCGTTAGGCCGGTTTGACCACCAGCCGTCCCGAGGGTGCGATCACGTTGGGTTTGCCAAAGCGCGCCGCAAGGCTGGCGAACCCGTGGCCCAAACGGGCGCAGGCACACAACGCCACACCGGTGCGTTCGTTGATCAAAACCAGACGCGTGCCCTGAAACTCAAGCCCGAAATCGCGCGCGCTGAGTGCGCTCAACAGATCATCCCAATTGCGCGCGTCGGCAAAGGCATCACCGAGGTGACAGGCCAACGCCAGCGCCGTTTCACTGTCCAGCGCACTGGGGCGCAAACGGCGATCCTGCTCGCTCCACAATGTCGGGGTCGGTTCGTCCAAAACCAAAGGCGACGCACTTTGGCGCTCTGGATCAAAAGCTTTCGTCATACCAATCACCACTCACACATTAATACACTCTCAATATGTTGCACCAAAATGCGTGGGTCGCGGGGAATTTTCGCGAAGAAACTTGGGCAAAAACGGGTGTCGATTTGCGGCTTGGGGCCCTATTCCGCCCAATTCAGCGGGTCTGGCAGGTCGAAATCGGCACAATCCACGCGCAGCACCCGTCTTTGTTTCGACTGCGTGGACACTGAAGACCGGTGCAGCGTTAACATTGACAGAACCAATACATCGCCCGGCGCCGCCACTGTTGCCTCGCAGAGGCTCTCCCTGGCCATTTCCTGTGCCGCGCTTTGGCTGATTCGCCCACCTCTATGGCTGCCCAAGGCAATTTCCATCGCGTCCGGTGTCGGCCAGAGCCATTTTAGTCGTGATAGGGGTCAAGGCTGTCGCGCAGGCCGTCGCCCAGGAAGTTGAAAGCCAAAACCACCACGATGATCGGCAGCATCGGGATCGCGGTCCAGGGGTAAATTTCGATACTGGCGAGGTTTTGCGCGTCGTTCAGCATGACACCCCAACTGACCGCAGGCGCGCGCAGACCCAGGCCAAGGAAGGACAGCGCGGTTTCGCCCAGGATCATCGCCGGGATCGACAGGGTCGCCGAGGCAATAAGATGGCTCATGAAGTTGGGCAACAGATGCCGGCGGATCACGCGGCCCGACGAGGCGCCCATCATTTCCGCCGCTTTCACGTATTCTTCTTCGCGCAGTGACAGGAATTTGGCCCGCACGGCCCGCGCGAGCCCGGGCCAGTCCAGAATGCCAAGGATCACCGATATGATGAAAAACACCGCCACAGGCCCCCAGTTTGAAGGCACCGCCGCCGACAGCGCCAGCCACAGCGGCAGTTCGGGGAGCGAGCGCAAGATCTCGATCACGCGGTTGATGGTCCAGTCGATGCGCCCGCCGAAATAGCCGGCCATGGCGCCAAAGGTGATGCCCAGCAGGAACGACACGGTGATGCCGATCAGGCCGACCGTCAGGCTGAGCTGCGCGCCGTATAGAATGCGGCTGAACACATCGCGCCCCAGCCGGTCAGAGCCCCACAGATAGACCGTCGCGCCTTCGGGGGCACAGAACAGATGCGTGTCCATCGGGATCAAACCGGCAAGGCGATAATCATCACCCTCGCAAAAGAACCTCAGCGGCATTGGTGTGGTTTCATCCCGCACAAACACCCACTGGAAGGTCTCGAGGTCCGCCTCGGAGGTCATCGGATACACAAACGGGCCGATGAATTCGCCCTCGTGGAACCAATTCACACCCTGCGGCGGCGCATAGAGGTAATCCGAGTTGCGCTCGTTCGGGGTGTAGGGCGCGATAAAGCCGATGAACGGCAGCATCACATAGCAAAACAACAGGAAAATGCCCGAGATCAGCCCCAGCCGATGACGTTTGAACTTGCGCCAGATCAACACCCAGTTGGCGGCATCCAGATCCTTGCGTTCCAGCGTTTGCAGGTTGGCATCCGGATCAAACGGCGCGTCGTCGATATAGCGACCATCGGGCAGGCGGCTCATGCGTCGCGTCCCTCATAACGGATGCGCGGATCCAGCAGCACCAGCAGCACATCGGAAATCATCGTGCCGACCAGCGTCAGCAAGGCCACGAACATCAACACAAACCCGGCCAGAAACTGATCCTGGGTCTTGAGCGCAGTCAGCAGGGTCGGCCCGATCGTTTGCAAGCCCAGCACCACCGACACCAGAACCGAGCCGGACACCATCGCTGGCAGCAGGTTGCCGATATCGGCCACAAACGGGTTGAACGCCATGCGTAGCGGGTACTTGGTCAGCATCCGCGACGGGCTCATGCCCTTGGCAATCGCGGTTTCCACATAAGGTTTGCCCAGCTCATCCAGCATATTGGCGCGCAGCCGCTGCATCATCGCCGCTGCCCCCGAGGTGCCAATCACAAAGGTCGGTACGATCAAATGGATCATGATCGATTTGACCTTGTCCCAGCTCATCGGCTCGCCTTCATAGATTGGGTCCATCAGGCCGCCAATGGGCAGATCAAACAGCCGGTGCCCATAGTAAAACAGGATCAGCGCCAGCAGAAAGTTGGGCGTCGCAAGCCCCAGATACCCGACAAAGGCCGAGGTGTAATCGACCCACGTCTTGGACCGCGCCGCCGCCAGAACGCCAAGGGGCAGGGCAACGAGGTAAACAAACAGAACCGCCGCCAGATTGACCAGAACCGTCAGCCAAAGCGTGTCACCCACGATCTCGGCCACGGGGCGGTCAAATTCGAACGACCAGCCAAAATCCCCTTGAATCAAGCCGCTATAGCCTTGCGGACCGGGGATGAAGCCGACCCAGATCAAGTATTGCTGATAAAGCGGGCGGTCCAGCGCATATTCCTTGCGCAGGAACTCGGCCTTGGCCACGCCTGCGGATTGTCCCGTCGCGCGCAGCTCGCTGATCTGGTTTGACAGGTAATCGCCGGGTGGCAGATTGATGATCATGAACACCAGCGCCGACACAACCGTGAGGGTCAGCAGCATGGTGCCAAACCGGTAGATCGCGTAGCGCAGGATTTCCATCAGCCGTCCTCACCGGGGGCGAAAAAGAACTCGTCCGGGCGGTGAATGCCGAAATGAGCGCCCGGATCCCAGGCCCAGATGCCTTTGTTGGGCACGTTGCGCAGACCCTTGTGCACCACAACGGGTTGCGGCGCTTCGGCCAGCAGACCAATGGCAAATTGCTGATCGGCGTGGATGGCCAGCATCTCGCGCCACACGGCGCTGCGTTCGTCATCACTGCCCGCGCGATCCCATTGCAGCGACAGCGCCATCAGGCGTTGGGCCTCGGGCATATCGGGCGCTTCGCCAGCCTGACCGCCGGTTTGAAAATGCTGCCCCCATTTCGGCCAAGCCAGGAATTCCTGATGACGCGGCGCCAGATAATCCGGCGAGGTATAGGGTTTGGGAATGCCATTGTCCCAGCCAAACCAGACCGAGGCCATGGTGGTTCCGGCAAACACCCGGTTGCGCAGGATATCGCGATCAAGCGGACGCATCACCAGTTTGACGCCAATTTCGCGCCAAGTGTCCGTCACGATTTGCAGCGCGTTTTCAACCTCTTGGCGCTCACCCGCGGTTTCGACGACCACCTCCATCGGGCGCCCATCCGGCAGCATGCGAATGCCGTTGGCCATGCGTTTGTCCAAACCTGCGGCATCCAGCAGCGCATTGGCCTGGTCCACATCATAGTCGGCCCAGGCGTCGCGGTGTTCTTGCTTGAAGAACGGGCTGGCAGGCAAAACGGTCATCCCACCGGGCTTGGCCAGCTTGAAAAACAGCGCTTTGTTGATGGTGTCACGGTCGATCCCCAGGCTCAGCGCGCGGCGCACCCGCACATCGCGCAACACATCGCGCCAAGCGGGATCACCATAGTTCAGATTGGGGTAAATCGCGATCTGACTGGCGGTGCCATTGGCCCAGAGCAGCGTTTTGTAATTGCCGCCATCCTTTTCCCCTTTGCGCAGAATAGCGATGTCACGAAAGTCCAACCCACGGGCCTGCAACTCGGTCTCGCCCGCGTTGGCTTTGGCCGCCACCAGACCACCGGCAACGATCTCCATCACCACCACGTCGATGTAAGGCAATTGAACGCCGTTGGAGTCAAAACGGTGATAATAGGGATTGCGCACAAACAGGTGGCGGATTTTCTTGCCCGAGCTTGAGTTGATCCACGGCTGCAGCGTCGGCAACATGTTGTTGTCGAACTTGTACATGTTGTCGCGTTTGTTGTGCAGCGCGGCCCAGGAATTCACCCGAGCGTCCTCCACCGCTGCGGCCAACGCCTCAGTCTCGGCGTAATCGGCGTGAAACTGTTTCAGAAAATGCGCCGGACGATAGATGAACGGCGGGCGCGCTTGTGCCAGCATTTGCAGGAAATTCGGGTTTGGCTTGCTCCACGCGTACACAACCGTTTGCGCGTCGGGGAAGGTCACTTTGGGCAATTCGCCCTCAACCCGCAGGAAATCCGGCGGCCCCGAAGGACTGAGTTTGGGGTTATTGGCCACATCGTTCCACCAATAGGCGAAATCGGCCGAGGTGAACGGTGCGCCATCTGACCAACGGTGCCCGTCGCGCAACACCAGCGTGAACACGGAATCGTCGCCAATCTCGACCCGTTGCAGCAGATCGGGGCGCAGGTTGTATTCGTGATCATAGCCCATCAGCCGCGCATAGCCGTAAACCACCATCTGGCGGATGTCCTTGTCGCGCGTCACCATCGTGTTCAGCGTGCCACCGGCCGTGCCAAACGCGCGCCCTTTGGCCGCAAGGTCGACAATCAGCGGCACAGATGGCGCGCGTTCCATCACCGGGGGCAAATCACCTCGGTCGACTTCGTCTTTCCAGAACCCGCCCTCTTGCAGGGTCTGGGCGAACCCACCCGACGCGAAACAGGTGACACAGGCAATCGCCGTCAAACGGCGGGCAAAATCAAACATGGCAGCGTACCTTATGGCCGGGTTCCAAAACTTGCAGCGACGGTATCACGCTGTCGGAAAAGCGAAAGGCCTCTGGCCAGCTGTCCGGAGCGCCCGCGCCTTGGGCCACAAGTTTCAGATCAATGGGACGGTTGATATCGGGCGTCGGCTGCGCCGCGATCAACGCTTTGGTATAGGGGTGTTTGGGGTTGTAAAACAGCGTGTCGGGCGGGGCCTGTTCGACCACCAGCCCCTCACGCATCACCGCGACTTCATCGGCAATGCGCGCCACCACGGCCAGATCATGGCTGATAAACAGATAACTCAGCCCCAGCCGGTCGCGAATGTCTTCCAAAAGGGTCAGGATCTGCTCTTGCACAGATACATCCAACGCCGATGTCGGCTCGTCGCAGACCAACAGCACCGGGTTCAGCGTCAGCGCGCGCGCGATCGACAAGCGTTGTCGCTGACCACCGGAAAACGCGTGCGGATAGCGCTTTAACATCTCGGGGTTCAGCCCCACCTGTTCCAGCATCGCCGCTGCCCGGTCGCGTTGCTCGGCGCGCGTGCCAATCCCGTGAATTTCCAGCGGTTCGGTCAGCGCCTCGCCAATGCGCATACGCGGGCTCAGCGAAGAATAGGGATCCTGAAACACCATCTGCGCCTGTTTCTGAAAGGCGCGCCGCTCGGTGCGGTTCATCGCATGCACCTTCAGCGGCTCGCCTGTGGCTTGCGCACGAAACAGCACTTCGCCGCCGATATCTGGGTTTTCCGCACCCAACGCCATGCGCGCGGCGGTGGTTTTTCCCGACCCGCTTTCGCCCACGATGGCCAGGGTTTTTCCGCGCGGCAACGCCAGGTCGACGCCGCGACACGCGCGGATCAGCACCGGCGCTTTCCAGGATGAGCCTGCGCGCATCTGGTAGGTCTTGTTGATCCCGCGCATATCCAAAATCAGATCGTCACGCACCAGATCCGGCGCCGCCTGCGCCACCGCCGGAATCGACGGCGCCGCCTTGAACAACTGCTTGGTATAGCCATGCGCCGGCGCGCCCAGCACCAGCGGCGCGGGTCCGGACTCCATCACCCGGCCTTTGTGCATCACGACCACTTCCTCGGCCATATTGGCGACAACGCCCAGATCATGGGTCACCAGAATCATCGCCATGCCGGTGTCGCGCTGCAAATCCTTGATCAGCCCCAGAACTTGCGCCTGGGTGGTCACATCCAACGCCGTTGTGGGTTCATCCGCGATCAGCAGGTCCGGCTTGGCCACCATCGCCATGGCAATCATCGCGCGCTGGCGCATGCCGCCCGACATCTCAAACGGATAGGACCCATAGGCGCGCTCGGGGTCGGGAAAACCCACCCGCGCAAAGGTGTCGATCACCGCATGGCGGGCCTGTTTTTCGTTTTGCCCTTTGTGCAGGCGCAACACCTCGGCCACCTGATTGCCGATCTTGTGCAATGGCGACAGCGAGCGCATCGGCTCCTGAAAAATCATCGAAATCTCGTTGCCACGAATGCCGCGCAACGCCTTTTCGCGCATCGTGGTCAGATCAAACGTGCCTGCGCGCCCGTTCAGCGTGATCGCACCGTCGCGGATCTGCGCCGTGCGCGGCAGCAGGCGCAAAATCGCGCGACACGTCACCGTCTTGCCCGACCCGCTTTCCCCAACCAGCGCCAAAGTCTGCCCCGGGTTCAGCCGAAAGCTGACCCCGCGCACCACAGGCTCACCGCGCCCAAAGCCAATGCTCAGATTGTCCACGGCCAACAAGGGGGTCATTCAGCGCAAACTCTCTGGCTGTTCGAAAACATCATCGACCGAAATTCACCCCTGCGCTTCACGTCGCCACCATCGCTTGGCCGCGCCCGGTTAGTCAAACCCATTTCTGCGCTGCCCTACACATTGCCTGCGATCTGAGGCATGAACAGGACCACAGCCAACAAAAGGGCCCCGATATGAGCCGACTTGATCTGTTTATCGACCGTATGGTGTCGCAGCGTGCGTGCTTGGATTGGTCGATCACCGCCACCGCCGATATGACCGGCCCGGTGTTTGAACTGGGCCTTGGCAACGGGCGCACCTATCATCACATGCGCGAACACATCACCACGCGCGACGTTTACGTGTTTGAGCGCGCAGTGGCCTCGCACCCCGACAGCACACCGGATGAAAGCCTGACGATCCTGGGCGATGTGCGCGAAACGCTGCCCGCAGCGCTACAGCGTTTTGGCGCAACCGCCAGTCTGGTGCACGCTGATCTGGGTGGTCATGACCGCGCCAAGAACGATGTGTTTGCGCGCTTTGTGTCACCGCTCATCGAACCCTTGCTGGGCCCTGGTGGGCTGATGGTGTCCAGTGACCGGATGTATTTTGAGACGCTCACCGAGCTGCCCCTGCCACCGGGCGCCGTGCCCGAGCGTTGTTTTATTTATCGCCGCTAGATTTGGCCAAAGGAAAACCGCATGCAAAACATTCCCTTCGACCAGCTTGAGATTGGCATGGAGGCGTCGCAGACCCGTACGCTGAACGCCGATGATTTATACGTCTACGCCAATTCCTCGGGCAATCTGAACCCGATGCATTTGCCGCTGGAAGACGGCGATGGCGATGGCGCCCCCGAGGCCGTGGCCCCGGCGATGTGGGTCGCCTCGCTGATTTCCGCCGTACTGGGGTGCAAACTGCCCGGCCCCGGCACGCTTTATCACGCGCAATCCCTGCGCTTTGTTGGTCAGGCCCATGCCGGCGAAACTCTGACCGCCCATGTCAAAGTCACCGCCAAAGGCGACGGGCGCGTGGTCACCTTCGAAACCACCGTGGCCACCAGCACAGGCCGGCGCGTGCTGGAAGGCGAAGCACAGGTGATCGCGCCGGAAAAACCGCTGTCCTTCACCGACACCGACGTGCCGGGTTTGACCGTGCGCAGCCACAAACATTTCGACCGGTTGCTGGAACTGGCCGCACCGCTGCCCGCCATCCCCACAGCTGTGATTGCACCCGAGGAGCCCGACGCACTGGCCGGACCGCTTTTGGCCTACGAGCACACGCTGATCGATCCGATCCTCATCGGCGATCCGGCCAAAATCCGCGCCACAGCAGATGAAATAGGCCGCGATCTGGGCGATCTGCGCATCATCGACGAACCCGATCACCGGGCTGCCGCCGCGCGCGGCGTGGCGCTGGTGCACGAAGGGCAAGCGGGCGCGTTGATGAAGGGCCATTTGCACACCGATGTTTATCTGGGCGCCATTGTGGCCTCCAAAACCGGCCTGCGCACGGGGCGGCGCCTCAGCCATGTGTTTGTGATGGATGTGCCCGGCCTGGATCATCTGCTGATGGTCACCGACGCGGCCATCAACATCACGCCCGATCTGAAAACCAAAGCCGACATCATCCAGAACGCCATCGATCTTGCGATCTCGCTGGGAATCGAATTGCCCAAGGTTGGCGTGCTCTCGGCCGTGGAAAAGGTGAACCCCGCGATCCCGTCAACGCTTGATGCGGCGATCCTGTCGAAAATGGCCGATCGCGGTCAGATCAAAGGCGGGCTGGTCGACGGCCCGCTGGCCATGGACAACGCGATTGATCTGGGCGCTGCGGCCACCAAGGGCATCAAGTCGATGGTCGCAGGACGCGCTGAAATCCTGGTCGCGCCCAACATGGAAACCGGCAATATGATCGCCAAGGAACTGACCTATCTGGCGCATGCCGAAACCGCTGGGCTGGTGATGGGCGCCAAATGCCCGGTGATCCTGTCGTCCCGCGCCGATGACGAAAAATCCCGCCTGGCCTCCTGCGCAGTGGCCGCGCTGAACGCGAACCACGCATCATGAGCGCCATCCTCACCCTCAACGCCGGCTCCAGTTCGATCAAATTCGGCGTCTACCTGGTGGCGCCCGAGCCCGAACTGCTGATCAACGGTCAGGTTGAAAACCTCGGCCCGCTCGCGCGTATGACGCTGGGCGACGACCGCTTCGATTTGGGTCCCGCCGATCATGGGGCGGCTGTCGGAGCGATCCTGAACAGGATCGCACCCGTGCTCGACGGTCGCGAGGTGCAAGGCGTGGGCCACCGGGTGGTGCACGGTGGCAAAACTTTTGGTGGTCCAGTCCCCCTCAGCGACGAGGTCATAACCCAACTCACCGCCCTCAGCCCGCTGGCCCCGCTGCATCAACCCAACAATCTGGCCGGGATCGCGGCGGCCAAATCCGCCTTTCCCAACGCGGTTCAAGTCGGCTGCTTTGACACCGCCTTCCACCGCGGCCACCCGTTTGTAAACGACACGTTCGGTCTGCCGCGCCGCTATTACGAGCAAGGCGTGCGCCGCTATGGCTTTCACGGTCTCAGCTACGACTATATCTCGGGCGTCATGGAACAAGACCACCCCAAACTCGCTGATGGTCGCGTGATCATCGCCCACTTAGGCAACGGCGCCTCCATGTGTGCGGTGCGCGATGGCCAAAGCATCGCCTCGACCATGGGCTTTTCGGCGCTCGATGGGCTGCCCATGGGCACCCGCTGCGGCCAGCTTGACCCCGGAGTATTGCTCTACCTGATGGATCAGGGCCTCAGCAGTGCCGAAATCAGCCATATGCTCTACCGCGAAAGCGGGCTCAAAGGCCTGTCCGAAATCAGCCACGACATGCGCACGCTTTTGGCCAGTGACGACCCGCGCGCGGCCGAGGCGATTGACTACTATGTCTTCCGCATCCAGCGCGAAATCGGTGGCATGGCGGCGATTTTGGGCGGGCTCGATGCGCTGGTTTTCACCGGCGGCATCGGCGAAAACGCCGCCCCGATCCGCGCCCGGGTTCTGGCCGGCATGGGCTTTCTGGGCCTCGAGCTTGACGCGCCCGCCAACGCCGCCAACGCCACCGATATCAGCCAGGGCAAGGCCCAGGCGCTGGTCATCCCCACTGACGAAGAACGCGTGATCGCGCGCGGCGTCGCAACCC
>JBGCDD010000159.1:0-9541 GCA_045105075.1 Sedimentitalea sp. | reverse complement strand
ATATCGTGGTGCATGTGCGCGACATCAGCCACGCCGATACCGAAGCTCAGGCCCGCGATGTTGAAACCATCCTGACGTCGCTTGGCATCAGCACTGACCGGCCTCGTGTCGAGGGCTGGAACAAGCTCGATCTGCTCGAAGACGAGGCCCGCGCGGCGACGTTGGCGCGGGCTGATCGCTTTGAAACCGTCTTTGCGCTGTCGGCGTTGACCGGGCAGGGGATCGATGCCCTGTTGGCTCATGTGGGCGAAACCCTGCAAGGCGCGCGTCAAAGCACCGAACTGCACCTTGGTTTCGCCGATGGCAAACGCCGCGCCTGGTTGTTCGCGCAGGACATCGTGACCGAAGAAACCCAGACCGAAACAGGATTCGATATCACCGTTTTGTGGACCCCTGTTCAGGCCGCGAAATTCGACTCTCTGTAAAAATACGGCGCTGAGTCACCCGGGTTTTTGGCAAAAGTTAACCATTCCTGCCCGGCGTTGTGTGGATCTGCCTAAATTTTTAGCATTCTTTTGCGCCCATCTGATATTTTTTAAAATCCACAGGCCGTACTGTACAAATTTGCACAAATTCAGAGCGCATAAGCCGATGTCATGGCCGCCTTGCAGCGCTGCCCTTACAGAGGTGATCAGGGCCGGGGCGTCAGCACCGTGATGCCCACAGCCGCCGCGCGCGCCAGTCCTTCGTCCAGTGACATCGGGATGTATTCGCCGCGCCGCCAAAGCTGCGCCAGATCATCATAATGACGCGACAAAAAATGCCCGGACTGTCCGGTAGAGATCACAAAAACCGAGCTGTCAGGGTCGGCAAAATCATAAACTCCACGGTATCCCGCGCCATGCACATTCTGGAACGGCGCCGGCTCTTGCCCCGACGTGCGCCCGCGCAACAACGTGTTGTCACCGCCGCTTGTCGATTGGCGAATGTTCAGAAAATACTGCAAAACCGGCACCTTACCCAAAGTCGGATGGTCGTGCGTCGCCTGATGGGCATCGCCCCAACGCAGCGACTGCAACGCCGTGCCGTGGTGCTCGGCGATCCAAACCAGCGCGTCATCCAACGCGAGCCGCGCCATGTCTGTGCAGCTTTCCACCGGCGCGCTTTGACGCACATCACACCACGCGGCTGCCCCCTCAAAATCACGATAGACCCGTTCGATAAACAACGGTTTTACATGGATAAATTCTTCGGCCAGCGGCCCCAGATCATCGGCAATCAAACGCTTTTGCAAAGCCCGGATCCACGCCGCATAGATCAGCGGTTCCGGCAAATGCTCGTTCATCTCGCCGTTCCAATCCGCCAAAAGCGCCAGCGCGATTTGACGCTGACGTTCCGCCGTTCCATCCGGCGCAGCTTGTCCGGTGAACCAGAGATCGGCGCCAATCAACGGCAAAAGTGTGCGCGCGGTAAAGCTGACACGGTCCAGTTGCGCTTCGATAAAACTGTCCCGAGTGTGGACCTGACGCGATTGCATCAGCCGCTGCCACCGGTTCACACGCTGACTGTCGCCCCACACAAAAGACACGTGATTTGGAAAGGGGCGTTCCAGTACCTTGTTGTTTGTATTGCCTAAAATACCACCGCGCGGCGCTACAAATTCCGGATTGGCCGCGTAAGGCGCGCGCCCTTGCCAACGGTTATCGGATCGCCAGCCCTGACTGGGCATGCGCCCCTGGCTTTGATGGCGCGGGTCGCGGCGCGGTGTTGCGCCAATCAGTTTCATCGCAATCGTGTCCTGATCAACAAGCGACAGGATTTGTGACGGCGCGATGTAACCTTCACTCAACGCAATCGCGTCGCGCACGTTGGTCGCGCCCATCACCGCCATCGCCGCGCTCAGCGAGGTGTCGTTCGGGTTCAATGCGGTCCAGGCCAGCGCGGCAACATGCCCCGGCGGCGTGACCGTATCCAACCCATAGTGGCTGCCCGGCAGGATCGGACCGTTCTCGCTCCAGCGCAGGGTCAGCGTGATCGGAGCGGCGTCCTTGATCTCGATGATCGACGGGCGCGATTCGAACGGTTTGTAGCCATCCGGGGTTAGATATTCTTCTGTGTTTTCAGTGTTCAAACGCTCGATGTAAAGATCCTGATCGTCCAGATAGGATGACGTCAGTCCCCAACCCAGCCGCGCACTTCGACCGGTCAGAACCACTGGTATGCCTGGGATTGTCGCACCGATGACACCGCCTTTGGACAGTTGCAGCCGGGCCAGATACCACATCGACGGAGCGGTGAATCCCAAATGCGGATCGTTGGCCAAAAGCGTGCCACCCGAGGCCGAGCGTGACGGCGCGGCGCTAAACGCGTTGGACGCTCCGGCCAGACCGTATCGCGGAAAAGGTGACAAGAGTTCTGGCATTGGATCTGCTTTAGCATAGCGCTTCAGGTCATTGAAAAAGCTTGCATATTCCGGAAGCGCTGCAACACCTGATCCGGGTGCATCAGGCAAAATATCGGCCAATCGCGCCGCATCCCGAAGGGCCAAAGACAAGCGCGCGCGCAGCACTTCGTTCTCCAGATGGCCCGACAATTGCAGGGCCATCAGCTTGATCAAAGCCAGCGAATCCCCCGGACTCCAAGGGGCGACGGGAGCGTTGAACAGAAACATTTCAGGCGCGCCGCGCCCCAGCGCCTTGTCGTTGATTTCAGCCAGACGCGCATTCACCCCAGCCGAATAAGCCTCAAGCGCGGCGCGGGTCGGCGCGTCTTGGGCCTCAACCGAGCGCACCGCCAACCGGTAAAGATCAAGGCGGCGCATCAGCCGGTCGATTGACACTGTGCGGGCGCCAAACACTTCGGACAGACGGCCCTGAACCGTGCGGCGCATGATGGTCATTTGCCACAGCCGATCCTGCGCATGCGCATAGCCAAGCCCAAAGAAAACATCACGATCAACCGCGCCAAAGATGTGGGGCACATTGGCATTATCACGGACAATCTCGACCGGTTGGGTCAGGCCATGCACCTCAAGCGTCTGGTCATAGTCCGGCAGCGATTGCCCGGCCAGAAAGTAAACCAGCCCCACGCCCAGCACCACGCAGACGATCAGCGCGGCGGTAATCCGCAACAGCCAGCGAAACACAACTCTCATTCTTGGTCCTCAGTGTTTGGGCGCGGTCGGTTGCGAATGGCGATCATGCCGTTTGACCTGACGGGATTGCCTGTTACTTAGAAATCCAATGTATGGAAAGACGGATCAAGGATAAAGCACATGGCAAAACTGGCATTTCTGGGTTTGGGGGTCATGGGATACCCGATGGCGGGGCATCTGCAAGGCAAAGGGCATGAGGTGACGGTTTACAATCGCACCGCCGCCAAGGCCGAAGGCTGGGCCAAAGAGCACGGTGGACAGTTTGCCGCGACTCCTGCCGAAGCGGCCAAAGGTGCGGAATTTGTGATGTCCTGTGTGGGCAATGACGATGATCTGCGCTCTGTTTGTCTGGGGGACAGCGGCGCGTTTGCCGGCATGGCCAGCGGTACAGTGTTTGTTGATCACACAACGGTTTCGGCCAAGGTCACGCGCGAGCTTTACGGCGCTGCCGATCAGGCACAAATCAGCTTTGTGGATGCGCCGATTTCCGGTGGTCAGGCGGGCGCGGAAAACGCCGCGCTTTCCGTCATGTGCGGCGGTGACGAGGGCGCCTATCAGCGCGCCGAGCCGATCATTGACGCCTATGCGCGTATTTGCCGGCGCATCGGCGAAAGCGGCGCGGGGCAGATGACCAAGATGTGCAACCAGATCGCCATTGCGGGCTTAGTGCAAGGTCTGTCCGAAGCGCTGCATTTTGCCGAGAAAGCCGGGCTTGATGGGCGCTCTGTGGTCGAGGTGATCAGCCAGGGCGCGGCTGGCAGCTGGCAGATGAGCAACCGCTACGAGACGATGATCGACGATCATTTCGAGCATGGTTTTGCTGTGGATTGGATGCGCAAGGATCTGGGCATTTGTCTGGATACGGCCGATGAGACCGGCGCCAGCCTGCCGGTGACGGCATTGGTCGATCAGTTTTACAAGGACGTGCAGAAAATGGAAGGCGGGCGTTGGGATACCTCGAGCCTTTTCAAGCGTTTGCGCGCCATGGGCTGAGGGAAAGCCGGGCCCGTTGTGGCCCGGCAACCCGTCCAATCAGGGAATGATGCGGGTGTATTTGGTGCCTTCAAGCGTGGCGCCGATGCGCAAGCCAGCCTGACCAAAGATCGCCGCCAAAACCGGCGAGCGCAGCGTGGTGGAGTCGGCCGCAACAGAATCGCCCTGATCGCGCACCACATATTCCAGATCGGCACCCGCCGCCCAACCGGACGAGCGGCGAAATTCCGACAGGGCGCCTTCGGTCATGAAAAACAGAACATGCGCGTATTGCTGCGCGCCAATTTGCAAACCGGCGCTGGCCTTGGTTGTGGAATAATAATCCAGCGTGATGCCATCCACCCGCAAAGCGCCGCGCCCAAAGGCACCGCCGACCCAAAAACCGGCCTCGGTCACCAGAGGCATGATCAGCATGCCTGTGGATTTCTCGGCGATGGTGACGGTGTTGGGATAGGTGTTGTACATCTCGTTCAGCGTGGCATCAACGCGGGCATCGATTTTCTCGGCGCCATTGCTGCCCACACCGTTGCCGCAGGCGCTGGTCACAAGCGCGCCGGACAGGGCAGATAGGGTGAAAGCACGGCGGTTCAGCCGTGAAGGGGACATATCGGTCATGGATCTGGTGTGCCTGTGGTTTACTGCATGATATGGCCGTTTTGCCCGGCCTTGATGCTATATATACGGCCACACCAGCTGACTGTCACGCGTTTTACCGCCGATAGGGCGGGTTCTTGCTGGCCTCAGAGCAAGAAATCCCCGCGGGTGATGCTGTCGGTGCCATCCAGTGTTATGCGCATGTCAGCCTGCCCATTGGCATCGGTGTCGGCAAAGATGCGCACCTCATCGTTGAGCGTGCGCACCACGACGGTGGCGGTGGTTTGCGAAAACCCGCCCGAAAACGCCAGCACATCCAGATCAAAGGCGCGCAGGTCGATGCGATCCTGACCCGAGGTGAAGTCGGTGATGATGTCGTTTTGTGCGCCGATCGGGCTGTCGGAAGCGGCCAGGAATTGAAACGTGTCGCGCCCTGCGCCGCCGGTCATGATATCGCGCCCCGCGCCGCCGATCAGCAGATCGTTGCCTGCGCCGCCGTTCATGGTGTCGTTGCCGGCTTGACCGTTCAGCTTGTCCTGGCCAGCGCCGCCGAACAGCACGTCATTGCCAGTGCCCGCGACCAGTTTGTCGTTGCCAGCCGCGCCAAACAGTCGATCGAAATCGCCGCCTGCGATCAATGTGTCATTCTGCCCGCCGCCGCGCAGCACATCACGCCCCGCACCCCCGTCCAGCGTATCGTCGCCGGCATTGCCGTTCAGCACATCCGCTCCGGATTGGCCCAGCAAAGTGTCATCACCCGCCAACCCATTCATGCGATCATTGCCGGCATTTCCCGTCAGACGGTTGTCGGCCTCGTTGCCGCTGATCAGGTCGTTGCCGCTGCCGCCTTTGGCGTTTTCGATCAACGAGCGCAAATCAGATTGATACAGCAGTGCGTTGTAAATATTGCCCTGCGGCACTTGCCCGTCACCCAACCCGGCCAATTGGGCGCTGCTGAACATCGAATGCCCGCCCGGCGCCAGATCAAGCATCAGGTTGGTTGTGTACTGGCTCAGATCATAGGTGTCGCGCCCGCCGCCATCCCAGATCGTGGCAAAAATCGTGTTGGTGAGCGGGTCAATCCCAACGCCGCCATCCACCCGCGTGTCGCCGGAACCGGGGGTCCAGCTGTACACCGTGTCGCCGCTGTTGGTGGTGAAATCAGCGCCATACATGTGCTGAAGGGCGGCGATGTCGGACATCATCCAGCTTTGCGCGTAGCCGTTGGTGTCATTGGTGGATTCCGACACACCGCTGTTGATGTAGGACCGATAGGTCATCACCGAAAATTCCATCGCGTCAAACTGCCGGGGCAGGGTGCCAAAGCCGTCGGCCTCGTGACCGTGTTTAAGCCCCAGCGCATGGCCGATTTCGTGCATCACAACGTAATGGTCGTATTGCCCAATCGTCGGGCTGCCATAGTCGTAGATCACCGAGGACAGCCAAACATCGCCTGAAGTGTCTTCAAACCCCGGATAATAGCCCCAGGCCGTGCCATAGAAATAAGGATCAGAGGCGGTTTGGTTCACCCGGACCGCAGCATTGCCCGCCAGCGTTTTCACAATGTTCTGATCGGTGAACCCTTCCACGGCAAAGCCATCATCGGCGCTGTTGCCATTGGTTTTGTCCAGGATTGCGGTCGTCACGGATTCCAACTGGCTGGCGGGCCCGAAATGGCCGTCGTCTTCGTTGGCGCCGTAGCCAAAACCATATTCCGCATTTGAGCGCGGCAGGCTGTAAAGCAGCGTTGCAGTGTTCCACGCCTCGCCGATCATCACGCCGTCGAGACGCGCACTGCCCGATGAAAACACGGTCTTGGTGGAAGTGTTCAACCCACTCATAGCAAAGCCTCTTTCCTGTTCCAGAACAGTTTAAAAGACCCAGGCTCAGAATCCAAGCGGACGAAGCCGCGCAGGTTAAGTGTTGAGCAAACGCGCGACATCTGGCGCAAAATAGGTCAGCACCCCGTCACAGCCCGCACGGCGGAACGCCATCAGGCTTTCCATCATCACCTTTTCGCCGTCAATCCAACCGTTTTGCGCCGCCGCCTTGATCATCGCGAACTCACCGCTGACCTGATAGGCATAGGTGGGCGCGCCAAACGTGTCTTTGACCCGGCGGCAGATATCAAGATACGGCAGGCCGGGTTTGACCATGACCATATCCGCGCCCTCGTTCAGGTCGCGTTCAATCAGGCGCAGGGCCTCGTTGGAATTGGCCGGGTCCATCTGATAGGTGTTCTTGTCGCCGGTCAGCGCGCCAGATGCGCCAACAGCATCACGGAACGGGCCGTAAAAGGCGCTGGCGTATTTAGCCGCATAGCTCAGGATCATCACGTTCTGATGGCCCTTCGCTTCCAAAGCTGCGCGCATTGCGCCGATACGTCCATCCATCATATCCGAGGGGCCAATGATATCGGCGCCCGCTTCGGCCTGGGCCAGGGTCATCTTGACCAGTGCTTCGACGGTTTCATCGTTCAGGATCTGGCCATCAACCACAAAGCCATCGTGCCCGTTGATGTTATAGGTATCCAGCGCCACGTCGGTCATGATCGCGATCTCGGGCACGGCGGCCTTGATCGCCCGGATCGCGCGGTTGGCGTGGTTTTCGGGATCCCATGCGCCGGCGCAATCTTCGGTGCGTTCTTCCAGACCGGTATAGGGAAAAATACAGATCGCGGGGATGCCCAGATCGGCGGCTTCGCGTGCGGCCTCAACCACTTTGTCGACGCTGCGCCGGAACACGCCGGGCATTGAAGGTATCGGTTCCTCTATGCCTTCGCCTTCGCGCACAAAGACCGGCCAGATCAGATCATTGACGCTCAGATGGTTCTCACGCACCAGCGCCCGCGTGGCGCCAGATTGACGTGCGCGGCGAAAACGAGCGATGGGATAGGGTGCAACTGTAGGTTTCATGGCTCGGCTCCTTGATCATTTGTCTATTGGGTGGCATGGAACGGCGATCCTCACAAGTGTTGCTGTGGCCACGCAGGTCGGCTCTGGCAAAAACACCGTCAAAAAGGGCAGCGGGTTTGAACTGGTACTCCTCGATCTTCGAGCTGATTGACATGCGTTCGTTCTCCAATCTGTGGTATTGGATTGCGCTTGCCGTGATGTGGTCAACGACCAGCCATTGGGTGCTGGGCATTCCGTTTGACATGGTGCAACGCGCGCGCCGCGATGGTGGCCAGGCCGAGGCGGATGTGGCCGATCTGACCCGCGTCAACGTTAACCGGCTGGTCTATATCGGCGAAGTGTCGGGGCTTTGGATCCTTGGGTTTGCGTGCTTCTTTCTGTCGATGCTGGGCTTGATGGGCTTTGTCTATGAAACCGAATTTGCCCAAGCCGTGTTTCTCTTGGGGTTTCCCATGGCCTTGGTCGGATTGCTCAGCTTCTGGACAGCGCGCATCATTCAGGACCACGCGCTCGGCGGGGAAGAGCTTTACAAACGGCTCACAAGGCACCGGATTTACACGCAAATGATCGGCACGATGTCGATTTTTGTGACCGCGCTTTGGGGCATGTATCAAAACCTTTCCATCGGAGTATTGGGGGGCTGACCCCAAAAGGAACCGGCTTATGGACAACAGCCAAGTCAGCGTCTCGGGCGCGCCAGAGGGGTTTGATGCGCGTCTGATCCTCGAAGAGGTCGCGCGTTCAGGCCCCGTTGTGCACATTGCGCGCGACGACAAACGCCTTGCTGCGATGCAGGCTGCGCTTGGCTTTTTTGCCCCCGACATGCCGGTGCTCAGCTTTCCCGGCTGGGACTGTCTGCCCTATGACCGGGTGTCGCCCAACCCCGATGTGTCGGCCGCGCGGATGGCGACTTTGGCGGCGCTTGTGCACCAGATGCCGGCAAAATTCGTGTTGTTGACCACGTTAAATGCTGCCACACAGCGTCTTCCGGCCCGCGATGTTCTGCGCGGCGCGGCGTTCACTGCCCAAGTTGGCGGGCGCATCGACGAGACAGCTTTGCGCGCGTTTCTGGTGCGCATGGGGTTTTCGCAAAGCCCAACGGTGATGGAGCCCGGTGATTACGCCATTCGCGGCGGCATCATCGACATTTTCCCTCCCGGTGACGGTGGGCCGGTGCGCCTTGATCTGTTCGGCGATATTCTGGACGGGGCGCGTCGCTTTGATGCGGCGACGCAACGCACCACCGACAAGCTGGAGGTGATCGAACTGGCGCCGGTCTCGGAGGTTATTCTGGACGAGGCCGCGATCACCCGGTTTCGGCAAAACTATCGCATCGGATTTGGTGCGGCGGGCACCGATGATCCGCTCTATGAGGCGGTCAGTGCCGGGCGCAAACATCAAGGCATCGAACATTGGTTGCCGTTCTTTCATGAGCGGTTGGAAACCTTGTTTGACTATCTGCCAGACGCCGTGATTTCCCTTGATGATCAAAGCACTGCAGCGCGTCTTTCACGTTGGGACAGCATCGCGGATCAGTATGAAACGCGGTCTTTGGCGTTGAAATCAAAATCTCGCGTGGATTCGGTTTACAAGCCCGCACCACCTGAATTGCTGTATCTGGATGATACGTCCTGGACCGAATGCCTCATTGGGCGGCGTACGTTACAGCTAAATCCGCTGCCCCAGGCCACGGGACCGGGTGTGATTGATGCGGGCGGGCGTATTGGGCGCAATTTCGCCCCTGAGCGTCAACAGGAAAGCATCAGCCTTTTCGGGGCTTTGGCGGATCATATTAAAGCAAAGCTTCAACAGGGGCCGGTGCTGGTTGCGTCCTATTCTGAAGGTGCGCGCGAACGCTTGACCGGGCTGATCGAAGACGAAGGTCTGGGCGAAACCGTGCCCATTCCCAATGCCACCCGTTTGGGCAAACGCGGGCTGTATCTGG
>JBGCDD010000158.1:0-18457 GCA_045105075.1 Sedimentitalea sp. | reverse complement strand
GCGCAGGTTATCGAGCATTATGCGCAGGTTAGCCCGGACGAAAGTGACGCTGTTTTGCGCAAACTCAATCAGGCCAAATCGAGGTCTGAAAACACAAAAATGTAAACGCCTCTGTAAACGGTAGGGCCCAAACATGGGAAGGAATGATCTAAGTGATTGATTTTAAATGGAGGCGAGTACCGGAATCGAACCGGTGTACACGGATTTGCAATCCGCTGCGTCACCACTCCGCCAACTCGCCTGATCTTGTGGTTGAGCGTCGTACTAAGATGTTGTGAGGGGTTGTGCAAGGGATCAGCTGAGCCTCGCGCTGGTTGCGTGCAAAAAATCTCAGTTCGGCTGGGGTGAGGGGGCGTCTTGCATTTGCGCTGCAAAAAGGGATTGACGGAGCCTGGGCGTTGGCCTATCCCGCCCGCTACGCGCGGTTGTAGCTCAGTTGGTTAGAGTACCGGCCTGTCACGCCGGGGGTCGCGGGTTCGAGTCCCGTCAACCGCGCCATTTCTCCAGGTCACAAACCGAGGGTGTTAATTTGCAAAAATTGTCACGTGTTGTTCTGGCGCTCCGCGTGTGCGCCGCGATGGTTTCTTTTTGCTGTGTTGCCTCAAGCGGCCTTGCGGGAAATCACATCCCCATCGATGAACCGTTTGAAAAGGTTGATCCGGCGACTGTGGATGACAGTCGCAACAACTATATGGCCAGTCACGTCGGCCCAACCAAAAGAGTCAAGGATCTGACCAAAGGGTGGATGGGGAAGCTAAGCAATTACACTGTTCTGGGTGAGATATCCATTCCGGGATCACATAATTCCCTGGCCTTGGACTGCGGCTTGATCTGCACGACCCAACGTTGGTCGCTGGGGGATCAACTGGATGCCGGCGTGCGCTTTTTCGATATCCGTGTTGAACGCGTTGACGGCGTGTTGCAGGTGCGCCATGGCAGCAGTGATCTTGGCGTAGAGCTCCTCGAAGTCATGTGGGCTTTCACGACGTGGCTCGAAAAAAACCCATCCGAAGCATTGATTGTGGTCTTGCAAGAGCAAGAGCCGGACAGCGACGAAGAGTCTTTTGCTGATCTTTGGAAAAAAAACGGACTGAAGCCATATGAGAAATACTTCGTAAGAGAAGCAGACCTTGCTTCCGGCAATCGGCTGGAATTCCCAGAGGTTAAATTGGAATTTCTTTCGCTGCCGGAGCGGAGCTTGATCAAGCTGTCACAGGTGCCTTTGTATAAGCTGCGCGGCAAAATTCTTCTCTGGAAAAGGCGCATTAGCTCAAAAGCGGGTGAGGGGTCGCCAATATCTGACTATGGGTTCAACACCAAGCAAGAAGACGCGACCATTATCCGCTGGCAAAACAATTACGGGATATCCGCGTTTGGTGCGGGGGACAGCTCAAGCCCCTCACAAAAGAAGGCTCATATTTCTGCAAACATGGCTCCAGCGATTGCTCAGAACATTACTCTTTCTTGGCAACGGGACAAAGGAGGAGCTATGACAACCACGCCGCTTTACGTGAACTTTATCGGTGGGTCCGTGGCGACTGGAAATGCAATTATAGGAGCTCTTGCTCAGGACCCCAAAAAATTTAGTCCGTTGCACTATGCGGTTACCTTCAACAATTACACCTATGATTTGCTGCTCGAACTTTGCCCATTAGAGCGGCGGTGTGGCGTCGGGATCGTCTATGGTGATTTTCTGTCTGCTGACTTGATTTACAACATCATCCGCACGAACTTTTAGGACTCTCCGCCGCTCTGTCCTTTAAAGTCGGGGGCGCTCAAATCGCGTAGCCAAGGGCGGTTTCCTGGGTGTGGTCCAGCTGGTTGCGCATAAAGGCAAGGTCTTCGGCAGAGATCTCTTTTGGTGTCGCGGGGCGGTGCGCAACGGCAGCTTTGAATTTCGAACCCAGCCGTTTCATCACCGGGCGGAATGGCGCGGTGCGTTTGGGTTGACCCAGCGCGGCCAACAGCACATCAAGCTGCGCTTCGGGGGCGGATTGCAGGCTTTCAAGGCGCAACAGAACGCAAGTACAGCTCCGGTTGAGTATACCCGTCAGGCTGGCCAGTTTCATCCGGCGCAGGGCGAACAGCGTGTCAGGGCGCGCGCCTGTCACCGGGTCACGATCCGCTTGCAGGGGTTGACCCACGGTTCCAGCCTCGGCCGCGCCGGGGAAATAGCGTGGGCGGTCAATCACCGTGTCCCAAGGTGCGCGGATGAAGTCAGAAAACGCGAGCTTTTGCATCGCGGGTGTGGTGTGCCAGGGTTTGGAATGCATCGACAGTGCCCAGGGTTCGGGCGCTCGCACGACGCAAATCACTGCCAAATCAGGCGGAATCGCCATAGCCTGCGCGCTCGCATGTTTCCAGCCCAAAGCCTCGGTCGGGGTCAGCGCCGAATTTCGCCCCAGCAGCCGTTTGACAAAATTGGTTCCCGAAGACCGCTCGCCCAGCACCTGAAATCGCGTCGGTGGCTGGGTCAGGGGCGTGGCAAGCAGCCCGGTTTTGGCGAATTCGGGGGTCAGGTGAGGCTCCGGGGCTTGTATTGCGAATGGGCAACGCGCGGCGTGCACAGATTATTGAGGATTCTCTTATAGCCAACAGGTCTGTAAGGATAAGAAAAAACACTCCAGCAGGGCAGCAAGATGCAAACAGTGGCCGCGTTGACGATGGTGCGTGATGATGCGTTCTTCCTGAAGGCGTGGTTGCGCCACTATGGCGGGCTGTTCGGGCGGCAGAATTGCTATGTGGTTAACCATGGCGGTGGCGCCGAGGTGGCCGAACTTGCCGCCGGGTGCAACGTGATCGCGATTCCCGGAGATGCGCACAAGAATTTCGACATGAAACGTTGGCGGATGCTGAACAATTTCGTCATGGGGCTGCGCTGTTACTATAACCATGTGATTGTCGGCGATGTCGATGAATTGGTGGTGCTTGACCCGGATGCGGGCGGGGATCTGCTTGGGTTCCTGACCAGCGTGCCCGCCAACCGGGTGCTGACACCGCTGGGGCTTGAGGTCATTCACCGCATCGATCTGGAGCCTGAGGTCGTGGGTGATCACATCTTGGGTCCACGCCGCCATGTGCGTCCGGCGCCGCATTATTCCAAGCCCTGCGTTGTGTCGGTGGGCACCAAAATTGCGCGGGGTGGGCATTTTACACAGTATCAGAAACTTCACACGCCAGAACATCTGTACCTGATGCATTTGAAATTCTGCGATCTGCCCGCTTATTCCGAAGTGATGAACCGGCGCAACGAGGTGACCAAAGCCACTGGTGCCACGGTGAAAGAGGCCGCGATCGGGCGGCATTGGTTCGCCGAAGCACGTGGTGAAGACCGCGCTGTTTTTGAAGAATTTCAAGAGCTTGATCTGCAAAGTGGATTCGAGATGGGTCCGCTCAGACGCAAAATGCAGCGCAGTTGGAAAGCCCGCGGCGACACCGGTTATTGGGAGTTTGACCGTCCCGATTACGACACGCAGTATGTGTTGCCTGACCGGTTCAACGGCGTGATCTAGGCGCGGGGCAAAAAGCCCAACAAAGCGCGGGCGGTGTCATCGGGTTGAAGATCGGGAAAGAAATGTCCGCCCGGCATCGCAACTGCGCGCATGTTTTCCAGCCGGTCAGCCCAGGTTGCGGGAATGTCATAGGCTTTGGCCATCGCCCCATCTGCGCCATACATCACCAATGCCGGAGCCGTCACTTTGCGCCCCAGATCGATGCCGTCCTGGAGCACATCAACATCAATGGCGGCGCGGTAATCGTTGCACATCGCGGTGATGCAATCGGGCCAGCGCCAGCTTTGACGATACGCAAACAGCGCCTCGGCGTCGAAGTCATCCAACTCGCCGAAGTCCCATGTGGTCAGGCACTGTTCGAAATAGTAATCCGGGTCCTGACCAATCATGGTTTCGGGGAAAGGGCTGGGTTGGGCCAGAAAAAACCAATGGTAATAGGCCTTTGCCACATCCCGGCGCAATTCGGTCAACAACAGATGTGTGGGGATGATGTCCATCACCGTCAGGGACAACACAGCTTCGGGGCTGTCCAGCGCAAGGCGATGCGCGGTGCGCGCGCCCCGGTCATGGCCAACCAGATGGAACTGATCAAACCCCAAATGCGCCATCAGCGCGACCTGATCGCGGGCCATCTCGCGAAAGGCATAATTGGCCACGCCTTCGGGTTTGGAACTGTCGCCGTATCCGCGCAGATCCGCCGCCACCACGGTGAAATGCGCGGCCAGTTGCGGACCAATCGCATGCCACATGGCGCGCATTTGCGGAAACCCATGCAGCAGCAAGACCGGCGGGCCTGATCCACCCACCGAACAGGCGATGGATTGGTCATTGACCGCGATCACATGGTCGTCAAAACCGGGTATGGTCTGGGGCATATCAGTCGGCTTTGCTCAGCGCGGCCAGAATGCGGGCCCAGCTGCGGATGCCTTTGTGAAAGCTCTCAAGGTCGTATTTTTCGTTGGGCGAGTGGATTTGGTCGTCATCCTTGCCAAACCCGACCAGCATTGGCGTGGTGCCCAGAAGGTTTTGAAAATGCCCGGCAATCGGGATCGAACCACCACTGCCGATATAGGCGGCAGGGTCGGGCCACTCATCCGACAACGCACGGCGCGCCGCCTCAAATGCCGGGCCTGTGGCGTCAAACGCGCCGGCTTTGGAAGCGCCGTGATCCGAAAATTCAACCGAGCAATCTGGGGGCAGCATATCGGTGACCATTTTGCGAAACGCGTCGCGGATCACCAATGGATCCTGATCGCCGACCAACCGAAAGCTGATTTTGCAACTGGCTTGCGAAGGCAGCACAGTTTTGAACCCATCGCCGGTATAGCCACCGATGATGCCGTTCACTTCACAGGTGGGGCGCGACCAGATCATCTCGAGCGGAGTGCGATCCTGCTCGCCGGCGGGATGGGACAGGCCCACATCGCCCAAAAACCCAGCATGATCAAAGGCCAGGCCTTGCCACTGCGCACGCATCTCATCGCTCAGCTCGGTCACGCCATCGTAAAACCCAGGCACCGTGATGCGCCCGGTGTCGTCATGGAGCGACGCGATGATGCGCGCCAACACCCGAACCGGATTGAGCGCAGCGCCGCCATACATGCCCGAATGCAGGTCCTTGTCGGGGCCGGTGATGGTGACCTCTTCGCCCAAAAGCCCGCGCAACATGGTGGTGATCGCAGGCACGCGGCTTTCGAACAGACCCGTGTCGCAGATCAGCGCCAGATCGGATTTCAGCTCGGCCGCGTTGTCCTTCATGAACGGCACAAGGCTGGGCGAGCCGCTTTCTTCCTCGCCTTCCAGAAAAAACGTCAGCTTGCAGGGCAGGGTGCCATGGACCGCCTTCCAGGCGCGGCAAGCCTCGATGAACGTCATCAACTGGCCCTTGTCATCGGACGATCCACGCCCCCGGATCACCTGGCCTTTGGCGGTGTCCTGCAGTTCGGGATCAAACGGGTCGCGATCCCATAACTCAAGCGGATCAACAGGTTGCACGTCATAGTGACCGTAAAACAGCAAATGCGGACCGGGCCCGTTCAGATGCCCGACCACCATCGGATGTCCTGTTGTGGGGCGTTTTTGGGTCGCGATCCCAAGCCCGTTCAGATCATCGACCAACCAATCCGCGGCCGTTTCGCAATCGGTTTTGAATGCGGGATCGGTCGAAATCGAGGGGATGCGCAGCAAATCCAAGAGGCGCTCGATCGCGTCGGGCAAGTCGGAATCAATGCGTTCCAAAACGGAATCAAGTGACATCGGCGCGTCCTTTCTGGCAAACACGCCGGCAAACTAACAGGGAGGGGGGGCATGTCCAGCCTTCGCCCCAAATCGCAAAAAGTTTATCCAGATTGGAACCAGATTGGAAATTGTGTGGGTCTGAAAAAAGCCACGCCTAAACTGGTGAAAACTGACCGCCAGCGTCACAGAGGGTAGAAAAATTGCCCCGACTCTGGCGGTCAAACTCGTCTAATGTGGCCATACCCCCACGACACTGGTCATAAAAACAATACCTTACGAGAAATACAGCAGATCGTTAATACCTGTGAATGTGACCCAGAACCAACTTGCCCGGTAGTCAGGAATACCTGACCCAAGCGTGCCAAAGCTCCAATTTGGTCGAATTGATCCAGATCAAGGCTGCGACATGACGCGCAGGTCTAGTCAGTTGAACAGGTCGAAATAGATCTATAATCGATCCAAAGTACCAGTTTCTTGGTCCGGACAGGCAGATAAAAGGGGGGAGCGCGTGGATTATACCGCAAAGCTCGACACAGCGATTGCACGGCTTCACGAAGAAGGCAGGTATCGCACGTTCATTGATATCGAACGGCGCAATGGCAATTTCCCCAATGCGGTCTGGACGCAACCCGACGGCACCGAACGTGACATAACCGTGTGGTGCGGCAATGATTACCTGGGCATGGGCCAGCATCCGGTCGTGCTTGAGGCGATGCAATCCGCGTTGCAGGCCACCGGTGCGGGTTCGGGCGGGACGCGCAATATTTCGGGCACAACGGTCTATCACAAGCGGCTTGAGGCCGAGCTGGCTGATCTGCACGGCAAGCAAAGCGCGTTGTTGTTCACCAGCGCCTACATCGCCAATGACGCTACGCTCAGCACATTGCCAAAGCTGTTTCCCGGCCTGATCATTTATTCGGATGCGCTGAACCATGCCAGCATGATCGAAGGTGTGCGCCGCAATGGCGGTGCCAAACGGATCTTCCGGCACAACGATGTGGACCATCTTCGCCAACTGCTCGCCGCTGATGACCCGGATGTGCCCAAAGTGATTGCATTTGAGTCGATCTATTCGATGGACGGTGATTTTGGCCCGATCGAAGCGATTTGCGATCTGGCTGATGAATTCAATGCGCTGACTTATATCGACGAAGTGCACGCAGTGGGCATGTACGGGCCCCGCGGTGCTGGCGTCGCAGAGCGCGACCGATTGATGCACCGCTTGGACATTATCAACGGCACGCTGGCCAAAGCCTATGGCGTAATGGGGGGTTACATAGCGGCCTCCCACAAGATGTGCGACGCGATCCGCTCCTATGCACCAGGATTTATCTTTACCACGTCTCTGCCGCCCGCAGTTGCGGCGGGCGCTGCGGCGTCGGTGGCGTTTCTCAAACGCGCGCCTGACATTCGCGAGCAGCACCAAACTCAGGCCAGAGTCCTCAAGACTCGTCTGAAAGCAATGGGTTTGCCGATCATTGATCATGGTAGTCATATCGTGCCGGTGATGGTCGGCGATCCGGTGCACACGCAAAAACTCAGTGATATGTTGTTGGGCGAATACGGCATTTACGTGCAGCCAATCAACTTTCCAACGGTGCCACGTGGCACAGAACGGCTGCGCTTTACCCCGTCGCCGGTGCATGGGCCGCGCGAGATGGATCACCTGGTCAGAGCGATGGACAATCTTTGGTCGCATTGTGCGCTAAATCGCGCCGAGCTTGCGGGCTGACGCACGGCTTGTGTGCAAACGACTTGCACTGTGTTAATGTCGGTGCACAAAAGGCGCGGGCGAGTCGCTGAGGTGATTCCGGGCGCTTACGGTGGGCACGGCAGGCAGACATGGGGCAGAAAGTATGATTGGGCGCAGGACACCGCGCAAATCAGAAGAGAAAGAAATCGTAAAACCCAAAGGGTTTGACGATTTCGATCTGCGTCTCGGCGACATGATGCGGGGCGAACGGGCGACGATGGGCAAATCTTTGCTCGACGTACAGCGCGAATTGCGCATCAAAGCCTCCTACATCGCGGCCATTGAAAACTCTGATCCGTCCGCCTTTGACACGCCCGGTTTCATCGCCGGCTACGTGCGGTCCTATGCGCGCTACCTGGGCATGAACCCGGACGACGCGTTTACCGTTTTCTGCGAGGAAAGCGGTTTTTCTGTGGCCCATGGAATGTCCGCCGAAGCCTCGGTGGTCAAAAAATCCAAAAAACGCGAAAAATCAGTTGGACTGGTGTCCGAGCGTGATCCGTTTACGGCGCCAAACACGCCGTTTGCGCCCGTGGGAGATGGGCTTTTCAGCCAAATAGAACCCCGCGCGATTGGCTCGACATTGGTGTTGCTGGGCTTGATCGTGGGCATTGGCTATGGCGGCTGGTCGGTTTTGAAAGAAGTCCAACAGGTGCAATTCGCGCCGGTGGATCAAGCGCCTTTGGTTCTGTCTGATCTCGACCCGCTTGAGCGCGCAGCAGGGCAAACCTCTGCGGGTTTGCAAGCGCCCACCGCGGAAGCGCTCGATCGTCTTTATCGACCGCCCGCGCTGGACTTGCCTGTGCTTGTGGCGCGCGACGCTCCGATTTCCACGCTTGATCCGCGCACTGTTGGCACCTTTACAGCCCCGGTTATTCCGCAAGCGCCGCGCGTTGTGCAAGCCCCCCAGGCGCCTGATGATCTGGGCCTGGCGGTGGATCAGATCGTCGCAAGTGTCGTGCCGCAGGTGTTTGAAGACCTCAAACCACAGCTCAGCTTTGTGGCTGTGCGCACCTCGTGGGTGCGGGTTCAGGCCGTCGACGGGTCGGTGATCTATGAGGGCACGATGGAGCGGGGCGACACTTATGCTGTGCCCGCGTTGGAAGAACCGCCAACCCTGCGCACCGGCGAATCCGGTGCGATCTATTTCACGCTGGACGGGGAAGAGCATTTTGGCCCCGTTGGGCGCAGCGGCACGGTCACCTCAAATCTGCCGTTGTCCATCGCCACGGTGATGGAACGGTTTGAGGTTGCCGATCTGAACCGTGACCGCGATCTGGCCCGTATGGTCGCCGAGGCGCAAACAACGCAGCCCTTGCAGCCGTAAGCGCCATTGCGCGGCCCGGAGCCGGGGCCTATGGTCGCCCCAACAGAGTCTCAACGCGGGTTTTTCGGACATGTCGCTGAACCACATTCGCCCCTGGCGCAATATTTACCGACGCAAATCACGTCAAATCATGGTCGGCTCGGTGCCGGTGGGTGGCGATGCGCCCATTGCGGTACAGACCATGACCAACACGTTGACCACGGATATTCCGGGCACCATCGCCCAGGTGCAAGCCGCAGCCGAGGCGGGGGCAGATATCGTTCGGGTTTCTGTGCCGGATCAGGACAGTGCGATTGCGCTCAAGGAAATTGTGCGCGAAAGCCCGGTGCCGATCGTGGCCGACATTCACTTTCATTACAAACGCGGGATCGAGGCGGCCGAGGCGGGCGCGGCCTGTTTGCGGATCAATCCGGGCAATATCGGCGATGAAAAGCGCGTGCGCGAGGTGATCAAAGCCGCGCGCGATCACAATTGTTCGATCCGCATCGGCGTGAACGCGGGATCGCTGGAAAAGCATCTGTTGGAAAAATACGGCGAGCCGTGCCCGGATGCGATGGTTGAGTCCGGGCTCGACCACATCAAGATCTTGCAGGATAACGATTTTCACGAATTCAAGATCAGCTGCAAAGCGTCGGATGTGTTCATGTCGGCGGCGGCCTACGAAAAGCTGGCCGAGGCCACGGACGCGCCGATTCACCTGGGCATCACCGAAGCGGGCGGGCTGGTCAGCGGCACCATCAAGTCGGCCATCGGGCTGGGCAATCTGTTGTGGATGGGCATTGGCGACACGATCCGTGTGTCGCTGTCGGCGGACCCGGTGGAGGAGGTCAAGGTTGGCTTCGAGATCCTGAAATCGCTGGGCCTGCGCCATCGCGGCGTGAACATCATCAGCTGTCCGTCCTGCGCGCGTCAGGGTTTTGACGTGATCAAAACGGTCGAAGCCTTGGAAAAACGGCTGGAACATATCAAAACGCCGATGAGCCTGTCGATCATCGGCTGTGTTGTAAATGGCCCCGGCGAGGCGCTGATGACCGATGTAGGCTTTACTGGCGGGGGGGCCGGGTCGGGCATGGTTTATCTGGCCGGCAAGCAAAGCCACAAGCAAAGCAACGAAGATATGGTCGAACACATCGTCGAACAGGTTGAACGCAAAGCCGCCGAACTGGATGCCGCTGCCGAGGCCGCCGAATAGGTCAGGCCTTGGGCAACAGCCCTTCGATGCGTGCAAAACTGGCGACGTTGTCAGGATAGCTGAACGTGCCATGGTCGCGAATTTGCTCGGCCATGTCCAAGGCAGCGCCATAGGCCAGCCGCGCCAACGCGGAACCGACAGAAACGCGCGCAACACCCAGATTGGCCAGAACCGGTATCGTCAATTCGGTGCCGGGGCCGACCAACACGCTGACCGGCGTGTCGCCGGCGGCGCGCACAACGGCGCGCACTTGATCGCCGGTCACTAAGCCCGGCGCAAACACAACATCGGCGCCGGCGCGCGAAAAGGCGGTGATGCGCGCCAGCACGTCATTGAAATCAGGGTTCGGGTTCAGCATGGCTTCGGCGCGCGCGGTCAGCACCAATCCGGACGGTTTGGCAGCCTCAACCGCGGCTTCCACACGTTCCACAGAAAGCGCAAAGTCATAGATCGGGGCGGTAGGATCATTCGAGAAATCCTCGATCGACGCACCATCCAGACCCATTTTGCCAGCTTGGCCAATCGCTTGCGCGGCGGTTTGTGCCGCAGCCCCGCCGCAGTTTTCCAGATCGGCCGAGACCGGAACCGAAACCGCGCCCTTGATCGCAACCGCATCCGCCAGCTTTTCGTCCAACGACAACGCGCCGTCGTGCAGACCACGGGCAAACGCCGCCCCTGCGCTGGTGCTGGCCAACGCCGAAAAGCCAAGGGTTGCGAACATGTAGGCGCTGCCCACGTCCCAGGGGTTGGGCATCACAAACGGTTGGCCCGGCACGTGCAACGCGCGAAACGACATCAGCCGCGCTTTTCGGCAATGCGGATGGCCATCTGATCGGCGGGCAAAAAGCCGCGCAGCATCTCGTCATGGAGCACGAAAGTCGGGGTGCCGCTGATCTGCAAACGTTGCGCCAGTTCACGGGTGCGCGCGATTTCGGCGGTCACCTCGTCACTGTCCATCTGCGCCAGGATCGCATCTGCGTCCAGCAAAAGCCCATCGGCCAGACGTCGCAGGGACACTTCGCCAAGATCACCGGAATATTCCATCAGCGTGTCGTGAACCAGTTTATAAGCATCCGCGCCCGCGACCTGTTTGGTGGCCACTGCAAAACGCGAGGAAATCAGCGAATCCTCGCCCAGAATCGGGAATTCCTTGACGATCACGCGGATATTGCCATCAGCGGCCAGCAATTCGGCCACTTCCGGCACCGCGCGGCGGCAAAAGCCACAGCGGTAGTCCATGAATTCAACCAGAGTGATGTCGCCGTCCGGATTGCCACCGACCCAGGAATAGCCGTCGTTGAACAACTCATCTGCGTTAACCCGCACCAGATCGAAATCGGCCTGAGCTTGCTGTTCGGCCTGGCGCGCCTCAAGCGAATTGACGGCTTCGATGATCACCTCGGGATTGTCCATCAGATAGGCGCGCACTTCGGCGCGAAAAGCGGCGCGCTCGTCTGCGCTCATCGAAGACAGATCAAGGGACAGGGCCGGGCCTGCGGCCAAAGCCAGCGCAATTGAAGCGGCAAAGCGGATCATCGTTTCTTCCTTTTTTCTAAGCGTTCCCACGCAACAAGCACATCTTGCGCGCGCTGCCAAGCGCCAGAGCCACGGGGCAGGGCGCCGCTGGCCCGTTTGGCATGGATGCCAGCATCTTTCAGACGCCCCTGCAGCGCGTAACGTTCGGCTGTTACCACTGACGCCATGCCGATCTGGTTGGTCTTGGCATAAGCCACGGCCATATCGCGCAACATGCGGGTGTTGCGAAAATCCCGGGCGCGCGAACGTTCCAGAGCTTGCAGCGCCGATTTAGGTTGCCCCGCGGCCAACAACGCGCGTCCGTATCCGGCCTGAACAAGCGCGTCGGACGGGGCCAGCGAAACGGCGGTTTTATAGGCCGCCACTGCGGCGCTGGTTTGCCGGCTTTCCATCAGGATCTGGCCTTTAAGATCATAGTAAAACGCATCACGCGGGCGCAGGGCGATGGCACCATTGATGGCCGCCAGCGCGCGTTTCAGATCGTTGCGCCGGTGATAGGCGATGGCTTCGCGCATCAGGCGGGTGTCTTTGGCCTTGTTTTCTTTCAGCCGCCGCAGGGTCCACTTGGGCGCGCGGGAAAAGGCGCTCAGCTTGCCGCGCACCCGGGCAAACCAATAGGCACTGTTTGCAGTCGGCTTGGCGCTGTCCCCGGCGCTGCTCAGATAGGCTTGCGCGGCGCGGATCCGATCCCGCGTCAGAGGGTGCGAGCGCGTGTAGGGGTCTTGGCGCGACACCGACAAAACCTCCTGGCCGCGAAAAACCTCATGCAATTGCACCAATCCGCGCGGGCTGATCCCGGCGCGGGTCAAATAACCAGCGGCCGAGCGGTCAGCGCTGGATTCCTCGGCACGGGTGTGGGCCAGAAAGCTGCGCGCGGCGGAAGATGTTGTGCCAATCGCGATGCCCGTGGCGGCTTGGGTCGATCCCGCAGCCGCAGCAATGGCCGCCAGAGCCAGACCCAGATTGGCCGCCGTGCGCGCGCTGCGCAAATTGCCCATGCGCCGCGCGATATGTCCATTGGCAATATGCGCGGCCTCATGGGCAATCACGGCTTGCAAGGCTTCGGGGGTTTCCAGCTTTTGGATCAATCCCGAGTGCAGAAAAATCGTTTGATTATCAAGGATGAAGGCGTTCAGTGTGCTGTCATCGACAACCAGGATACGCACCCGCGTCGGGCTCAGCCCCGCAGCGCGCAGCACCGGTGCGGCCAGTTGTGTCAGCCCCTGTTCAATGTCCGCATCACGCAGCAAAGTGACGGCGCCGCCGGGCTGCGCAACCAACAGCCACATCACACAGGCCAGCACCATTGACCTTGCCTGAATTCCACGTTCAAACCACATGGCGCCACATTGGGAGAAGCCTATGCGAAACTCAACCCGATCTCATGTTGATCCCTTCATTGTGATGGATGTGATGGAAGCTGCGCGCCGCGCCGAAGCGGCAGGGCGCCACATCATTCATATGGAGGTCGGCCAACCCGGCACCGGCGCGCCAGTTGCGGCCACGCGGGCGCTGGCACAGGCGATGGGCGATGACACGCTGGGGTATACCGTCGCCTTGGGCCTGCCGGCTTTGCGCGCGCGCATCGCCCAGCTTTATGGCGAGTGGTACAATGTTGATCTGAACCCCGAACGCGTTGTGGTCACGTCGGGCTCGTCGGCAGGCTTCTTGCTGGCGTTCACGTCGCTGTTTGACTCTGGTGATCGCGTCGGCATTGGCGCGCCGGGTTATCCCAGCTATCGCCAGATTTTGCACGCTTTGGGGCTGGTGCCGGTTGATTTGCCCGCCGCGCCGCAAAATCGGCTGCAACCGGTTGCGCAGGATTTTGCCGGGTTGGATCTGGCGGGATTAATGGTCGCCTCGCCGGCCAATCCGACCGGCACCATGCTGGACCGCGCGGCGATGAGCGCGTTGATGGAGGCCGCCGACGCGCAAGGTGCCTCCTTCATCAGTGATGAGATCTACCACGGCATTGAATACGAAGCCAAAGCGGTCAGCGCGCTGGAACTGAGCGATCAGTGCTACGTGATCAATTCGTTTTCCAAGTATTTCTCGATGACCGGCTGGCGCGTGGGCTGGATGGTTGTGCCCCAAGATCACGTCCGCGTGATTGAGCGTATCGCCCAGAACATGTTCATTTGCGCTCCTCATGCCAGTCAGGTTGTGGCGCTGGCGGCGATGGACGCGCACCCCGAGCTTGAGGCCAATATGGAGATTTACCGGGCCAACCGTATGTTGATGCTCGAGGGGTTGCCGCGCTCCGGTTTTAACAGTTTCGCGCCGCCGGATGGTGCATTTTATGTCTATGCGGATGTGTCCGCGCACACCGATGACAGCCGCGCCTTTGCCGCCGAAGTGCTGGAACACGCCGGGGTTGCGATTACGCCAGGGCTCGATTTTGATCCGGTCAGGGGGGCGCAAACCGTGCGCTTTTCCTATGCGCGCGCCACCGAAGATATCGTTGAAGGGCTTGACCGATTGGCCAAATTCATGGCCACACGCGCCTAGCAGTCGTTGCAAGATGTCGGCTTTGCTTTAAACTGGCGTTCATAAGACCGGCCATAAGGTCAGGCACAGGCGGATGGATCACATGAGCAGGCTTTTGGCGGCATTCTTGATGCTGTGGATCAGTGGATTGGCGCAGGCGCAGGACTTTACCGGTTTGGCCCGGCTGGACACGGCGCAAAGCCGCATGGTCGATGCTTCGGGCGCAGGCGTTCAGATCGATCTGCACCTCAGTCAGGGGGTGCCTTATCGAATGTTCACGCTGGCGGACCCACCCCGGCTTGTGCTTGATTTCCAAGAGGTTGATTGGGGCGATGCCAGTGCGGACAGGTTGCATCAAACCGCGCGGCTCAAACAGGTTCAATTTGGCATATATGTGCCGGGCTGGTCGCGTTTGGTGGCGGAAATGGCGGCCCCCATGACCATTGCTGCCTCTGATCTGACGCTTGACGCCAGCACAAGTGCCGCACATCTGTCGATCAGGCTGTCGCCGGTTGACGCGGATGTTTTTGCCGCCAGCGCCGGAGCGCCCTATGATCCGCGATGGGATTTGCCGCCGCCTGCCGATTTGCCAAAAGGGCGTGTGCGTGCGCCGGATGCGCCGCTGATTGTGGTGCTGGACCCGGGCCACGGTGGTATTGATCCCGGTGCCGAAGCAGAGGGCGTCAATGAAAAAACCCTGATGCTGACTTTTGCGCGCGAGCTGCGCGAAGTCTTGGTGCGCTCGGGTCGTTTTGAAGTGCGCCTGACGCGCGAGGATGACCGCTTTGTATCGCTTGAGCGGCGCATCGCACTGGCGCATCAGGCCGGTGCAGATGTGTTTGTGTCGCTGCATGCGGATTCGTTGGCAGAGGGGCTGGCGCATGGGGCCACCGTGCATGTGCTGTCGCGCGATGCCTCGGACGTGGCCAGCGCCAAACTGGCCGAGCGTCATGATCGCGGCGATTTGCTGTCGGGCACTGACCTCAGCCGCGCAGATGATCAGGTGACGGATATTTTGTTAGATCTGGCGCGTCAGGAAACCCAACCGCGCACCGAGGCCTTGGCCGCAGCCTTGGTTGAAGGCATGGCGCAAACCGGCGGGCCGATGAACCGGCGGCCATTGCGCGCGGCGGCGTTTTCGGTGCTGAAAGCGGCCGATATCCCCTCGGTACTGATCGAAATAGGTTTTATCTCCAGTCCGCGCGATCTGAAAAACTTGCGCGACGCCGAATGGCGCGTCGGCATGGCGCTGGGTATTCGCAACGGTCTTTTGGCCTGGATTGAGCGCGACACCGCCATTCGCGCTTTGGTGCGGCAATAACATGCGGGATCGTGTTTTGACCCCAGCCCAAGCAACGCCTATATTGGTCGCGTTCGGCCACGGTTTAAGGACAGTGATGTGATCAGGTTTATCTTTTCGTTTTTTGGCGCGATTTTTTCGCTTTTGACCATGGGCATCGCGATGGTGGCGCTGTCGGTCGGGGGCATTTTCTGGATGTACGGGCGCGACTTGCCCAGCCATGAATCTCTTGCCCAGTATAAACCGCCTACAATCACACGCATTTATTCCGGCGAAGGCCAGATCATTGACGAATTTGCCAATGAACGTCGCCTTTTTGCACCCGCCGAAGACATCCCGGATCTGGTCAAACAAGCTTTCATCTCGGCGGAAGACAAGAATTTCTATTCACACCAGGGCTATGATCTGCGCGGCATTGGTGCTGCGGCCTTTGAAGCGGTGGCTTCGCGTGGTCAGGACGTGCGCGGCGCCTCGACGATCACGCAGCAGGTGATGAAAAACTTTCTGCTGTCGGGCGATCGCCAGGCAGAACGCAAGATCAAGGAAATCATTCTGGCAGCCCGTGTCGAGGGTGCGCTGAGCAAGGAAAAGATCCTTGAGCTCTATATGAACGAGATTTTCCTGGGTCAGAACTCCTATGGGGTCGCGGCGGCATCGCAGACCTATTTCAACAAAACTCTATCGCAGCTGGCCCCACACGAAGCCGCGTTTCTGGCCAGCTTGCCTAAAGCGCCCAGCGACTATCACCCGGTGCGCCGCAAACAGCGATTGACCGATCGGCGCAATTTTGTGCTCAGAGAAATGATGGAGAACGGCTATATTTCGGATGCGGTTTACGACGTCGAAGTGGCCGCTCCGCTGCGTTCAGTGCAAAATGGCGATTTTGAAAGCTTCCGCACGTCGCTGCCGCCCCGGGATTATTTCACCGACGAAATCCGTCGCCAGCTGAGCGAAGATTTTGACGAAGGCGAATTTTTTACCGGTGGCTTTTCGGTGCGCGCCACAGTGGACGAAGAAATGCAGCGCCATGCCGCCGCCGCGCTGCGCAAGGGTCTTGAGAAATACGACCGGTCGCGGGGGCTATGGCGCGGCACTGGCAAAACCATTCCGACCGATCAGCTGCAAGACGAAGCAAGCTGGCGCGCTGCTTTGGGCGATGTGGATCTGTCGCGCGACATCACGCTGAATAGCAAGTGGCATCTGGCCGTCGTGCTGGAGGTTGGCAACCGCGATGCGCGCATTGGCATCGAGGGCGTGGAAAACGACGAAGACGGGCACTGGATCACGGCCAAAGATGTTCAATGGGCCCGCAAGGTTCTCGCCGAAGGGCGCACCGGTCGCAAAGCCCGCGTGGCCGGCGATCTGCTGGATGTGGGCGAAGTGGTGCACGTGCGCGCCATGACCAGCGACGACGATGGCAGTTTCATCCGCTGGACCCTGCGCCAGGTGCCCGAAGTGCAGGGCGGTTTCATGGCGATGGACGTCAATACTGGCCGGGTTTTGGCGATGCAGGGCGGCTTTTCCTACCAGGATTCGGTGTTCAACCGCGCCACACAGGCCCAGCGGCAGCCGGGTTCGAGCTTTAAACCCTTTGTCTATGCCGCCGCACTCGACAGCGGGTACAGCCCGGCAACGATTGTTGTCGACGCGCCGATTGAAATCAACACGCCGCAAGGTCTGTGGCGGCCTCGCAATGCGTCCAACCAATATTATGGGCCGACACCGCTGCGCACTGGCATCGAACGCTCGCGAAATTTGATGACCATTCGTCTGGCCCAAGAGGTCGGCATGCCCGTGGTGGCAGGCTACGCTGAACGTTTTGGTGTTTATGATGAACTCGGCCCGTTTCTCGCCAATTCGCTGGGCTCGCAGGAAACCACGCTGTTCAAGATGGTGGCGGCCTATGCGATGTTTGCCAATGGTGGCGAACGTGTGGACCCGACGCTGGTCGACCGCATTCAGGATCGCTATGGCAAGACCATCTATCGCCACGACAAACGCGACTGTGTTGATTGTGGCTCGCCTGCGCTGGTGCCCAACACAGCGCCGCGCATTGTGTCCAACCGCGAACAGGTGATGGATGCGATCACCGCCTATCAGCTGACCTCGATGATGACGGGCGTGGTAGAACGCGGCACTGCGCGCAAGACCGTGCGCCTTGGGGTTCCGACCGCAGGCAAAACCGGCACAACCAACGACGCGCGCGATGTCTGGTTTGTCGGCTTCACCAGCAATATCGTGGCGGGTTGTTACATCGGCTATGACCGCCCCCGTCCGCTGGGGCGCGGTGCGTCAGGCGGTGGCATGTGCGGCCCGGTGTTCCAATCGTTCATGACCAAAGCCACCGAAAAATATGGTGGCGGCAAATTCGACGTACCCCCGGGCGGGCGGTTCATCAAAATCGACCGCTTCACCGGTGGGCGTCTGCCGGACGGCGCATCCGGATCCTATGTTGTGGCCGAATACTTCCGCAACGGCGAGGACCCGATCTTTGGTCTGGCCTATGACGGTGGCTTTGCGATGGGCTCGAACCTGCCTCTGTTTGACGAAGCCAGCCAGGCTTCGCGCCAGGTGACAACCTCGACCGGAGAGACCGCGACAGTGGGTCCAAAAGCCAGCTTTGGCACCGTCAGCTCGGGCGGGCTCTACTAACCGCAGATCTCAAAAGATCAAGTAAAAACAGCGTGTTCCCGTGGGGAAACGCTGTTTTTCTGCGTCGGGCATTAATTCTTATTAATTCGGGACGTCCCGGCATTTACATTCATTTTGATATTGATTTTATGCTGGCATCAATGAAATCACACCGTCGGGCAAGCGTCTTTGACAAAACCCCGACAAACACATTTTCTGTCTCTTGGGGAGCAAAATTATGAACATCGTAGGCTCAACGGAAATCACCGATTCGGTGGTCGATTTTAACACTTCACCTGAACTGGACGGCGCAGCCGGAGTCAAAACTGTCAACATCGATGGCACGACTTACGTTTATGTGACCGGCCGCAACGACAATGGCATCCAGATCTTCACAATGGACAGTGACGGGATGCTGGACCCGATAGGCTCGTTCGCCGACAGCACCAGCACGTTCATGGACGGCCCGACCTATCTGGAT
>JBGCDD010000157.1:0-18837 GCA_045105075.1 Sedimentitalea sp. | reverse complement strand
AATTTACCCTCGCCGCCACCGCCCAGAACCTCCGGAAACTAGCAAAACTCAAGCCGATGCTGCCCGCCACTGGCTAATAAGGTGGGCGAGCATCGGACATCCAAGATAAATCAATGCAGTCGCCAGCTCCAACGCTCAAAGATCAACCACTTTTTCAACAAAATCGGCCAATCGACCAACACAAGATCAGCGCGCTGCCCCAACACGATATTTCCGCGGTCGGACAAAGACATAGCGCGCGCCGGCCCCGAGGATAACAGCGACCACAGATGATGGCGCGGCGCGCGTTTTTCGGCGTCCAGCCGCGCCACAGCGGCGAGCATCGCCGGATAGAAGTAATCCGACGCCAGCACGTCACACAAACCAGCCTCAACCATATCGGCCGCGGCCAAAGATCCGATATGGCTGCCACCGCGTACCACATTCGGAGCACCAAAAATCACCAGATCGCCGTTGTCGCGGGCGTCTTGTGTGGGCCCTATGGTCATCGGAAACTCTGCGACAGTGGCGCCGAGGGCCCGGTAATACTGGCGAGCTTCACTTTGAGTGTCATCATGGCTGAGCATCGGGGCCCCCACAGTTCGCGCGTGCGCGGCCAGTTTCCGGATCGAGCCGGGCACATCCGATCTTCGGGCCCAAATTTGTTTCAACGCCGCCATGTAATCATCAATCGAAAGGCCCGCACGCGCTGCCATTTTGGTCTGGCGTGCCCGCAGGCGTGGGTCATCAAAAGTGGCGGTTGCAAAGGTTGCGGATTGCTCAAAGGCACGTTCCTGGATCGGAAGATCGAAACTTCGCATCTGCATCGAGGTGTGATCGTTGAAGGCCAGTGACGGCGTGCGTGGATTGCCAAGCGCGTCGATGATTGTATCAACCGCCTCAAACGCAAAGGTTTCCCACCTCAGCTGCACGCGGTTTTCAACGGTAAAGCGCGGCGCAAGTCGCGCAAGCGCAGCCAGCACGTCTTGACCACGTGTGACGCTGCGCAGACCCGGCTCCCACCCGAGGGTGAGCGAATGATAGGTCGTGGCAATGCCATTTGCTGCCAGTTGACGGTCGGTTTCCAAAAACGCCACATCAACCGGGAAAAACACACCCGGGCGTGGCATCAACTGGCGTTCAAATGCATCACCGTGCACGTCGATCAATGCGGGGGCGAGGATCAAACCCTGCCCCTTTATGACGTCACCTTGCGCGGCGCTGCCGATGTCCACGATCACGCCGTCTGACACGATCACATTGGTTTCCACTATGTCGTCGGGCAGAAAAACCTGCGCGCCTTGAATTGTAAACGTGCCCATGATGTCCCTTCCTCTGCCGATGGTTTGCTGTGCCATGTGGGTCGACTTCTCGCCAGCAAAATCCCCAAACTTCGGATGTTGGATGTGGCCCACCTGTGCGCTTGGATCAAAGGCCGCACAGGTGCGACGTGACGCGACCCCGACCAAAACTGCAAAGACGTTGGACACAACAGACCCGGAATAAAGCACCGCCACATAGTGTCGTCTGGAAGAAATTTCGCCTTTTGGGCGACTACTATGGCATTGCTATCGAATCTACTGTCGCTTTTGCCCTGTGTGAAAAGAATACATCGCTTTGTGTCGACAGACCAAAAATCGGACCATACAGTTGTGCATCACGTCAAAAAAGGAATGCGGAGAGCGAATATGAGATGCCCGATTTGACCGAGGTTCCTTGATGATAAGGCTCGACCTGCTAGGCCC
Organism: Sedimentitalea sp.; assembly: GCA_045105075.1. Classification (GTDB taxonomy): domain Bacteria; phylum Pseudomonadota; class Alphaproteobacteria; order Rhodobacterales; family Rhodobacteraceae; genus JBGCDD01. The sequence goes on along the minus strand of JBGCDD010000157.1, from coordinate 17,113 downwards.
AATGTCGTTGATTGGGCCGAACGGAGAGAACTTCGCCCCGCGTGGACAGAAGGCAAAGGGCCTGTTGGCGGTTTTGGCCCTGTCGCGTGATGGCATGCGGATGCGCAAGTGGTTGCAGGATTTGTTGTGGAGCGACCGACCCGATAAGCAGGGATCGGGCAGCCTTCGATCTTGCCTGCATGAGGTTCGCAAGGCGCTCGGCCCTCACAGCGGTGTTTTGATCAGCGATTCCCAGTCGATTCGGATCGATCTGGACCGCGTGCGCGTCGATGTTCTGGCGATGACGCCAGAGGACTGGCGCAAAGCAGTTGCGACGCGCCTGGACTTGCTGGAAGGGTTCGACATCCGCGATCCTGAGTTTGAGACTTGGTTGCGGGCGGAACGCAGCAAGTGGCAAGGTGCAATGGCGTCGTTGGCTCAAACACCGACTCCTGCAAAACCCAAGACAGTGACGCCAACAGACAAAGATCTGGGCCCTGATTGGTCCTTTTCAGTTGCGGTTCTGCCGTTGCAAAACCGCACTGGTGATCCGTCCCTTCAATTCGTCGCTGAAGGGCTTAGCGAAGACCTGATTGACAGCCTGCAAAGAGTGCGTTGGCTGCCGGTCATTGCCCGCGCGTCTTCATTTTCCAAAGAAAGCGAGCTGGAAGACAGCCGCGTGCAATTCGTGCGATCTTTGGGCGCGCTTTATTATGTTGACGGCGCGATCAGCAAAGCAGGGGACGGTTTTACCGTGCGTTTGCATTTGATCCAAACCGAGTCCGAGCAGCTGTTGTGGTCAGACACATTGGAATTGGGGATCTTGCAGGAAGAAGCCTTGCAACAGACTTTATCTGATATCGTGGGAGCCATAACCAGATCTGTTGCCAATACCCATCAACGCCGCAGTCTGGCGCGGCCTGATTACAAATTGGAGTATCTGGATCATATCTGGCGCGGACGGTGGCATATGGGGCAGTTTACCTCGCGCGATTCGCAATTGGCCTATCAGCATTTCGCACAGGCTCTGGAATTACAGCCCAATGCGAGTGAGGCGCTCATTCAAATGGGGTACTGGCATCTATGGGGGGCTTGGGTCAAACGTGAAAAAAACGAAAGTGTTTATGAACTGGCCGCTAATTTCGCGCGCCGCGCCGCAGCACTTGACCCGGATGACGGGCGTTGTCTTTCCATGTTGGGCACCACAATGTTTTGGCGTCAAGAACATGCAGAGGCCGAAACCCTGTTGCGCCAAAGCCTTGAACTAATGCCAAGTTTGGCGCTGGGTCATCAACAGCTTGGCGCGGTTCTGCTGTATGCGGATCGCCCGGAAGAAGCCATTTTGCCGATGAAGACCGCAATCCGTTACAGCCCGCGGGATCATCTCGAATTCGGGTTCCAAACCGAACTTGCCGCAGCGCTTTTGCAAACCGGGCAATATGAAGAGGCTTGGGAACGCGCGACTGTTGGTGTGGCGCGCAAACCGCGATATTGGTATGCTCATTTGGTGCGTATTTTGGCAGCGCGCAAGATTGGCGACGCGTGGCGCATTCAAAACGCGCAAACCGGTCTGAAAGACTCGAATTTAAGACTGACACCTGACCATTTGGACTGGCTTCCTCTGCGCGATTCAGAATTTCGAGAGGAGCTTGCGTCAGCGATGAAATAGAATTTGAAAGCGGTGCATATTGATGGCATTTCTAAAAAGCAAATATCCAGATTACCAAGATGATTTCAAAAAAGTCACAGATGTCAGAGACACGTGGTCTGGCGGTGACTTCAACCTTTCTTTGCAAAATGAATTAGAGACCCGACCGAGCGTGTCTTGGGTCTTTTTCTATTTCGCCATTTCGGCCATGGGGTGGATTGTCCGAAACACCGGCTGGCTTGGGCGAGTTGGATGGGATGGGTGGCCACGACGTTGGTTCGGCTTTTTGATTTTGGCGTCGGAAAAAGACGTGCGCGCCGCTCTGCGCGATCCAGAAGAACGGTTTCGCGTGGCCGCCGGGCCAGATCAAAAGGCCCTGTTCCGAGACATGCCAAACACGCTTGGGCTGGACGGCGTTGACCATCTTGTTCAGCGGGACGTCTATCACCAGGTTCTTGCGCCGCCGGATCGGGATCTGTCCAAAGACATGGCCGAGGTCGCGTTTAAAACAGCCAATGCGCTGCTCGACGATGCCCGCGGCGACATTGACGTGATCAACGACCTGTTGCGCCCGGTTTTGGCCGAATGCGCCTTTCAAGTTCACGGCATGCCACGCGAGGACCCCGAGGCGCTCCTGACCTGGACCTTTCGCGCCGCCGAGCAATTTGTCTCGCCGTTTGCGGCAGACGAGTTGGCCTTGCGTCGTGCCTTTGAAAGCGCACGCCGGATCTATGGCTCGCAATTGCGCGGGATTTTGGCGCCCCGCAGCGCTGTGCCCCCCGGCAGTACACTGGATCGGTTGCGCCAGATGCGAGACGCGGATTTGCCTTTGCTGAAGGACACCGACAACGAAATGGGCGCTCGCGCGTATTTGACGGATGATCGCGCCGCCAACATTATGATCGGGTTGGCGTTTACCCTGGCCACTCAGTTCTTGCCTGATTCCCATGCGCTAAATCACGTGTTGCGGCATCGCAAACTCAGACAAAGGGCCGAAAGGTTGGCAAGGCAGGGCGACTCGGCCGGTATGCGCGCCTTGATCCAGGAAAACTTTCGCAGGCATCCTGCCACCTGGCCCTGGGTGGTGCGCCACGTGGCGCTTGAGGGTGACGCGTCCGCCGATTTCAGCCCGGACATCCGGCTGCGCCACGGTGAAACCGCGCTGATCTGTATTCCTTCGGCATTGCGCGAACAATCGCGCCGGACCAACGACACATTGGAGGGCACGGATCTGGCCTTTGGCGTTGGCGCGCATGCCTGCATGGGCCGCGATATGGCCGAAGCCGTTGCGACGCAGATCTTCATGGCGCTGTTTGCCCGGCAAAACGTCAAACCCGCAGGACCCATGCTGCGCCGCCTGAACGAACTGATGCCCGCGCGCCTGCCTGTGACCTATCAAGCCATCGCACCCAAAGGCGGGCAGGTTGTCGCCACCGCAGTGGTGCCACTGCGCGCAAACGAGCATCAGATTTCAAAGCGGGCAAGCAATCTGTATGACCGTGCGTTGCGCCGTCTTGAGACGCGTCTTGGCCGTCCCCTGAGTGCCGCGTTTCTCAAACAGCTCAAAAATGTCGTGCAGCGTCGCGCCGAACGGCGGGTGTACGAAAGTGTTGCCCAGGAAACAGCAGCCGCCCTTGCCCGGGTCGATGAAGACCCCGCCGATTTGTTTATGGAAAACATGCGCAGTGTCGGCGGTCTGCACGGTCTCGGCATCACGCTGGTGTCTTTGACGATGCACAAAGACATCCGTCCTCATATGGTCATCGAGGTGAATGCAGACGGACCCTGGGACAGCGCGCTTGATCGTTTTCAGCAAGTCGGCGCCGATATTTTGCGCCCAACGTTAGAGGCTGCAGGCTGGCGCGGAACCTCGCTCAAATCCCTGTTCGAAAATCATTCCAAATCAACCAAGCCACGTCTTTGGGGAGATGCGGGATTGGCCGTGAACGGCGTGACGGATTGGTCGGTTGCCCAGATTGAGCAAGAGAAACGTCTGGCTGACATGGCAGAGCGTTGCGTGGATGATCATCTGAAAACCCAACGTGGGCCCAACGCGGCGCTGGAAACATGGGCCGCGACGCGAGCGCAGTTGAAGCAAAACCCTGACGTTTCGGCGCTTCTGACCCGTCCACCATCCACCACACCTGCCTTTGCCGCGCATAGCGATGTTTCGTTTTCGCACGCAATGTGGCGATGGGTGGGAACGTCGGGCTCTGTGCGCGCTGCGTTGCTGGGTTTTGTGGCCGTCGTCTGTGCTTGGGCGGGCTGGGCCACATGGTCGGTTGGTGCCGGGTCGTGGGGGGCCGCGGCGCTGATTTGGGTCGCTATGGCGCTGTCGACGGTGGTCGTTTTGGGTGGGGCCATCGGTGCAATTGGGTGGCTGTTTTGGCGCGCCGTACAACGCGCCGAACGGCGTGATCCCGAGGACGAGCATCAGCCAAACCTAACGCAGCTGGCCAAAACAACGGCGCGAGAAGACCATGAGGGCGTGCGCCTCAACCACCTGGCCCTGGTCGTGGAACTCAAGCCGGGACAGATGCGCCGCGTGGTTCTGACCTTTGCCATGTGGATCATCGCATGGATGAACACGCATTGGTTTCGCCCGGGATGGAACGCCAATATCGGCTCTATCCGGCACGCCCGTTTCGTGCGTCTCAAAGGCGCAAAACAGGCTGTTTTCCTGTCCAGTTTTGATGGCAGTTGGTCCAGCTACATCGGTGACTTTTCCGATCTGGCCACCGAAGGCATGTCTCTGTTCTGGAGCAATTTCACCGGATTTCCGCGCACCAAAGATCTTGTAAACGACGGCGCGTATGATGACGAGAAATTCAAACGCTGGGTGCGCGGACGTCAGGTGCCGGCCGCACTGTGGCGGCAACGCTTCCCCGATTTGAACAACGCCACGATCCGCAGAAACGCATTGGTCCGCGAGGGTCTGGCGCGTGAATTGACCCGCTCGGAGGCGGAACGCTGGCTGAATTTGTTTGGATCACGACCCGCTGCGGCACCTGACAGCTTGGTTCCCGAAGACACCCAGAGCATTGTGTTTTCCAGCTTTGGCCGTTTTCCGGCATCGGCCTGCGTGGCTGTGCAAATCGCAGACGGCAAAACCGACGACTTTCGCGCCGCATTGGCCCGGCTCAGCCATCGCCAAATCGACGATACAGGGTCTAAAACTCCTGTCATTTCATTTGGCGCCGCGCCAAATTGGCGTGATGGCGCCGTCGCCACGTTTGGCCTGTCGTCGCGCGGGATGGAGCGGTTGGGCACGCCGTCGCAATCACGTGGACCACTGGGTCGCCAGCTGCATCATTTCCCGACCAGTTTTGTAGAGGGTATGGGACGACGCGCGCGGACGTTGGGCGACCCGTTGCCCAATGGTGACCCGCGTGTGCGCTGGATTGACCGATCCGATGGTCATACGGTCCAAGCCCGCGAAATTGATGCGGTTTTTCTGGTGGCTGCCCCGGCGCGCAACACGCCCGATGCGATTAATGCAGCCCGGCAAGACGCAGTTGATGGGTTGCTACACGTGCTTGGCGACGCCATCGCGCCTGATCCCGAGATCATCAAAACGGAATTGCCGCAGCACAAGCCAGATGACCAGAAAAAGGCGCAAGACGACCGCGACACCCTACGCCAGATTGCCCAGGATCTGGCCGAAACCGCTTTTGGCCAGGCCGAGGTTCAACAGCTTCGCGACCTATCCAAATCGGCGGGCCTTGAAACCAACCCCACACATCAGGATGAGGCCACAGGCCGGTTGCAAACCACGATCGAAAGATACGCCCAAAACCTCACTGAACGACCGCGCGGTGCGACCTCTGCACGGCGCAAACGGGGCATTGGCTTTGCCGATGGCGTATCGCAACCTGTGATTGCAGGCGCGCCCGGCGTGCGTGAAAATTCGAAATTCGCGATCGCAGCGGGGGAATTCATCTTGGGCAAAACGGATCAAAAGGGTCTTTTGGCGCTGTCACCTTTGGTCCCGGCCGCTTGGGATCTGCATTGCGATCTGCCGGATCCTGCGCCCTTTGCAAAAGGCAAATGGCCCAACTTCGCCGCGCCGAAATCGCCAGCGCGTGATTTGGGTCGGGACGGTACATTTATGGTCATTCGTCAGCTCGAGGTCGACGGCGATCAGTTTCAAAAGGACCTAGGCAGCGCAACGCCACCCGACACGTCCGCTGATGATCTTGGCGCAAAAATCATCGGACGCCGTCGTGATGGATCGCCCGTTGGCTCACCATCGTTCAGCGCACTTCAGTCCGCCGAGAATCCGATGACCCAGACCCAGACCCCGGCCCCGGCCGAGCGGCCCGCCCTGAACTTTGCCAAGTCGGACCCCTGGGGCCACGATGTCCCGCTGGGGGCGCATGTGCGCCGTTCGCACCCCAGGGATTCGTTTGATGACCCCAGCGATCCCAAGGACATGACCCATCGCCATCGCATTCTGCGCCGCGGACGGCGGTATTTTACTGACGATGGCAAACAGGGTGGGTTGTTGTTTGTGTGTCTGAACGCCAGCATCGAGCGTCAGTTTGAGTTCATTCAACAAACCTGGATCAACGCCCCCAGCTTTCATGGGCTGGTCAATGAAATCGATCCGTTGATGGGCCATGGCCACCGAACATTTTCGGTGCCCTCACCCCAAGGACGCGAGAAGATTGAGCTGAAAAACGACTATGTCGGGTTTTGCGGTGGCGGTTACTTCTTTGTCCCCGGTCGTGCGGCGCTGCGGGCCTTGACCCGCAAACGCCACTGATTTGTGACGGCGGGCGCTACTGCTGCAATGACCGGGTCAATTCCAGCACCGGCGAGGGGGCGCTGGGCTTGGCTTCGATGTTTGCAGGTCGCGCCCGTTCAATCTGACCAAACCCAAGCGCCAACGATGTCTGAAAGCACCACAACACAACCGTTGTGTAGGCGGCCACGTCACCACTGGGCGGGATCAAACCACAATGCTGACCACAAACCGGCACGTTGCGTCCAGGCAAGTCCAGAAACCGCGTGTCGCTCACATCTTGGTGCAGCACCGGATCGGTCGCGTCGATCAAAACCCCGCGCGCCAGCGCAAACGCAGGCTGGTTTGCGCCCGCAAAAAAGAAGTCTGCGCTGGTTTCCATCAGCAGTCCGTCATCGTGCAAGTTCAGATTGAAGCTGCCGCGCAAAACAGGGGCGGCGCATGGCATAAAGGTTCCGGTCGCGAGGATCATGGCTTTGTCTTTCTTTGTCTGCAATTTGAAGTCGGACAGGTTTGTGTGGCTCACGCTTCATCTCGACCCGGAGTCACCATGGCGGGTTCAAGCGTGCCGTCGGACAGGATGCGCACGGCTGCCACGACGTCTGTTTCGCCAATCGAGCTGTCGCTGAGCAAGCAGGCCGGCAACGTGCGCGGCACCAGCAGCGGTACGGTCATCGTCACCTGCTCGGCCGGGTGATAGCACAACATCTGTTCGCGCAAGATGCCCAAGGTGATCGCCTCGCCCAACTGCGCGGACTCGATGTAGTCGGTGTAATAGTGAACACCCGCGATGTTGCGCGCATTCGAAATGTTCCACATCAGCTTGTTCAGCTCACCCTCCAGGGTCAGGCCCTTTTCGATCGCAACGCTCAGCAAATCGATTGTCGGATCGCTGGGTTTCGTGCCGCAATCGGGGACCAACGCCAGCTTGGTTTCATCGACCAAAAACACCGGTTTGGTTGCGTCGTCCGGGTCGGTCATCGCAAAGAACGCCTTGAGCAACGTCACGCAGGCCCCCGCAACCGTGGCATGTCCAGCCCCGTAAGCCGGATGCATGGGCGAGCCTTCGGGAAAGGCCATCGGCAGCAACCAGGTCGCCATGCTTAGATCGCTGGGCTCTGTGCCGTTCTGGGCTGCATTGTGCAGACGCACATCGGTCAAAATCTGCTCCAGGACCATATCGGTTCCGGGGTTTGGCCCATCCGTGGGGAACGTGTAACGCGCAACAGTGCTGCCCAGTGTTTGGCGCGCCATCGCATCCGCGGTTTGCCCGGCGGTGGCATAGGCGGTGCTGCCTGGCAGATTGCGATCAGGCTGATAACCTGTGTAGACCGTATGAAACAAGGCGCCAGCCGCTTCTGGGCGCAGCCGTCTGTGAACCGAGAATTTCTGCAACCGCACCGCCTTTAGCGCCCGACTGGACACTTCCGTGACCAAAGTCAGCAGATGCGGACCACCGAACAAGGCGAAGGGCATGCGGTTTGTGTCACCTGCAGACGCCCCGGGAAACGGGAACTTGTTGATGGCCGCGCCGTGATAGGGAATACCGGGGTCGCTTGGAAACTGTTCGTCCAGCAGGATTAACGCCGCGTTCAGATAGGCCTGATAGAGTTGATCAAAGTGCACGTAGGTTGCCAGATCCCGCAACCGCGCCAAGGGGCGATAGTCGTCGTTCTGGAACTCATCCTTGGGCGCCAGCTTGACGGCATAGCCGTTTTGCACGTTCAACCATTCCGACCACTTGGTCATGTAATCCTTTTCAGGCGTCGCGATGCGTACGGTCTGCGCGATGCGCTGTGCGCCGTATTGAACCATACCGCTGGCGCGCTTTTGGGCGTCGCGCATGCCCCCGCCCGAGCCCATCACCATGAATTGCGATACAAAGGGTGTCGCCCAGCAATCTTCGCCGACACCGCGAAACAGGTTGCCAGCCGCTTGGGTGACGCCAAACCGCCGCCGGTCTTTGAGCAGTTGATCGGTTTGCCCGTCATCCTCGGTGCCTGCAAACCAGCGCATCCCACTGATCCTGTCGGCGGCGTCTTGCACCGCGGCGCAATCATCCGTGATGCGCTTTTTACACGCCTGAGAGAGTGCACCAACGCCGTCGCTCACCTTTAGAGCGCCGACAAGTCCAGGATCCATCAGTGCCGCAACCCCCCATTCACGACCCAGCGCCATCTGATAACATTCGGCCATTTCTGCCGCGAACTCAGCCGAGCCAACTTTGGGCGCCGGCGGCATCGTGACCGCAAACGGATCGGGGCCTTCCATAACATATGCGTGCCCGGCGGTCGGGCTTTCCCAACGCCGAAACGCCCCCGCAAATGGCGCACCCGTATCATCGATGAAATCACCCCGGTAAGGCACGGTTTGGGCGAATGTCATTGGGTCGTGGACCTCGGTGCCGCTCTTGAAATCCAGGTAGCTCTGGACGTTGGCCAGCAATCCGTTCTGGGAATGCTCCAGGCCTTTGGTGAAGTTGAAAATAAAGGGCTCAGCTTCGTCGCCATTCTCCTCTGGGATCGGATGAACAGAGCGGGTCGACATATCGGTGGCATCGACGCGACGTACTTTTGCGATGTCCCTGCGAACAGGATCTGGAAATGTCATATCAAGGGTCCTTTGGTAAATTTCGGTTGAAAAATTGTAGATCAAAAGCAGAGGGATCGGGTCTTGGGCGGATGCATCGAAAAATGATGTGCATTGAGCCGCGCTCGGTTGGAGCATCGTGATTTGACAGGCGGGCGCATCGGCACAATCGCCAGCCCCAGCCTGCGGGTGCCATTTTTCCAATCCGTGTCATCAGAATTGGCCGCACGTACGTAAAAGAGTAACTGTCATGGTGCCCGACTCCTTAACTGCAGCCAGCATCTCATCTGCCCGTCACGGCGCCGTGATAGATTTGTTAAGAAAGCGTTAATTTTTCGCCATATGAGTTAAAAATCTGTTTATCGCCATGCGGCTCGTGCCTGACAGGGCAAGTTTGACGTCGCAGACACCACATCACAGCTGTTCTTGCGCCAAAATACAGGCTGGGGGACCAAAGCGCCGATTGAGCCAGAACATGGCGCGTCTCGGAATTTTGCACAACTTGCCGTAATGCTCTGCACGCATAGCCGCGTGAGGCCAAGTCGAAGGCGATATGTATCTCGGATGCGTGGCAGCGGGCATGGCGGTGAATTTGCAGGACAATAAATACGACCCTGATTCCGCCTTCCTTTGTGGGCACAAACATCAGCTTTGATTATGCATAGGCCTACAAGATGATCCATTCTATGAATGGGCCATGACTTTTGATCAAATTCGCACCTTTCTGTGGGTGGCCCGGCTTGGTGGCTTTCGCAAAGCGGCCGAGCGCCTGCATCTGTCGCAGCCTGCGGTGTCTACGCGCATTTCCAACCTGGAACAAGACCTGCGCGTGCCTCTGTTTGAACGCAGCCCGGGCGCGCTGGTTCTGACCAAACACGGCACCCTTTTGTTGTCTTATGCGGAACAGATGTTGTTCGTGGAAGAAGAGATCAAACAGCGTGTCGCCAACCCGTCCGAAGCCGAGGGGCTGTTTCGTGTGGGGGCATCTGAAACCATCGCGCAAGCCTGGTTGCCTGAATTTCTAAAGGCGTTCACCGGCCAGTTTCCCCGTGTGAATGTGGATCTGACCGTTGATATCTCGCTGAATTTGCGCGCTGATCTGCTAGAGCGCAGGTTGGATCTGGCGTTTTTGATGGGTCCGGTGTCTGAATTCTCGGTCGAGAATGTGGCGTTGCCGCCGTTTGATTTGCATTGGTACCGTGCCACCCGGAACCCGGAAGTTGATCTCAGCCAGATCCCGGTGATCTCCTATGCCAGCCAAACCCGGCCCTATCGCGAATTGATGTCCGAGCTAACCCGCCGGATCGGGCCCAAATTGCGGGTTTATACCTCGGCGTCGATTTCAGCGAGCCTCAAGATGATTGCGGCGGGCATTGCGGTCGGGCCGTACCCGCGTGCTTTGGCCAATGATTATCTTGAAAGCGGTCAGATTGTTGAGTTTGATCCCGGATTCCGCCCACGCCCGTTGGCCTTTACGGCGTCTTTCCTGTCGGAACCGCGCAGTTTTCTGGTCGAGAACGCGGCCGACATTGCCCAAAAGGTTGCAAAAGACTGGGACGAAACTCACCCAAATTGAATTCAGAAAATCTATCGCCTTTGATCAAAAATGATAATTTGCGTGAAAGAGCGCGCCCGTGTGATGCTTTGCCTGCGTCAAGGGGGCTGGGCGAATGGCAGGCGAAACTTCACATGCCGATCTGGTGGCGTCATCAGCCGCTACCGTGCGCGCGGCGATCCGCAGCGGTGCCTATGGCGGGCACACGGCGGGCTTGGCCGTTGGCAAGCTACAATGCAATCTGGCCATTCTGCCCGAGCGGTTCGCCTTGGATTTTCTGCGCTTTTGTCAACGCAATCCCAAGCCCTGCCCAGTTGTTGGCATAAGCGACAGTGGGGATCCAAGCCTGCCCACGTTGGGGCGCAACATTGATATCCGCACCGATGTCTCAAAGTACTGTGTGTTCCGCGATGGCACGCTGCATGAAGAAAGAGGCGACATTGGCGACACTTGGTCTGATGATCTGGTCACTGTGGCGCTGGGCTGTTCGTTCACCTTTGAAAACGCGCTTTTGCGCCACGGCATTCCGGTGCGTCACATCGAGACCGGGCGCAATGTGCCAATGTTTGCCAGCGACATCGATCTTGTGCCTGCGGGGCCGTTTGCCGGCAAAATGGTTGTGACCATGCGTCCGATCCCCGAACATCAGGTCGCCCAGGCCACGGATATCAGCGCGCGCTTTCCCCAGGCGCACGGTGCGCCGATTGCTGTGGGTGAGCCGGGACAGATCGGTATTGCTGATCTGACACGCCCCGATTGGGGTGACGCGGTCGAGATCAAACCCGGCGAGGTTCCGGTCTATTGGGCCTGCGGCGTGACCCCGCAAAACGTGTTGTTGGACGCCGCCTTGCCGCTCTGCATCACCCATTCGCCCGGCCATATGCTGATTTCGGATGTGGCAGAAGATGCGCAAACCCCAATTCTTGAAACAAACTGACCCCAATGAAGGAGATCAACAATGAAAAAAACCCTGTCTATTCTCGCGGCCAGCACCTTGCTCGCCAGCCCGCTTGTTGCCGAAAACCTGTCTGTCGTGGGCAGTTGGTCCGGCCTGCCGCTGCACAAGCAATATGAAACGCCGTTCTGGACCAAAACCTTGCCCGAAGCCTCGGGCGGGTCGATCACGGTCGAGCTGACAACCCACAATCAGATGAGCCTGGGACTGGGCGATATCTACCCGCTTTTGGGTCAGGGTGTTTACGACGTGGCGATGACGGTTGCCGATTACGCTGTGGCCGATGCGCCCGAATTGGAAGGTCTGGACGTGCCGCTGTTGGCGCTGACCGCGGACGAGGCCCGCGCCATGGTGGATGCGGCGCGTCCAATGGTGGCTGATATCTATCGTGACCGGTTCAACGCCCATGTGCTGGCGATTGCGCCTTATCCGCCGCAGGTTGTATTTTGCAACCACGAGATTGCCAATCTGGGCGATCTTGAAGGGTTGAAAGTGCGCGCCTCGGGCCGGATGACTGCCAAACTGCTCGATGCACTGGGCGCGGAAGGTGTGAATGTGTCGTTTTCGGAAGTGCCGGGTGCATTGCAAAACGGCGTGGTCGATTGTGCCGTGACCGGCGCGGGTTCGGGCTATTCGGCGGGCTGGTGGGAAGTGTCGACGCATCTGTTGCCGATCCCCTTGGGCGGCTGGGATTCCGTCGTCACTGCGATGAACATGGACAAGTGGAACAGCCTGAGCGCAGACACCAAAACGCTGATCAGCGCGCAGGTTGTCAGCGGTTTTGAAGACCCTGCCTGGGACAGCGCACAAGACGCTTTGGTCAACGATATTGCCTGCCTGACGGGCAACGGCGACTGCCCGGCGGGCGAGGCACGTTCCATGACATTGGTCGAGGTCAGCGCAGCCGATTTTGACCGCGCACGCGGCATTCTGACCGGGCAAGTGCTGCCGGATTGGGCCGAACGAGCGGGCGGCGACTGGGCCACACGCTGGAACGCAAGCGTTGGCAAAGTTGTTGGTGTGACCATCAATTAAACCGCCCTAAAGGGGGACGTGCCGCAGATGGAACTCAGGATGATCGCGGGCCTTCGGGCCCTGAACAAGGCGGTGGCGCTGTTGGTCGGAGTTGGCCTTTTGGCCTGCGCCGCCTTCGTGCTGACCGATATCATCCTGCGTCGGGTCGGAACGTCCCTTGGCGGCACCGAAGAAATCGCCGGTTACGCAATGGCCTTGGCGACGTCATGGGGCATGTCCTACACGTTGCTGGAATTGGGCCATGTGCGCATCGACCTGTTGCGCAGCCGCGCCGGCAGCTTTGGGCGCGCGCTGTTTGACGTGTTTTCGATGATCGTGACGTCGGGCGTGGTGATCACCATCGCGATCAAAGCCTGGCCCGTGGTGGAACGCTCGCTGGTCAATGGCTCGCGCGCCAATACGCCGTTGGAAACACCGCTGATCTGGGTGCAAATGCCTTGGTTCGCGGGCTGGATCTGGTTTGCGGTGATGTCATCACTGGTCACCCTTGCAGCCCTGAGCCTGCTGGTGAAACGCCGCCACAGCGAGACCGAGCGTTTCGTTGGCGCCTTTGCCGAACAAGAGACCCTGCAATGATCGGCTATGTTTCGGTTGCTTTGCTTGGCCTGCTGGCACTGTCCTTGCCCGTGGGCATCGTGTTGTTCCTGCTGGGATTTGGGATTGATACGTTCTTTTCCAGCTTTCCGCTGACGCGTGGCTTGGGCAACATGGTCTGGTCGTCGTCCAATTCCGCGACGCTGATCGCGATCCCCTTTTTTGTGCTGTTGGGCGAAATTCTGGTGCGCAGCGGCGTGGCCACGCGCACCTATGCCGCGCTTGATCGGTGGGTGTCGTGGCTGCCCGGTGGTCTGGTGCACGCCAATATTGCCACCGCCACGCTGTTTTCGGCCACCTCGGGGTCGTCTGTGGCAACGGCGGCAACGGTTGCCACGGTGGCGATGCCACAAGCCGAAAAGTTGGGATATGACCCCAAACTGTTTTCCGGAGCGATTGCAGCGGGTGGCACTTTGGGGATCATGATCCCGCCGTCGATCAACCTGATTGTCTATGGCTTTCTGACGCAATCCTCGATCCCACAATTGTTTCTGGCTGGGCTGATCCCTGGCTTGTGTCTGGCGTTGGCGTTTATGGCGATCACCGCCATCCTGTGTCTGATCAAGCCGGAACTGGGCGGCACCCAGCGGACCTTTCCACTGGCCTTGATGCTGCGCGCGTTGATTGATCTGGTGCCCATCCTGATCCTGTTTGGGTTGATCGTTGGTTCGATCTATCGCGGCTGGGCCACCCCAACGGAAGCCGCCGCTGTGGGCGTTGCCGGCGCTTTGCTGATCGCGCTGGCCTTTGGCGGCGTGTCCTGGTCGATGCTGGCGCAAAGCCTGACCGGAACCGTAAAAATCACTTCGATGATCATGTTGATCGTGATCGGGGCGTCATTTTTAAACTTCACGCTTGCCTCTGCCGGGCTGGGCCGCGAGCTGAGCGCCTTTATGACCGGTCTGGGGCTGACGCCGCTGAAAACGATCCTGGTCGTCGTTGTGCTGTATATCGTGCTGGGCTTTTTCATCGAAACCCTGTCGCTGATGGTTGTGACAATCCCGATCATTGTGCCGCTGGTGATTGCGCAAGGCTATGATGTGATCTGGTTTGGCATCCTGATGATCGTGCTGATTGAAATGGCGCTGATCACACCGCCCGTGGGGCTGAACCTTTACGTTGTGCAGGGCGCGCGAAAATCAGGCAGCCTGAACGAGGTTATGCTGGGTGCGCTGCCCTATTGCCTGACGATGCTGGCCATGGCGTTTTTACTGATCGCGTTTCCAGCCATTGCACTGTTTTTGCCCAACGCCTTGCAATAGATCCCGTCGTGACCCAAGGCCGACCAGCACGACCACAATCATCATCGTAAATTACCTTCGTGACTGGTACCTTAGGCTAACACCATCCCGGATCCAAAATGCACGTTCTCACCATTCTCGATCACCCTGACCAAGGCTCTTTCAGCTCAGCCGTCGCCAAAGAATTTTGCGCAGGGGCCGAAGCTGCTGGCCACACAACCGAATTGGCCGATCTGCACTCTGAGAACTTTGACCCGCGTTGGTCATTGGCTGATATTGAAGGTGACAGTTCAGGCCATGTTCCCGGCGACATATTGGCAGAGCAAGAGCGGATCGGTCGCGCTGATGCGATTGGGTTTGTCTTCCCGCTTTTTTGGTGGGGAATGCCAGCGATGACCAAAGGGTGGATAGATCGTGTTTGGTCGTGGGGCTGGGCATATGATCAGTTGGAAGATCCAGAGCGGTCTCTTCAAAGACCACGCACAGGCGTTTTGCTTGTGCCAGCAGGGGCGCGTTCGGACGAAATGCAGGACTTGGGGTATACATCGGCAATTGAGACCGCGTGGATCGACGGAACTTTTGGCTACTTCGGTTTTACCAATCGAGAGTTGATCCTTCTGAACGGTTCTAAGGGCTCGAAAGAGAGGCGCAAAAACCTGCTGGAACGCGCCTACGACGCGGGTGTGCACTTGAAATCCGCCAAATGAACAGCCCGGATCCTGCGGCAAAGCGTTCACAGCCGGCGCCGCCGCCATTCGCGGCAAGTGCGCGATCTGGAACGGGTTGGATCCAAATTTTGCGAAAGAACTGTCTGAAAGCTTGTGCCGCTTAGTGCAATCGGCGGCATGACGTTGGGCCCCTTATACTCAACAAGGCTCAGGACCCATTGATCTAATTGATGCTATTGGGACTAAAGGGCTTAAACCCGCAAACTGGCGGCCTGCAAGATGTCCTGCGCCAAAAGTCTGGGAACTTCTGTTCGCGCTATGGGTTCAGATGCTGCGGCAGCGAGCCTAAAATGCGCTCAACCTTATGATTGCGCGTTCGTAGGGGTGCAACGCCCGCATGCGTCGCCCAGATCAGGTGCCAAAGGTGGGAAGGTTTGGTGGCTAAAGGCTTCAAGGAGTGGGAAACGTGAACGCGTGCGTCTTGGTACGCTCCCCGCAGTGACCTCACAAAGCGCACGCAACCAGGCCACCATGGTCAAGGATGATATTGCCCGCCCAAGAAGCTCTACCGAATTGAAGACTAACGCGGCATTGTTCGAAAGGTACAAGACCGTCCATGAAGTTGAACGTCCAGCGTGGTGTGATGTCGAAAGCGTCTGGCTCAATTGGGCACGTCCCAATGACAGACATCACACACCACCACGGTTTGGACCTGAGAGACAATGTGGCGTCCAAGGCGGGCGCGGGTCGTGCGGCGAAGGTGCTTGTCTATCTTCGTTCGATGTTCAGTTGGGCCGCAAGGGAGCGCCTAATTGACACCAACCCTTGGGCTGGGATTTCGGCAGGCATGTCGCCGCAGCCACGAGCTCGAGTGCTTTCTTTTTCGGAATGGCGGGCGGTATGGGATGCATCTTTTTCTGAACCCAGCCCTTTCGGGCCGCTCACCAGATCACTGATGCGATCGGGCCAAGGATTGAGCAACGTCGCGCAGATGCGGTGGGATGAAATCAACGATGGAGTATGGACAATCCCACGAGACAAATTCAAAGCGACGCGTCCCGAGAAAGCGAAGGCCCACGAAGTGCCATCGTCGAAGGCTCTTTTGAGCCTCCCCCTTTGAATTGGTCCATCCTAATGTTTAGGAAAACGGAGGACCAAAGATGGGAATTAGGCGACCAAAGCCTGAAGAGATTGTCGTGAAGCTGCGGCAAGTTGAAGTTCTGATGGGGCAAGGGATGGTGCGCCTTGATGCGATCCGGCAGATCGGTGTGACCTCACAAACCTACTATCGCTGGAAGAAGAAACGAGACCTTGTTCGCCATTGGTTCAAGAACAATGGTCGAGTGCGGGATGGGCATGGAACAACTCAAGGAACTGAAGCGTCTTCAGAAAGAGAATGAGCGCCTTCGTCGCGCCGTCTCTGATCTGACTTTGGACAAGTTGATCCTGTCGGAGGCATCACGGGGAAACTTCTGAGCCCCTCTCGTCGCCGTGCCTGCATTGATCACATTCGCAGCATTATGAAGGTCTCCGAGCGGCGTGTGTGTCGTGTCCTAGGTCAGCACCGATCCACGCAACGTCGATTGCCGCAAGGGCGCGCTGACGAAGAACGATTGGTTGCAGATATGATCGAGCTGACACGGCAGTATGGCCGCTATGGCTACCGCCGGATTGCGGCCCTGCTGCGCGACGCTGGCTGGCAAGTTAATGACAAGCGTGTTGAACGGTTATGGCGACGAGAGGGGCTTAAAGTGCCAATGCAACAACCAAAGAAAGGGCGGCTTTGGCTGAACGACGGATCTTGTGTCCGACTGCGCCCCGAGTATCGCAACCACGTTTGGTCATACGACTTCGTCCACCACCGGACGGAGGATGGAAGAGCCTTCAGAACACTCAACATCCTCGATGAATGCAGCCGGGAATGCTTAGCGATCAGGGTCAAACGCAAGCTCAATTCTGAGGAGGTGATTGATGCGCTGACTGACCTGTTCATCTTGCGCGGCGTACCAGACTACATCCGATCAGACGACGGCCTGGAGTTCATCGCTGAGGCCGTTCGAGACTGGATCAAGGCGGTCGGCGCAAAGACGGTATATATCGAGCCT
>JBGCDD010000156.1:0-4468 GCA_045105075.1 Sedimentitalea sp. | reverse complement strand
ATGGCGTAGACGATGGCGGAAAACGCGCCGGGAATGAAGCCTGCCAACAGCAGTTTGCCCACATCCTGTTCCACGATGATCGCATAGATCACGAGGATCGCCGAGGGCGGGATCAGCGAGGCGAGTGTGCCGCCAGCCGCGACGACTCCGGCGGCGAACTGCTTGTTATAGCCCACTTTCAGCATCTCGGGGATGGCGATGCGCGCGAAGACTGCCGCAGTTGCGACGGACGCGCCGGACACTGCTGCAAAGCCTGCGGTGGCAAACACGGTCGACACCGCAGGGCCACCCGGCACCCAGGCGATCCAGCGTTTGGCGGCCTCGAACAAGGCCACGGTCAGTTTGGCGTGATAGGCCAGATAGCCGATCAGAATGAACACAGGGATCAGGCTGAGCACTTGGGCGCTGACTTTGGAATGCGGCGTCAGACCAGCAACTTTGACCGAGATTTCAAGCGCTTTGCCAAAGCGGTCAGGGTCGTAATCAAAGCCATTCCAGCGCAGCCAGACCAGCCCGATGAACCCGGCGAGACCTGCGGCAAACGCCACACGCATGCCCAGCACCACCATGACTAGCAATCCAGCCGAGACCCACAATCCGATTTCAATAGGTTCCATCAGTCGGCCCCTTCCAGCGCTTCGGCCTCAATGCGGGCCTGTTCGGCAACGCTGAGGTTCAGCGGCACAGCCACCGGGTTTTCCAGACCCAGCACAAAGGCGCGCCCATAGCCAACGGCCTGGATCAAAAGGCGCAGCACCAGCACGCCAAAAGCAATCGGCACCACCAGTTTGGACGGCCAGATCGGGATGCCCACGTCGATGGAACTGTCGCGGCTGCACAGTGGTCGGGCGCAATCAAACGAGCGGTCAAAGTGATCCCAGGCGCCCCAGGTCAGCGCCACAATCAGCAGCAGCATCAATAGAACCGAGACCAGCTCGAACAGCCACAGCATCCGCCCCTTGAGCACCGACACCAGCATATCCATGCGAATGTGGGTGCCGTCGCGCTGTACGTACGCCACGCCCATGATCGCAATGATCGGCATCGCGGCCTCGATGTAGTCGACATAACCCAGCATGGGCGAGGCAAAGAATTTGCGCCCGGTGACGGAATAGACCGCCAGAAACATCAGCGAAAAGATCGCCAATCCGCTGAGCATCGCGCAGAATTTTTCGAGTGGTAACAACGCCCGGTCCAGACGGCTTAACAGACTGGAATCCTCAAGTACCGCAGCCGATCCTGCCATGGCCCTGCCCCCTTTATTGTTTTTGGATGTTGGCCGCCGCTTGGGTCAAGCGACGGCCAGATCAGATCAGCTGCCGGATTTGGCGTCAGCCAGCGCTTTGACCACCAGATCGTAAAGCTCCTGACCGGGCAGGCCCTGGGCCTCCATGTCCTTGATCCATGCGTCGCGGATCGGGTCGGCCGCCTTGGCGCGGAACGCTGCGATCACGTCATCGGCGATCTCAACTTTTTCGACACCTTTTTCGGCCAGAACCGCATCCCAGCGCTGTAGCAGCTCGCCGTAGTTTGCCAGATAGTGGTCCAGCGATTCAGCGACTGAACTGTCGAGCGCGGCACGCTCGGAGTCCGACAGGGACTCGTAGGCGTCGATGTTCACGACAACCGGGCAGTTCACGGTGCCGGGGTTCAGGTTGGCAGTCCACCAGTCAGCCTGGTTGATCGTGCCAAAGGACAGGTGCGCGTGCTGAGCGAAAGCAACCGTGTCAACCACGCCGCCTTCCATCGCCTGGTAAGCCTCGGTCGCGGTCACGGATGTTGGCACACCGCCAACAGCTTTGAATGCCGCGCCCAGACCACCGGTGGCGCGCACACGCATGCCCTCGAATTCGGCCAGAGTATCGCGCGGCTCGCCGGTGCCAACCAGATTGTACTGCGGCATGGGCGAGGTCATCAGCAGCTTGGCGTTCCACTGCGCCATTTCTTCGGCGGCAGCGGGGTGCGCGTAAACGGCGGCCGAAACAGCCACTTCCTGCTCGAGGTTCTCAACGCCCAGGAACGGCAGCTCAAGCACTGTGATCACGCGGTTCTTGTCGCGGTGATAGCCGGCACAGAACTGCGCCATTTCAAACGCCCCGATCGAGATCCCGTCAAGGTTCTCGCGGTTCTTGGACAACCCGCCATAGCTGACGTTCATGGTGAATTCGCCGTTGGTCTTTTCGCTGACCAGCTCGGCCAGTTTCTCAACATGCTCGGTGAAAGCGCGGCGTTTGCCCCAGACCGACACGTTCCATTCTGTGGCTGCGGCTTCGGCCACAAATCCAACACTCACAGCCGCGGCCACGGCCCCGGTCAAAATCTTGTTCATGATATCGTCTCCCTAAATGCGGGCCGTTCGCTGGCCCGCTTGGCGATGGAAGCTAGCCTGACAGTCCGGCGCTGCCAAGCCCCGATCCGCGCCCGATTATGGGCCGACTCGGGCGCAACCGGGACGCAGCGTTAACAAGATTTCTTTCGGAGCCTGCATGCGGAAACAATATGTCACATGGGTGGCTGCATCGAAACACACCGTCAGGGCACAGCGCGCCGAAACTGGGCGCGCAGGCGTTAACAGGCAATGCCTTAACAGCAAAGGGAATTTGGCGACCGAAAGGGGTTAGATTTACACTACCTTTGCGATTGCGCGAAAAAACTTTACAAACAAAGTGTTTCTTTCCGGAGCGTTGTTCCCTTATTTTCACGTGGCAGTATTATGCCACAGAGCGAAAAACACGGGCGCGCGCATCCGTTAACACTGCGACGTGCCAGATCATGACCCAGACCAGACCACGAGGGAGGAGCCTCTTATGACCACCACAGAGCAGCCGGGATCCGCAGCAGCATCCAGAACATTCCCCCCTTCCAGCGAAACAGTGGCCCGCGCGCATGTTAACGAGGCCCAATACGAAGAAATGTACGCCGCATCGGTTGCCGACCCGGACGCGTTCTGGGGCGAACAGGCCAAGCGGATCGACTGGATCAAGCCCTTTACCAAAGTGCAGGACGTTGATTTCACGCTGGGCAATGTGAACATCAACTGGTTTGGCGATGGCACGTTGAATGTGTCGGCCAACTGCATCGACCGGCATCTGGCCACGCGCGGCGATCAGACCGCGATCATCTTTGAGCCCGATGACCCATCCGAGGCCGCCAAACATATCACCTACAAAGAGCTGCACACCAACGTGTGCAAGATGGCCAACGTTCTTGAAACACTTGGCGTGCGCAAAGGCGACCGGGTCATCATCTATATGCCGATGATCCCCGAAGCGGCCTATGCGATGCTGGCCTGCGCGCGGATCGGTGCGATCCACTCCATTGTTTTTGCGGGTTTTTCCCCCGATGCTCTGGCCGCGCGGGTCAATGGCTGTGATGCCAAAGTGGTGATCACGGCCGATCATGCGCCGCGTGGAGGCAAAGCGACTCCGCTGAAATCCAACGCCGACGCAGCACTGCTGCATGTGCTGCACGAGTGCAAATGCCTCGTGGTCAAGCGCACCGGTGGTCAGACCACATGGATCGACGGGCGCGACTTTGACTATAACGAGATGGCGCTTGAAGCGGATGATTTCTGCGCCCCTGCCGAAATGAACGCCGAAGATCCGCTGTTCATTCTGTACACCTCGGGATCCACCGGTCAGCCCAAGGGCGTGGTGCACACCACCGGCGGCTATATCGTCTATGCGGCGATGACCCACGAGATCACTTTTGATTATCACGATGGTGACGTCTATTGGTGCACGGCTGATGTGGGCTGGGTCACGGGGCACAGTTATATCGTCTATGGCCCGCTGGCCAATGGCGCCACCACGCTGATGTTTGAGGGCGTGCCGACCTATCCTGATGCGTCGCGGTTCTGGCAGGTTTGCGACAAGCACCAAGTTACCCAGTTCTACACCGCGCCCACCGCCTTGCGCGCGCTGATGGGTCAGGGCAACGAATGGATCGAGAAATGCGATCTGTCCTCGCTGCGCCTGCTGGGCACCGTGGGCGAACCGATCAACCCCGAGGCCTGGACCTGGTACAATGACATCGTCGGCAAGGGCCGCTGCCCCATCGTCGACACCTGGTGGCAGACCGAAACCGGTGGCCATTTGCTGACCCCCCTGCCCGGCGCCCATGCAACGAAACCGGGTGCGGCGATGAAGCCGTTCTTTGGCGTCGTTCCTGTGGTGCTTGATCCGCAATCAGGCGAGGAAATCCACACCTATCCGGTTGAGGGTGTGCTGGCGATCAAGGCCAGCTGGCCGGGTCAGATGCGCAGCGTCTGGGGCGATCATGAACGGTTCGAAAAGACCTATTTCAGCGACTATGCCGGATATTACTTTTCCGGCGATGGCTGCAAGCGCGACGCCGATGGCGATTACTGGATCACCGGCCGCGTGGATGACGTGATCAACGTATCCGGCCATCGCATGGGCACGGCCGAGGTGGAATCCGCACTTGTGGCCCACGCCAAAGTCGCCGA
>JBGCDD010000155.1:0-8536 GCA_045105075.1 Sedimentitalea sp. | reverse complement strand
GCCGCCCAAAACCTCCGCAAACTAGCCAAGATCCTTCCTGCACCGCAGCAAACGCGCAAAGCCTGATAGAAAAGGCGCTCGCAGTCAGTTCAGCGCACCACTTTCTGCGACCGCAAAACGTTGTTTTTCCACAGAATCGGCACAGCGCGAACCACGACTGGCCTGACCCTACGCCGGCGCAACTGCAGCAGATAATCAACAGCTTTCAAAAGCGCCAGGTCGCCGCAGAATGAGATGGAAAAACCGCCCTGTTCGGCCATTGCCCGTAACCATTCGTAAGTTTCGTAAATGGTTCCAAAACGCGGGTTTTTGAATGCAAGGTATCGCGCTTCGTCGATGGTCAACAGGCGCTCGCCAATTTCTGCTGCGATGCGCGCGCGCCCTTCTTTGAGCCGCCGACTGTTGGGCCCACCCATATCGAGTTGTTCGACTAATGCGCTGACTATGTCCCAGATTTTGCCCTCGCCTGCTGTTGCAGTGTGAACAATCCACGCGCCGGTTTCCTGTACATAGGGCTGGATCGTCTGGGTTTTTCCTGCACCCGGCACAGCGGCAATCATTGTCAAACAGCCAGGTTTTTTGCGGATCAACGTGGGTGAGCGCAACATGTCTTGTGCGGTCTCCATCACTGCAACGCGCTCCAGTGGACGCGACGCATTGCCATTGATTAACCTTAGATGTTCTGCCGTTCTGGTCTGCGTTCTGCTTGCGGATGTATGTCCGTTGTTGAATGATCGGTAAGGTGTTTGTTGCGCCCTGTTGGCCGCCTATATGCGCCGGGTTTTCAATCCAATTATGCGGTCGAAATCCTCAATCATGTCTGCGGTGATCCTTGGCTTGGGCGCGCCTCGGCTTGGGCAACTGCAGTCGTTGCCACCGCATGACGCAGAGGTGACATGAATTGCCCGCCCACGACTTTTTGCGGTGGCATGTCTGGCGATTGCCCATTGCCTACAGTTTCATCAAGCGCCGCAAGTTCCCGGGCCAGTTCGTCGTCCGCCAAGAAATTGCGCAAATCTTCGGCGGTTTGAACAGCCTTGCGCACAGCCTTGTTGTTACGCGCTGCAGCGTGAATGCCCTCAACACTGTCGTATTTGCTGCGTGTTATCGGTGCGATATTTTCGCAGATCACACGTCCATCACTGTCAACGGCAAGCCCGGGCGCGGACAATTCATCCGGGTCACGGCCCAACAGAATTCTGCGTTCAGCGCCATGATGCTTTTAATTTATGTCCTGTGTCTCGGGTCCACCAAAACCCCAATTGTCAACTTTGAGTTGACCTAACCGATTAACGGCAACTGGCTTGAAAGTTATGGCGCACTGTAGGACGCCGCAACACCCTCTTTTGGCACCGGAACAACCTTGCTGGTAGGTGTCGCTGTTGGCCGCTTGCGCGTCTTCAAACTCTGGTCGATTGCCAACATCCACCAACGCCAGCATCGTCAATCTGATTGGACGCCCGTCGCCCAAATCAGACCAAAGGTCCAGTGTGCGCCCATCAGGTGACCAAATCTACATCGGCGAAAGATGCTCTTTGCTGCGCAGTGCAGATTGCGTCAAGTCCTTGATTGTTCTCTTTTTCCGAACCTGATCACCTGGCGTTGCGCTTCCGAAAGGTTGCTCCAACGCCTCAAAACGGTTGGAGAGGAAGGCCAATCACACCCCTTGTTTTTAACTCTGTCCCACCGGTACAAGAGCGGATCGCAACGAGGCAATTGGCAACCACAGCCTTGCGTTCGGCTTGGTCGCACATGTTCGGTCTTAAGGTATGTTTCCAACGGCCAGTAAACAATGAACAGCGATCATTGTGCGCTCGCGTTGATTTAAGTGTGCCAAACCCTTGGTGACCTACAGGCGCGCTTTTGGCCCCCGCCACTGGCCAACCAGGGCGTCTGCCAGGTTCTGTCGTTTCAAGCCATCTACGCTCGCTCATTGGATCAACGAAGACTCCTCCCAGATCAGGCTCGCTCTGAAAGCAATAAAAGCCGGGGCGAAAGGCAATGATTGACGCAAGTCATTTGAATTGGACCGCATCGTTTATATGCAAACCACGCCGTCTGAAACCAGTTCAGTCAAAAGGTCGACATGCCCGCCAATTGATCGTCCTTTGGCGCAACGACTTCAACCACCACAGCCCCCACACAAGCCTCGCTGGCATGCCGCCAGCGGAATATGCCAACCGGTCAAAAGCAGACCAAAACCTAAACTAACGGACGCAATGGGGAGCAGATCAACACCAGACTAAATTGGGTCGTGCACTATCAAGCGGTTCACAAGATCCAAAAGAAACAAAACTCGTTTCGAGTGGATCACGACACCGCCGCAGCATTTTCGATGCCAGAAAATCTTCGCGAACCGGAGGCAACGGCCAAGCGTGTCCGTTTGGATTTGGAACAAGACGTGGCCGGCTCACCAGATCTCCAGGGCTGGAGTGAGCCGTTTCGGGCGTGGGCAAAAGCGGGTGTGGTGTAGACTGCCCCTACTTGGCTAAGCCGCCACTTGAAATCATATTTGGGCGTTTGAAGGGTGGCGACCCATGTCCAGGCGTCATCTTCTGTGCCATCGCCCTCGTCGCAACCGTCATTTTCTGGTCATGTGTCCTGAGCAAAATGCGCGCCGGGGGGGCGAGAACGCACAACGCGGGCTAGCCCCCATTCGCCAGCGTGCTTCGATGATAGACCTCAATCATCCACGCGAGCATGACGGCATTTAAAATGTGCCACCAAAAGTGGGTCCCCATGGGCAGGCTCGCACAGAGCGGTGCGTCCAAAGTCCGCAGTGTGAGAGAGACCAACAACACCCCGGCGCCGAGCAACAGACCCCGCGCCACTGTCGCACGCCGCGGCGCCAGCCAGAGGCCATAAAGCGCAATCAAAAGCACAACCGGCGCATAGACCGCCGAACTGCCCAGCGCCGGGATCAACGAAAAAACGGCCGCCATCATGCCAAAGTAAGGCAATGCGAGCATGACACCTCCAAAGGCCCAGATCGGCGCAAGGTCAAGAAACTGCCGATTGGCCGCATAAAGGTAAACCAGTACAAAAACCACGATCGATATGCTGTCTGCGGCAGCGGTCCAGACCACGGCCATTGTGTGAAACGCCCCCGACGCGAGGCCAATCAGACCCAGCAAAACGCACAACACGCCCGCCAGACCCGCTCCGCCCGTGCGCCGCCACATCACCACAGCGGCCAGCAAAAACGCCAGATTCGTCACCGCATTCAAGGGTTCCGCCCACAGCCCGGGTTCAACCCGCTCGCAATAGCCGTCCACATAACGCGTCAAGTTCATGGATTTTCGCTCCACCAATGATACCCTCGTATCAAACATAGGGAGATTCACATGAAAATCATCTGGCTGGGCCACGGCTCATTTCGCATCGAAACCGGCGATCTTGTTTTGCTGCTTGACCCTTGGCTGACCGGAAACCCGGTTCTGGGCGAAGATCAGCACGACGCCGCGATCAACGGCGCCACCCACATTTTGCTGACGCATGTGCATTTCGATCACGTGGTCGACGTGCTGCCGCTGGCCAAAAAGCTCGATATTCCGGTGGTTGGCCAATATGATCTGATGGGTTTTTGGGGGGAAACCGAAGGCATCCAGACCATTGGGTTCAACAAAGGCGGCACAGTCGATCTGGGCGGCGCCAAGGTCAGCATGGTGCGCGCCGAACATTCCAGCACGTTCTCAACCCCCGAAGGTCCGCGCACCGGTGGCTCCGAGGTTGGTTTCATGATCGCCGCCGAAGGCCACATGATCTATGCCTCAGGCGACACCGACATCATGGCCGACATGGAGTGGTTTGGCGATTACTACAAACCCGACATCGCGATCATGAGCGCGGGCGGGCACTTCACCATGGACATGGCCAAAGTGGCATATGCGGCCAAGCGCTATTTCAACCTGAAAACGCTTATCCCGTGTCATTACAAGACCTTCCCCCTGCTCGAGCAATCCGCCGAGACCGTCATCAAGGCCCTGCCCGACGTCAATGTGATCGAACCCGAGTTGTTGAAGGCAATCGATTTTTAAGGGCTTGATTTGTGTCGCGCGGATGGCCTCACCCGGTTGATGCGTGATCACCCCTGAGTTTGCCTGGCGTCATTCGCACGTCGCCGGGCAAAAAAATCCTTAAGCAACGCCTCGGCGTCCGCCGCACCCAGTCCGTCATAGATTTCAGGCACATGGTGGCTTTGGGCGTGGGCAAACACCCGCGCGCCATGGGCCACGCCGCCGGATTTGGGATCACTTGCCCCATAATAAAGCCGCGCGATCCGGGCGGCGGCGATGGCGGCGGCGCACATCGCACATGGCTCCAGCGTAACGTAAAGATCATATCCCACCAGCCGCTCGGCCCCTGCGGCTCGGATCACCAGAATTTCGGCATGTGCCGTGGGGTCCCGGCGCGCGCGGGTTTCATTGCCCGCCGCCGCCACCACGGCGCCCGCAGCATCGACCAAAACCGCACCCACCGGCACTTCGCCGCGTGCGCCCGCCGCGCGCGCCTGCTCAAGCGCTTGATTCATATAGGATTTAAACTCCATCGCACTATCCTGCCCCGCATTGCACGCGCCCGCAAGATCGGCTAAGCCCAACCCCATGGATACCCCTCCTCCCCCCGGCGACCGGATCGCCAAGGTTCTGGCCCGCGCCGGTGTGGCCAGCCGACGTGACGCCGAGCGCATGATCGAGGCCGGACGCATCACCGTGAACGGCGAAAAACTGACCTCGCCGGCGCTGAATGTGACCGACAAAGACCGCATTCTGGTGGATGGCAAACCGCTCCAGGCCCCCGAAGAGGCGCGGCTGTGGCTTTATCACAAACCCTCTGGTCTGGTGACCACGACGCGCGACGAAAAAGGGCGCCAGACGATCTTTGATGCGCTGCCCGAAGACATGCCGCGTGTGCTAAGCGTCGGGCGGCTTGATCTGAACTCGGAAGGGTTGATCCTGCTGACCAATGACGGCGCGATCAAACGCAAACTGGAACTGCCCAGCACCGGTTGGCTGCGCAAATACCGTGTGCGCATCAATGGCCGCCCCACCGAGGACGCGTTCAAACCGCTGCGTCGCGGACTTGTGATCGAGGGCGAGAAATTCCAGCCGATGACCGTGACAATCGACCGCCAGCAAGGCGCCAATGCCTGGCTGACCATTGCGCTGCGCGAAGGCAAAAACCGCGAAATCCGCCGCGCCGTAGAACAGGTGGGCTTCACTGTGAACCGGCTGTTGCGTGTGTCTTATGGCCCCTTCCAGCTGGGTCAGCTGAAACCGGGCGAAGTCGAAGAAATCCGCCGCCGCGTGATGCGCGACCAGTTGGGCCTTGAAACGCCCGAAACGCTGAAACCAAAACCGCAACGGGGCCCAAGGCGCGCAAAACGGCCAAACTGACGCAATTCACCGCCGCTTCCCCCTAGCCAGCCTGCGCCCTATGGCATAAGTTCTGAGCGGGGAACTTCACCGGGGGCGGGCATGTCCGGAAACGGCATTCAAAAAATCGCGTATGTCGCACTGATCGTGCTGCTGTTTGGCGTCAGCTCTGGCTGGCTCGGGGGGTTATAGGCGCCATGGCCAAGCGTTTTGGGGGCAAGTTCAGCCCCGACGGAGAGTCCGACACATCTCAAGCCCCTTTGCTGCAAGCTCAGGTTGACCCGGTTGATGCGCGCGTCAATGTCCTGTTTGTCCCAGCCGTTATTTTGGTGTTCACCTCGCTGAACGAAGGCGCCATTGGGCTGGCTTTGGGGCTCGTCGCCGCGGCCACGTTGACCCTTGCAGCCTGGCTGTTGCGCGACGGGTTGCGCGCCGAGGCCGCCTATAACGCCCGCAAAGTCGCGCGCCGTCCGGCCTTTCCGCGCAAAATTGCCGCCTCGGTGCTGACCGGGCTTGGCGTCGCCATCGCCGCCTTTGCCAATGATGCCGGCGTGATTGCTCCGGTGATCTACGGCGTGGTCACTGGCGCGTTACACGCCACCGCCTTTGGGATTGATCCGTTGAAAAGCAAAGGGATGGAGGGCATCGACACCTTCCAGCAAGACCGCGTGGCCCGCGCCGTCGACGAGGCCGAAACCCATCTGCGCGCCATGTCCGACGCCATCAAACGCGCCGGTGATCGCAAAATGGAGGCCCGGGTCGAGCGCTTTCAATCCACCGCGCGCGATCTGTTTCGCACCGTCGAAGAAGACCCGCGCGATCTGACGGCTGTGCGCAAATACCTGACCGTCTATTTGCTGGGCGCGCGCGATGCGACGATCAAAGTCGCCGACATCCAGTCGCGTCAGGACGACCCGCAGGCGCGCAGCGACTACCTGACCCTGCTGGACGATCTGGAACAGAATTTCGCCGCACGCACGCAAAAGATGATGCTGGACGACCGCACCGATCTGAGCGTGGAAATCGACGTGCTGCGCGACCGACTGAAACGTGAAGGTGTGCGCCCGGAGTGATCCGCGCCCCAAAATTAATGAGGAACATATCCCATGTCTGACACTGTGCGCCAAAAGGCCGAACAATCGCTGGCGATGATCGAAGAAGTCACCGCCATCAAATTGGCCGAACCCGGCACCGAAATCGTGCCCTTGGCCCAGGCCGACGCGCCTGTGGGTGACGAAATCCGCCGCCGCATGGGCGAAATCAACATGGATGACACCAATTCCATCGTCGCCTTCGGGTCGGGCGCGCAGGCGGAATTGCAGGAAATCAGCCAGGCAATGTTGCAGGATGTGCGCAACAAAGATGTTGGCCCCGCCGGTGACTCGCTGCGCTCGATCGTGACCACCATTCGCGGCTTTTCTGTCAGCGAACTGGATGTGCGCCGCAAAGCCAGCTGGTGGGAACGCCTGTTGGGCCGCGCCGCCCCGTTTGCCAAGTTCACCGCCAAGTTCGAACAGGTCCAGGGCCAGATCGACAAAGTCACCGATGATCTGCTGGGCCACGAACACACGCTGCTCAAGGACATCAAATCGCTCGATATTCTCTATGACAAGACGCTGGCCTTTTACGACGAACTGGCGCTTTACATCTCGGCTGGTGAGGCCAAGATCGAGGAAATCGACGCCACTGACCTCCCCGCCAAAGAGGCCGAGGTTCAGGCTGCGCCCGAAGGCGACCAGGTGATGAAGGCCCAGGAACTGCGCGATCTGCGCGCCGCACGCGACGATCTGGAACGCCGGGTGCACGATCTGAAACTGACCCGCCAGGTCACCATGCAGTCGCTGCCCAGCATCCGTCTGGTGCAGGAAAACGACAAATCGCTGGTCACCAAAATCAACTCGACCCTGGTCAACACTGTGCCGCTCTGGGAAACCCAACTGGCCCAGGCCGTCACCATCCAGCGCAGCGCCGAAGCCGCCGTGGCTGTGCGCGATGCCAATGATCTGACCAACGAATTGCTGACCGCAAACGCCGAAAACCTGCGCACCAGCAACAAGATGATCCGCACCGAAATGGAGCGCGGCGTGTTCGACATCGAAGCGGTCAAAAAGGCCAATGCCGATCTGATCGGCACCATCAACGACAGCCTGCAAATCGCCGACGAAGGCAAAGCCAAACGCGCCGCCGCCGAAACCGAGCTGCAAAAGATGGAGGCCGAACTGCGCGACACCCTCGCCTCGGCCAAAGCGCGCCGCGACGGCGTTGGCGACACGGCCAGCGCCGCGGTGCCCAGCTAAGTGATCACGGGGCGCGCAGCAATTCGCATCGGGCTGGCACTGGCAACAGTGCTGGCCCTTGTCGCCTGCGCCACCGCGCCGCCGCGCGCCTCGCTCACCCCACAACAACGCCCCGCCGGTCTGGTGGCCCCCCCCAAACCCGCGCAACCCTCGCAGGCCAGCCGCGATCTGGCGCGCTATTACGCCGGCGTGCAAAGCGATCTGCTGACCCGCGGCCTGTTGCGCACCGATGGCGGCGGCCCCGACACGCCCTACGACGCCGACGATCTGGTTGAAAACTTCGTCACATTGGCGTTTTTCGAAGAATACACCCGCTCCGCAGGCGTGTCCGTGCGCGGCTCCAACGAAAGCGGCCAACTCAGCCGGTGGAGCGGCCCGGTTCGCATCGGCACCGAATTCGGCCCCAGCGTGTCCGCCGACATCCGCGCCCGCGACGCCACCCGGATCAACGCCTTTGCCAACCGACTGGCCCGCGTCACCTCGCACCAGATCAGCGTGGCCAACGCCGCCAATTTCCACGTGTTCGTCGCCTCCGAAGACGATTCAGACTTTATTCAAACCCGCCTGAAAACGCTGGTGCCCAACATCAGCCAGTCCGAACTGGACCTGTTCGCCAACCTGCCGCGCTCGTTTTACTGCCTTGTGGTCGCCGTCTCCGGCACCCGCAACCCGCACGACTACATCCGCGCCATCGCCCTGATCCGCGCCGAACACCCCGATCTGGTGCGCCTGTCGTGCATCCACGAAGAGATCTCCCAAGGGCTCGGCCTGCCCAATGACAGCCCCGCCGCGCGCCCCTCGATCTTCAACGATGACGACGAATTCGCCCTGCTCACCAGCCACGATGAAAAACTGCTCAGCATG
>JBGCDD010000154.1:0-8322 GCA_045105075.1 Sedimentitalea sp. | reverse complement strand
ACCCGATGCGAAACAACCGCCCTGGTCCCGGCGTCAGCGCAGATCTGCGTCCGACGAGGCAGCGGGGTCATTGACTTTGCCAAGCCCCACAAAATCCAGCGCATAAGCGGATTGTGCCGCCTGCGAAGCGCCGATACCTGTGAAACCAACCCCTTCTTTGGGGCCACACGCGGTGATTGTCAGGCCAATGGCCAGCAAGAAAAGTGTTTTATATGTCATGATCTGCTCGATCTATCGTGTTTTTATGGAAATAAGGTTAAGCCGTGACATTCTCAGGGCAAGTCCAATTTCATTTTCACCGACGGAAAAGTGATACCTGCGGCCAAAGGGACATCAATTGGGCCCAGCGCCGTAAACCCCAAAGAGCTATAGAACGCGACCGCTGTGCGCGTCGACCAACACTCCATTTGGGTGCAACCGGCGTTCTGCGCCACGTCCAGCGTATGGGTGATCAGAGCGCGCGCCACCCCACGGCGCAGGAAACGGTCATCGGTCACAACATGGCGGATGTGGCCCAGGCGCGCGAGCGAGCGATCAGGTGTCCATCCTCCCGCAGCAATGACCTGCCCCGCCTCGGTCTGGGCCAGATAGAACGTGCCGCAAGACAGCAATTCCGGGCGCGCGCGCGCGATGATCGGCAAGGCGGTGACCAGAATCGAAGGTGGGTAGTCGGCTTTGAGCAAGCGCGGATAGCTGCGCGCGAACAACGCATCAACAGCCGCCAGGTCCTGCGATGTGGTGGCCCGAATTTGAAACTCCATGGCGCGCTCCTTCGGGTGGACGGTGTTGCCACCGGTTTAAGACAAAAAAAGGCCCTGCGATCCGCAGAGCCCCAACTTTCGATGACGAGTGGCGCGTTCAGATCACTTGATCTTGCCTTCTTTATATTCGACGTGCTTGCGCACCACAGGGTCATATTTGCGCACGACCATCTTTTCGGTCATGGTGCGCGCGTTTTTCTTGTTCGCCTAGAAGTGCCCTGTGCCTGCGGTTGAGTTCAGGCGAATTTTGATTGTGGTTGGCTTGGCCATTGGTCTTACTCCTGCATCGGGCGCAGTCACGTCTGACTCGAGCGCAATCCGGCCCGCCCATAACTGATCAGCTCTGGCTTTTACGCGGGTTGCGGGCCAAGTCAACCGGGATTTGCCTGAGATGGCACAAAAGTGGGGGCGCTGCCCCCGTCGCCCTTTTGGGCGCCTCCCCCGGGATACTTCCAGCAAGAGGAAAAACGCGCGGAGAGCCTGTAAGCCGGATTCTGTGCCCCCTGTTGGCCTTGCGGCGTGCAGGGTTCGATGACCATTCCTCTGGGATCCCTGTTGCCAGAGACCTCGTGCTGCCAACCCGACCCCTCTTAGGCAAAGCGTCCTTAGCGGCGGTATCCCGTTGCCGGGACCAGCCCGCGCGGGGGTCCTATTTGGCATTGCTCCCGGTGGGGCTTGCCGTGCCGCCCCTGTTGCCAGCGGCGCGGTGGGCTTTTACCCCACCGTTTCATCCTTACCCTGCATGCAGGGCGGTTTCATTTCTGTGGCGCTGTCCGTCGGGTTGCCCCGCCCGGGCGTTACCCGGCACCGTTGCTTTGGGGCGTCCGGACTTTCCTCGGATCAAGCGACCCGCGGCCAGCCAGCTCTCCGCGCGTTTCGAGGCTTTAGGCGGTTGGCTGGGGTCTGGTCAATATGTGTTATGTGCCGCAGTGGCCTTCTGAGGGGAGTTTATCTGGAAAGAGGGAGATCAAGTCCGCAGTGCAGTGTGGCCGATGGGCATGAAGTCCTGAGGGGTAAGCGGGCCTTGGGCGCTCTGGCGATAGCGCAGACGCACGGCGGCAAGCAGCGTGGCATCATCGACGTCGTCCGGGTAGCCTGCCGCCTTGGCGAGGGTGCGAAACAGAGCGGGGTCGGGCGTCTCGGGACCTGCGTCATGGCTGCGCCGACCGGCCAGGCCGGTGCGTTCAAGGCGCATCCAGTCAAACCGGGGGCCGGGGTCAAACTTTCGCCCAGGCGCCATGTCGGAATGGGCGATGACGTTTTCGGGCGGGATCGACCACCGCGCCATGATGGCGCGTAACAGAAGCTCTAATTGATTCATTTGGGCGGCGCCAAACGGGTGATCACCGCGATTGTCCAGTTCGATCCCGATGGAACGTGAATTGATATCGCCCTGCCCGCGCCACGATCCCGCGCCGGCATGCCAGGCCCGTTGGGTTTCATCAACCATCTGCCAAAGCGTGCCGTTTGCGCCGATCAGGTAATGCGCCGACACCTCGAAGGCAGGATCACACAGTCGATCCAAGGCAGCGCGGGCGCTTTGCATTGCCGTGTAGTGCAGCACGATCAAGGACGGGGTCAGCCCGTCGCGACGCGGTCCGAAATTTGGCGACGGATGCCAGATCGCATTGCTCACGAGGTCAGTTGTTCACCGCCGAGCGGAACGGCGCCGGGTTCCATGTGCAGGCATAGCCATCGCCATCGGGATCCACGCCAAGACGATCACGCTCGGGGCCGCCTTTGGCCAGAAAATCGATCTGGGCCTGATCTGCTGAAGGGTAATTGGCGCAAGCGCGTTGCGCACGCGCGGCCAGATTCAGCCCCGAACGGCTGTGCAAACGGGTGCCGCGCGGGTGCTGGGTGCTGAGCGCGTAGGACACAATGTTGGGGCCGGAATTGGCCGGGCGTGATGGGACTGCGGTGGGTGCAATCACCTGATATTGTTGGCGATTGCGCTCAATGCGTGCGGCATCACTGGCGATAGATTGCCGATCGGACACCGCGCCAAAGTCATTTTCATCCGAAATTCCGGGATTGTTCAGCGACGCGGGCGCCGCGTTTGCCGGGCTGGCCTGAACCGGGGCGACACCTGAATTGCGCGACGACGCCTCGAGCGCTGCGGCGGCTTCTGCGGCGATATCTGCGGAACTGGCTGTGTTGGAACTGCCCGGGGTGCGCTGCGCCGGTTGCACCTCGAATGGCGCTCCCGAGGGCGCGGATTCGGGCGAAATCACAGCCGGCGGTACGATTGACGTCGGCTGACCGGTCAGGGCCAGCTCGCGGGCGCGTTGTGCATCGGCCGAATTGTCAAACCCGACGCCAGAGTCGGGGATTTCAGGCGCACAGGCCGCCAAGCCAAACATCATAAAGGCCGAAATTGTCAAACGCATTGCTCTGCCTCTTTTGTTGGGCCGGAGGTTACCACCATTTGGCGGGTTTGGCCACAAACCCCGCCGCGTTTTCCAAGGCATAGGCTGTGTTGAGCAGATCGCCCTCTTCCCAGGGGCGCCCGATCAGTTGCAGACCCAATGGCAGCCCCTGACGATCTAGCCCTGCGGGCACCGCGATGCCCGGTAATCCGGCCAGATTGACCGTGACCGTAAACACATCGTTGAGATACATCTGCACCGGATCCGCATCGGTCATTTCACCCAGACCAAAAGCCGCCGAGGGTGTGGCGGGCGTCAGAATCGCGTCGATCCCGGTGGCGAACACGTCTTCAAAGTCCTTCTTGATCAGCGTGCGCACGCGCCGGGCGCGGTTGTAATAAGCATCGTAAAACCCCGCCGACAGCACATATGTGCCAATCATAACACGGCGTTGCACTTCGGGGCCAAAACCTTCGGCGCGGGTTTTTTCGTACATTTCGGTGATGCCATCACCCTGTTCCAGCGTGGCGCGGTGGCCATAGCGCACGCCGTCATAGCGCGCCAGATTGCTCGACGCCTCGGCCGGGGCAATCACATAATAAGCCGGCAGCGCGTATTTGGTGTGCGGCAGCGAGATGTCGACCATCTGAGCGCCGGCATCCTCAAGCATCTTACGCCCGTCCGCCCAAAGGGTTTCGATCTCATCAGGCATTCCATCCATGCGATATTCGCGCGGAATGCCGATTTTCTTGCCCTTGATGTCACCGCTCAGCATCGCCTCGAAATTGGGCACAGGCAGATCGGCGCTGGTGGAATCCTTGGGATCATGGCCGCACATGGCCTCAAGCATGATGGCCGCGTCGCGCACCGATTTGGTCATCGGACCGGCCTGATCAAGGCTGGACGCAAAGGCCACAATGCCCCAGCGCGAACAGCGCCCATAGGTCGGCTTGATCCCCACAGTGCCGGTAAATGCGGCGGGCTGGCGGATTGAGCCGCCGGTATCGGTGCCGGTCGCCGCCAAACACAAATCCGCCGCCACAGCCGAGGCCGACCCACCAGACGAGCCCCCCGGCGTAAGCGCCGTTTCATCATTGCCGCGCCGCCACGGGCTGACAACATTGCCATAGGTGCTGGTCTCGTTGGACGAGCCCATGGCGAATTCATCCATGTTCAGTTTACCGAGCATCACAGCGCCCGCATCGGCCAGGTTCTGGCTGACGGTCGATTCGTATTCGGGCAAAAACCCCTGCAAAATGCGGCTTCCAGCCTGGCTGGGCACGCCTTTGGTGCAGAATAAGTCTTTGATCCCAATGGGCAAGCCGCACATATTGGGCGCGTCGCCTTGCGCCAGACGCTGATCGGCCTGTTGCGCACGTTCGCGCGCCAGATCCGGGGTTGCGTGCACAAAAGCGTTCAACTCACCTGCGGTTTCGATCGCCTCCAGACAGGCGTCGGTCAGATCCAGCGCGCTGACCTCACGCGCGCGAAGGGCATCGCGCGCCTGTGCCAGGCCCATTTTGTTCAGATCAGCCATTATTCAACCACCTTTGGCACAGCGAAAAAGCCCTCACGCGCGTCCGGCGCATTGGCCAAAACCCGCTCTTGCTGGCTGCCGTCATTGACCACATCCACACGTTGTTTCAGCCGCTGCGGCGTGACGCTGGTCATCGGAGCCACGCCCTCGACATCGACCTCGTTGAGCTGTTCGATAAAGCCCAAAATGGTGTTGAATTCTGACGCCAGAGCCGGCAGCGCCTCGGGATCTACCTTGATCCGGGCCAGCTTGGCGACCTTGGCGGCCGTGTTTTCGTCGATCGACATTGAAACCCTCTTTCGTGTTGTTCTGGCTTTAGCGCCCTGTCGCGCCACTCGCAAGACTGCGCCTTGTTTTACACGCTCATTCACGCCAGACTGCCCCGCAAAGGAGCAGATATGAAGCTGACATTGCACCATATTAACCTGGCCACCGAAGATGTGGCACGCATGAACGATTTTTATCGCAATGTGTTGGGTCTATCGGCCGAAACCCAAGGACTGCCGACGCTGGAAAAGAAAAAAGGCTACGCCGGGGATGTGGCTTTTGTGACCGATGGCGCGATCCAGACCCATCTGGCTCAACGCGATGTCGGCGCCGGATTTGCCACGGGCCATATCGTCAATCCCGTCAGTCACGGCCATATCGCTTACCGGACAGATGATCTTGCCGCTTTCAAGTCTCACCTTGAAGCAAATGGCATCCCCTATTCTGATTGGGGAAATGCCGCCGTTGCCGGGTGGCATCAGATTTTTTTCTATGACCCCGATGGAAACGTCATCGAGGTTCATCAGGCGCAAGCCCCCGTTTGAACAGCAAGGATGGGGGCCAGCCCCCGCCGCCCTGATCGGGCGACCCCCCCGGAGTTTTTTTGGAAAGATGAAGCAAGGCGGTATGTTGCGTGTGCCTTCAATTTGCGGTCTTTTTTCAACATACCAACTCTCTGGTTTTTGGAGGTCCTAATGTGGGATGCACAGCCAGAGTATCAGCGCTGCGCTGCACGCGCTTGGACGGCGGATTGTTCGCGACTTGGCCCGCGGGCTGACCCGATTGAAACGTTTTTGGTGGTCTGAGGCGTTGTGATGGCGCCCGTTTTTTTCGCGGATCGCTCAAATGCGGCCAATCGCGCTTGTCTGTACTGGATGCAATCATAGCCTGCGCTCAGAAATCCGCAGCGTTTTCGGGACGCGATGACGTAAAGTTCGGATGATGAAGGGGTTGGCAGCTGAAGCAGCTGACAACAAAACGATTTCAGTCCCCACTCGGGATCATGTTGCGCATAACCCTGTCGGGCAATGGACGCGACCTCCCTCAAGGTCCGTCCTTTGCCAGACAACATATGCAAGCATGTGTGAGAGGCGCACAGCTTCCAGTTTGTCGGTCAAAAAGGGGGGCCTGGACGTCTGGTTTACGGCCCGGCAAGGTTTTGCGTCACGCCAGAGGCGTGCTTTTAGCACGATGCAAAGAGGCGTGCTTTTAGCACGACGCAAAGAGGCGTGCTTTTAGCACGACGCAATGCCCCGAGTGGGGGACGCACACCGTAAAGTGTGTGTGTTCATGTGGTTTGATACCCCAACTTATTGGTTTTATTCCGGAAGAGGCTGGTCGTCCTCGGCCTATCCGGGATCGCCCGTTTATGCGTTTGGGTTTGTGGATGCGGGCGATTTTGCCCGGTTGCGTTTCCACCATGCCTGGATGGAAGAATTGCGCACGCGGCGGGGTTCGGGGAACTGATCGGCTACCTTATTTTCGATTTCGACAAAGGTCATGTGATCAATCCGGGCGGTGAAGAAAGCTTGCAACTCAGGGTCGCTTTCGACCTTGGGCGGGGGTCCGGGACGGTGCGCGCTGTCGGCAAATTCACCCGGTCTAAGCGCCGTCAAAGCCTGTGTTTGAACCTTGTTAACACCCCTTCGAAGACGGTCACAGCCACGTGGTGTGCGTCAAGTGCAGCGCTCAACAGCGTGCTGGTTTCGGTCAATCTGACAAGGCTTGCATCGAGGCGAATACCCAAAGTCATGATCTGTCCAATGCCGGATTGCTGTGCGCCAGATAGCGCCGCACCGTCACGTCCGAGACGCGCAGGTTGCGCGCGATCTGATTGGTCGGCCAGCGAGACGCGGTGCGGCAACAGATGGTCGGCCTTTGCAAGCTTTTGCGTCTTGATCGCGCCGACAAGGGCTTCGATCTGCGATTGGCCTTTTGGATTGGATGGAGTGTAGAGTTCTGCGCCACCGAACTTTAGCAGAAATTGCACGGTCAAATCTTGGCCCAGAACATCCATATAGGGCGCGATATCGGCGGGCGGTTTGGGCGGGGTCGCTCGAAAACCAGATCGGGCTGGAACGGTCATCCTTTACACCGCCTCCTGACGTGCATTCCAACGCTGGTCCGGCCCGCGCTGGACAGGAACGCGGGCCGGACTTTTGGATCAGCGCCCCTCAATCAAAACAAGCGGGCAGACGCATCACCCCGATGGGGTGTCTCTCAAAACCAAGCGGCGATGCGCCGCCGGATCAGCAGCAAAGCGTCAGCGCGCCGGGTTTCAGCCCAGTTGTGCACAAACGCTGGCAGCAAGACCGGTTTCGACCTCGGTTGATTGTGACGGTGGCAAACTGTTCAGGCCGGACGGTTGCATCAAGTGACCAAGTGCGGGCGGATGGCCGCGCACAAACGCATCAAAGCCGGCCTCGTCCTGCGTGTATAGCGCGAGGGCCCAACTGCGCATGGCCGGACTGATGTACCCTTTTGCCAGCGCCGTCTTGACCTTGCGCTCTGCGCGATCCTGCGCTTGCACAGCGGTGGACTGGCCAAGGCTATTGCGCAGGTCCTTGACCACCTCAATCGGCACATAGCGCGCCGGGTCGGGTGTTCCGGTCATCTGGCCTGCGGTTTCCTGTTCGGTCAGCATCCGGCCCCTTTTGCTCAACTGTTCAAACACATCGTCTTCATCAACCGTTTCGGGCAGGTTCAGCGCCTCTAACGGACGCGCCAAGAGCGTGGTGTGTTCCATCCTTTGATGGGCCAAGGCGTGCAAATGCAGGTTCGGATTGTGCCCCAAGCCCGCGCCTTTCAGGCGCACGATTGCGTTGTCGGTTTTGCGATGGAAAAAGGAAGGGCCAAGATAGCCATAGGCTTTCTGCCCGATAAGCTGGCTGGCCTGCGCCGTCCATTCGACACGCCCCCAGAGCCCATCTGATTGGACCCGCAGTTCCTTGATCCAGCCCGCGTTTTTCCTTTGGACTTGCATCCGCCTGATGCTCATAGTCGATCGGCAAATCGACCGCACCCTCGTTGAACAGGTCGATAAGCTGTTGCGGACCGGACAGGGAGAACCGTCGCCCGTCGCGTCCCGCCCTCTCGCCAATGGGAAACAGAGGCCCCCACTCCGGTGCATCTTCGTCCAGTTCTCGATCGCAAACGGCGCTCAGCAATCCAGACATGCCGTTCACCCGGCAACAAGCGGCGTGCCGTTCACCTCGGCTGTATTCTGCCAAGGGTTTGACGCGCCGCCCGCATCCGTTTGTTATGTTCAAAACACGCAGGGCTGCGTTCTCAAGATCAGGCGGAACCACCAAGGTTGTCGGACGAATGCCCAGAATGCGCCCATTCTGGGCGCGGAAGTTCATCATGGCGGCGCGGGCCGCTGCACAGT
>JBGCDD010000153.1:0-3658 GCA_045105075.1 Sedimentitalea sp. | reverse complement strand
CACACCAAAGGCGAGAAATACGGCAGCTGGAACGGCACGCGGTTCTCGAACGCGGATCTGGACGCCAAGATCGTGGCGCTGGCCTCGGAAACCAACCTGCCCAAGCGCGACGCGATGATCAACGAGATCTGGACCGTTGTGCAGGACGAGCAGCTCTATATTCCGATCCACCACCAGGTGTTGAACTGGGGCATGGCCTCGGGCGTTGGCACCATCGTGGCACCGGACGATGCGGCCAAGTTCAAATACTTCACGATGAAATAATCCCTTCAAAGGGATGGCGCAAAGGCCTCGGCACCTGCCGGGGCCTTTCGTTTTTCAGGGCATGACGACACGGAACGCTCCCTGAAATGTGAGCCCTCCCCCCCACAGGCGCGGCGCGAAACCGCACTTGCCCCCCTTGCCGCGCGCTTGGTTTTTCTGTTCAGTCCTGCCCATGCGTATGATCCTGATTTGCCTGCTGTTAAGCACCATTGCCCTGCCCGCCCAAAGCCTGCGCGCGCAAACCATGCAACAAATCGCCTTTGATGCGCTGCAAGCCCAGCAAGCGCCCTCGATCCGGCGCAACAGCGAATATTGCGGGCTGATCGTGCGCCGCCCGGATGGATCCCTGACCGCACGGCGCGCCCATCGCGGCACCCGCGACAGCTGCCAGCGCACGTGGAACAGCAATTTCACCGATGTGGTGGCGATCTTTCACACCCACGGGCGGTATTTGCCGCAATATGACAACGAAGTGCCCTCGATCCGCGACATGAAAAGCGCCACCCGGTCCAAGCTGTTCAGCTATGTTTCGACCCCGGCGGGGCGGTTCTGGGTGATTGATCCCAAAACCGGCGTGGCGCGGCTGATCTGTGGGCCACGATGCATGAGCTGGGATCCACGCCATGTCCCCGACCCCGATGACCGCATCCTGAACCGTTATACGCTCGAGCTTTTGAAACAGCGCGCACTGGCCCGTGCCCGATGAAAGCGCTGCTTGCGGCGTTGTTGATTGTGCCCGCCGCCGCCTCGGCTCAGGACCCCGGCCTTGACGCCTATGCCCGCGCGCTGCTGGCTCAATTGCAGCCGATTTCGATCGCCGCGCAGCGCGAATATTGCGGGATGATCGGGGTGCGCGCCGATGGCACGCTGGTGGCCTCCAAACCGCATCGCGGCTCGCGCAATGGCTGCCGTCCGCGCCGCCCACGCCGGGTTGACGCGGTGATCGCCAGCTATCACACCCACGGCGCCTATGATTTTGATGCCGACAGCGAAGTGCCTTCGGTGCGCGACGTGATCACCGATATGGACGCCGGGCTGACCGGCTATGTCTCAACCCCGGGCGGACGTTTGTGGCACATCGACGGACAAACCGGCGACAGCCGCCAGCTATGTGGCATTGGCTGTCTGCCTTCCGATCCGGGCTTTCTCGCGCTGGATTGGGGCCCGGTGCGCCCCAGCTACAGCCTGGAAGACCTCGAGCAACGCTAGCTCGCCCACCCCGCCACCGGCACCGACCCGCCGATCAGCACCGGGCGGCGCATCGCCAGCATCCGGTGTGCTTCGTCCGCGCGGTTCAGCTTGAGCAGGATGTTCACATAGGCAAATTCCAGCAGATCCCGTTGCGCCCGGCTGCCGCCCAAACGCGCATTGTCGCCCATCACCGGGGTCAGCCGCTCCAGCGCGCCGGCCCAATCCTGCGCCGCCACCGCGCGCCAGGTTTCCGCAACCGGCGCCACCAGATCCGCCACCGGACCACGTGCGCCATTGATGATATGCGCCAAGGCATCACCCGCCCCGCCCATCGCGTGCGCCAAAGCCGCATGCATGTCAGCAAAAGACAGCCCAGGGTCGGGGAAAAACTGACGCGCATAATCGCTGAGCGCGCGCCATCGCGCCGGATCGACCGGCTCACCTGCCAAATGCGCCCGGTACAGGATCGAGGCGGTATCCGTCAGCACATTGATCGCCAGCCCTTGGGACGCGCCCGGCCCGACCGAGGCATCCACCACCGCCCACATCCGCGCGGTATCGCCCGCTTGCAACGCCCAAAGCGCCTGATGCCAGCTTAAGTGTCCATGCAGGACCGAGCGTGCGTCATACCCCTCCATCCAACCATCCAGATAGGCCAGACCCGCGCGCGTCTCGCCGGCCTCGTATTGCGCGTGCGATTTAAAATGCGCGCCGTTGGCGTTATCGGGTTCCATCGCCAAAGACCGCTCCATCAACGTGATCGCCGCTTCGGTCTGACCGGTTTCGCACAGCGACAGCGCATGCATGCTCATCATCCACCAGTCGTCGCCGTAATGCGCCAGCAACTGCGCCGTGTAAGCCAGCAACGCCGCCTCGCGCCCGGGCGCGCCGGAAAAGCCAATCAAACCAAACACATTGGTGCAGATCTGCGCCACCATCGCATCACGCGGGTATTCGGCCACATGGGCAAACACCGCCGCGCGCGCCGCTGCCGCCTGCCCGCCCAACAGCAACGCCAGAACAGCAATCTGGCTCTGCGCCCGTGCGCATGAGTCAAACCCCTGCGCCGTGGCCAGCGCCGCTTGCGCCCCGGCCATATCACCGCTCATCATCCGCGCCCGCGCCAACCCGGCAAAGCCAAGCGCAAAACCCGGATCGTGTTGCACCGCGTCCTCAAAGGCCTCAACTGCACCAAAACGCCCGGCCAGAAACAGATCGCCCCCGCCAACATAGGCATCGCGCGCGCCACTGTTGGTGTTCAACGAATTGCCAAATCGATCCTGCATCGCGCGCTCCTTGTGATTGGCGCCAGTGTTGCCGAGCGCGCGCCCCTGGAGCAAGCCCCAACCTCACAGGGATGTTATGGTAATCCTGCACGCTTTGGCTAAGATCACCGCCAAACCCCTGTTCAAAAAGGACCGCCCCCCTATGCGCCATCTCACCCTTGCCGCCGCCACCGCGTTGCTGTGCACGCCCGCTCTGGGCGAAACCTTTCGCTGGGCCGGCACCACTGATCCGCAAACCATGGACCCGCATGCGGTGAATTCCGCCCCGGTTTTGGGCTTTCTCAACAACATCTACGAAGGGCTGGTGCGGCGCGGCAAGGACATGGCGATCGAGCCCGCGCTGGCCACCGCGTGGGAGCCGATCGGCAATGGTGAAGGCTGGCGGTTTCATTTGCGCAAAGGCGTGACCTTTCAGGACGGCAGCGCCTTTGATGCCTCCGACGTGGTGTTCTCCTATCAACGCGCCAGCTCCGAGCAATCCGACACCCGCAGCTGGTTTGCCCCGGTTTCGCAGGTCAAAATGGTCGATGATTACACCGTCGACATCCTGACCAGCGCGCCCAACCCGATCTTTCCCGACAGCATCGCCAACTGGATGATCATGGATCAAGGCTGGGCCGAGGCCAACGCCACGACCCGCCCCGACAAGGAAAACGGCAACTTCGCGACGCTGAACGCCAATGGCACCGGTGCGTTCCAATTGGCCGAACGGCAACCGGGCCTGACCACGCCGCTGACCCCCTTTGCCGGCTGGTGGGACACGGCCGAACACAACATCACGCGCGCCGAATTCACCCCGATCCAGAACTCTGCGACCGCGGTCGCCGCGCTTTTGTCGGGTGCCATCGACCTGATTGATCCCGTGCCGGTCCAAGACGCCGCCCGCGTGACCGACGCCGAGGGCGTCTACGTTCTGG
>JBGCDD010000152.1:0-6250 GCA_045105075.1 Sedimentitalea sp. | reverse complement strand
ATCGTGCGCGGTGGGTCGATTTCGCTGATTTTTCAGGAACCGATGGCCAGCTTTGCCCCGGCCATTTCCATCGGCGCCCAGATGGTCGAGCAATTGTTGATCCACACCGATTTCTCCAAGAAACAGGCCAAGGAGCTGTCGATTGAAATGCTCGACCGGGTGGGTATTTCTGACGCCAGCACCCGCTTTGGCCAATACGCCTTTGAGTTGTCGGGTGGCATGCGCCAACGCGCGATGATCGCGATGGCGCTGTCGACCAAGCCGAAACTGTTGATCGCCGATGAACCCACGACCGCGCTGGATGTGACCATTCAGGCGCAGGTGATTGATCTGATGAAAGACCTCGTCAGCGAATTTGGCATGGGCATCATCTTTATCACCCACGACCTTGGCGTGATTGCCCAAACCGCAGACAAAGTTGCCGTGATGTATCTGGGCCGTCTGGTTGAACAAGGCACCGTGCGCGACGTGATCCGCCGCCCCGCGCACCCTTATACGCGCGGTTTGCTGGCCGCTTTGCCGACGCTTGATGACATCGACGCGCCGCTGACGCCGATCCCCGGTGATATCCCTTCGCCGCTCGAACGGCCCAGCGGATGCGTTTACAACACCCGCTGCCAAGAGGTCATTGGCCCACGCTGCAGCGCCGAAGTCCCACAGTTTTCCCAAGTGGACACGGACCACGCCGCCGCCTGCCACCTCTATGATCCACGCGAGGGCACAGCATGAGCCAGCCCCCCCTGATCAAGGCGCAAAACCTGTCGGTCCACTATCCGTTGCGCGGCGGGTTGATTGGCCCCAAGCCCTATGTCGGCGCAGTCGAAAACGTGTCAATCGACATCGAAGCGGGCAGTTTCTTTGGCCTTGTCGGCGAATCCGGATCTGGCAAAACCACCCTCGGGCGCGCCATGCTGCGTGCTGCGCCGATCAGCAAGGGGGATGTGCTTTTTGACGATGGCGACGTATCCTACAAGCTCAAGGGACTGGGCAAACAAGACCTCAAAGACTATCGCAAACGCGCGCAACTGATCTTTCAGGATCCCTATGCCGCCCTCAGCCCGCGTATGACAGTGCGCGACATCATTGCCGAACCGCTAGAGGTCATGGGCCTGACCGGCTCACGCGCGGAAACAGACGACCGCGTGCGCGAGATTGCCGCCAAGTGCCGCTTGAACGTGGAACATTTACGCCGCTTTCCCCATGCGTTTTCCGGCGGACAGCGCCAGCGCATTTCGATTGCGCGCGCGCTGGTGTCGGGGCCAAAGTTCATTGTTGCCGATGAAAGCGTGGCCGCCTTGGATGTGTCGATCCAGGCCGACGTGCTGAACCTGTTGAAATCCATCCAGCAGGACATGGGGCTGACCTTTCTGTTCATCAGCCATGATCTGAGCGTGGTGGCGCATGTTTGCGATCATGTTGCGGTGATGTATCTGGGCCGCATCGTCGAAACCGCCCCCACCCGCACGCTGTTTTCGAACCCGCGTCATCCCTACACAACCGCGCTGTTGTCTGCGATCCCGTCGCTTGATCCTGATGACCGGGGCAAGGCGCAAAAGTTAGAGGGTGAAATCCCCTCGCCCACCAACCCTCCGCCGGGATGCAAATTTCAAACGCGCTGCCCGCATGCGATCGATCGCTGTCGTGTCGAAGAACCAAGCCTTGAAAGTGCCGGTGCCGAACACAGCGTTGCGTGCCACCGCTGGCAAGAACTGAGCGTTTGAAAGTGACCCTTGGCCACTGTGAACCCGGGATGTTTTGAGGGTCAAAAACTGCGTTTGAACCCGCCAATCCTCACAGAAAGGCAACGTCTGTGCCAAGATCCTCAGATGCGTTCCAGGCGCCAATCCGCAAACAGGCGAGACTGTTTTGAAAACGTCTGTGTGTCGAAACCCGCAAACAATCCGTCTTGCGTGACAAGCACAGTGCGCCATCCGCGGGCAGCAGCGCCCAAAATATCTGTGTGCAGTGTGTCGCCGCACATGGCGATACGGTCCGGTGCCTGCACCGAGAGCGACGCCTCGACCAGATCATAAACCTCGGAGAAGGGTTTTCCAAAGAACTGAACGTAATCCGGGAAAAGGTCTGCGATCTGGTGGCCAAAATGCCCGGGTTCAACCGAAAAACCATCGTCGCGCGGGGCGGCCAGATCCGCGTTTGCGATCAGCAGGTGCCGGGGGCGACGTTGCATGGCCGCCAACAGCAAGTCCTGGCGCGCGCTGGTCCACGCGGCCGTTGACAGGAACAGGAATTGATCAACCCTATCAAAATCTTCTAGGGTATCGCCCAGTCGGGTCACGGTATCAGGCAGGTCGTCCAGCGGATCATTGTCGGCTGCAATCACACCCCAATGTCCCCGGTCCAGATTTCGCAGTGCTGCCTCTCGGCTGGTGATGATTTCACTGTCCTGAACACGCAAACCCAGGCGCTTGAATTTTTCGATAGCGCCCGTGCGATTGTAGCTGGCGGCATTGGTCAAAATGCGAATGGCACAGCCCCGCTCGCGCAATTGGTCCAGCCGAATGTCGGCGCCAGGGATCATCGTCTCGCCCACGTTCAGCACACCAAATGCATCAAAAACAAAGGCGTCAACCTGATCCGCAATGTCCAGCAACGACCCGATTTCCAGCGACTGTGCGCGCGGGGTCACCTTTGGAAAGCGCCCCCGGACTTGCTGATAGCGATCAAAAATCGACTGCGTTGTTAGCATTCTTCCCCATTTCGTCGCTCGTTTGGTCCGCTCGCGAGCACCTTACTGAAAAATTCCACAAGTAAAAGCCAAAACACCAAAACGCCAAATTTGATAAGGGAATTCGTAGAAACTG
The DNA here is from genome assembly GCA_045105075.1 of Sedimentitalea sp. Classification (GTDB taxonomy): domain Bacteria; phylum Pseudomonadota; class Alphaproteobacteria; order Rhodobacterales; family Rhodobacteraceae; genus JBGCDD01. The sequence goes on along the minus strand of JBGCDD010000152.1, from coordinate 3,428 downwards.
GCGATCACGTCGTCAATGATCTCCAAATCCCGGATATTTACCTCGAAACCACAAAACTAAAATGTTGTTTTGTTACTTTTGATCTCGTAACGTCGCGCAAGATTCGACGCCGGGGGTAGGATGTCTTCAAAAAAGCGCAAACGACGCGAGGCGATCTCGGCCCTTGTGCTGGAACAGGGCGCGGTGAGCGTTGGTTCTTTGGCAGAACGCTTTGACGTATCAATGCAGACGATCCGCAGGGATGTTGATGCCTTATGTGAGGGCGACATGTTGCACCGCGTTCATGGGCGCATCGAGTTGAGCGAAGAGTTTCTGAACACGCCATTTGATCAACGGGCGGGCACCAACCTGATGGGCAAACGCGCGATTGGTGAGGCCACCGCCAATTTGATCCCGGATGGCTCGACAGTGTCCATCTCCATCGGTTCAACCCCGCTCAGCGTGGCCCAGGCCCTGAGCCGGCGAAAGGGATTGACGGTCATTACCAACAATCTGAGTGCGGCGATGGCGCTGAGCGAGGAAGTCTCAAACCGGATCATCCTGCCCGGTGGCGAAGTGCGTTTGCCAGATCGTGACATCCTGGGAAACGAAGTGCTGGACTTTTTCGGGCGGTTTCGCACCGATTTTGCGGTGTTTGGCGCCGCCGGAATTGCAGATGACGGCGGCCTGCTGGAATTTCACACAACTGAAGTCCGCGCGACACAAAAGATATGTGAAAACGCGCAACACTCGCTTTTGGTGATTGATGGATCAAAATTCGGCCGCCATGCGCCTGCTTTGGGCGGCAATATTGCCGATATTGACCAGATCATCATCGACCGTCGCCCGGGTGATCATTTTGCGCCCCTGCTGAGCAAAATCAACGACAGGCTGCTTGTGGCTGAAGGACATGCATCATGACACGATCACCGTTTGTAAAGCTGGACGGCGTCGCAAAACGTTGGAACGGTCAGTTGGGCGTGGAAGGTATCTCGCTCGACATCCAAGAGGGCAGCTTTACCGCGCTTTTGGGCCCATCGGGGTGCGGAAAGTCAACAACGCTGCGGCTTTTGGCCGGGTTGGAACTGCCCGACGAAGGCAAAATCCTGATCGATGGAAGAGACGTCACCACAAGCGCGGCTTCGGATCGAAACCTGTCGATGGTGTTTCAATCCTATGCTCTGTTTCCGCATCTTTCGGTGGCTGAAAATGTTGTGTTTGGCTTGAAAGTCCGACGGGTCGGAAAAAAAGAGCGCTCCGAGAAACTGCACCGCGCGCTGGAAATCACCGGCCTGCTTGGTCTTGAAGATCGCAAGCCCGGCGAATTGTCCGGCGGTCAGCGCCAGCGCGTCGCCCTGGCCCGCGCGATTGTGGCCGGGCAACGCTTGTGTCTGATGGATGAACCGCTGTCCAATCTGGACGCGAAACTGCGCAACGCCGTGCGCAAGGACATCAAGAAACTGCAACGCGATTTGGGCATAACTGTTGTCTACGTCACCCATGACCAGACCGAAGCGATGAGCATGGCCGACACTGTTGTGTTGATGAAAGACGGACACATCCAACAGATCGGAACGCCCGAGGATCTTTACAGCAGGCCAAACAACACCTTCGTTGCCGAGTTCGTCGGGGCCCCGCCGATGGCTTTGATAGACTCGGCCGTTCTGAGAGGGTTTGGCGAACACAAAACGATCGGCATCCGGGCGGAAAACATCCAAATCGTGCCAAAGGGCGAAGGACGGATGCGCTGCACCGTGGTTGAAAGCGAATTTCTGGGGGCCGAGACGTTGATCGGACTGGATCACGCAGGAGCGGCGGGGCTTTGCGTGCTCAAGCCTGGCCTTTCGATGATGACGGAAGGCGATGACATCGACATCACGTTTCGCGACGAAAATCTGCACGTTTTTGACGGCGCAGGCGAACGACTGGTGGGGTGAAAACCGACCACCCGATACGACACCGGACAAACCAAGGGAGAGAGAGATGAAACTATTTTCGAAAACACAGCTGGGACTGGCCACTGCGATGGCGGTGGGTCTTGGTGCCCCTGCGAGCGCTGAAACCGAACTGACGATGTACTACCCGATTGCTGTTGGGGGCGCCCTGACCGAAGTGGTTAACGGCATCGTCGCCGATTTTGAGGCCGAAAACCCCGATATCAAGGTCAACGCGATCTATTCGGGCAACTATGATGACACCCGCGTGCGCGCGCTTTCGGCGCTTGCTTCGGGCGAGCCTGCACAACTGGCCGTGATGTTTTCCATCGACGCCTATGACCTGATCGAACAGGAATTGATCATCCCGTTTGAGGACGTCACCACCACAGATGCCGACAAGGAATGGGTGGGCAGCTTCTACCCCGCGCTGATGGCAAACGGTCTGATCGAGGGCAAAACCTGGGGCATCCCGTTTCAGCGTTCGACGATTGTTGCCTATTACAACAAAGATTTGTTCCGTGCCGCGGGTCTTGACCCCGAAGCGCCACCAACCACCTGGGACGAGATGATCTCGATGGGCAAGGCCCTGACCAAAGATGACACTTATGGTCTGATGATCCCGTCAACGGGCTATCCGTATTGGATGTTTCAGGCGCTTGCGATCCAGAATGGCAAGGAAGTCATGTCTGGCGATGGTTTGACCACCTATTTCGACGACCCGACCGTTGTTGAAACACTGGAATTCTGGAAATCGCTGTCGGCCGAGCACAAAATCATGCCGACCGGGACCGTCGAATGGGGCACGCTGCGTCAGGCGTTCCTTGAAGGTCAGACCGCGATGATGTGGCATTCAACCGGCAACCTCACAGCCGTCAAGAAAGGCGCAAGCTTTGATTTTGGCGTCGCGGAATTGCCTGCGAATGTGCGCAAGGGCTCGCCCACTGGCGGTGGCAACTTCTATCTGTTCAAAGACACAACAGACGCCGAACGCGCCGCCGCGCTCAAGCTGATGCAGTTCATGACATCGCCCGAACAGGCGGCTGCGTGGTCTATCGGCACGGGGTACATGGGCGTGTCATCCGCGGCCTATGAGACCGATGCGCTCAAGGCTTACACAGCGGAATTTCCGCCCGCCCTTGTGGCCCGCAACCAGCTGGAAAACGCCGTGGCCGAGTTTTCGACCTTTGAGACTGCCCGCGTGCGCGATGGTTTGAACAATGCGATCCAATCTGCATTGACCGGTGCAAAAGAACCCGCCGCCGCACTGGCCGAAGCCCAGGCCGCCGCGGTGCGTTTGCTGCGCGACTACCAATAAACAGTGCTAAGGCCGGCGCATGGCGCGCTGGCCTTTCATTCGCCCCTGTCCGGAGCCGCGCCCATGTCAGCCCATGCCAATCTTGAACGCCGCAGGCAGGCCATCTATGGCTGGCTTTTGCTGTCCCCCGCCGCAGTTTTGTTGACCCTTTTTGCCTTCTACCCTTCCATCGCGACCCTGTGGTCAAGCCTGTTTTC
>JBGCDD010000151.1:0-5809 GCA_045105075.1 Sedimentitalea sp. | reverse complement strand
GGCGGCATTAGATCGGTAATTGTGCCCTCAAACATCTCGGCCGCAAAGTTGACTGTCTCCGACAGCGTCGGGTGCGGATGGATTGTGTGGCCCAGATCGACGGCATCGCAACCCATCTCGATCGCCAGCGCCACTTCCGCGATCAAATCGCCCGCATTTGTGCCAACAATTGCCGCGCCGATAACCCGGTCATCACTTGGATCAAAAAGGACCTTGGTGATCCCTTCGGATCGCCCGTTTGACAATGACCGCCCAGAGGCCGCCCACGGAAACACGCCTTTGCCGATCTTCAACCCTTTGGCCTTGGCTTCGGTTTCAGTCACGCCAACCCAAGCCACCTCAGGATCGGTATAGGCCACCGACGGGATCACACGCGCATCAAAGAACCGCTTTTCACCTGCTGCAACCTCGGCGGCCACCTTGCCTTCATGCACGGCCTTGTGCGCCAGCATCGGCTGACCAACCACATCACCAATCGCAAAAATGTGAGGCACACCAGTACGTTGCTGGTTGTCGACCGCAATGAATCCGCGTTCATCCACCGCCACTCCAGCCGCTTCGGCATTGATCAACTTGCCGTTGGGGCGCCGCCCGACAGACACCAGAACACGATCGAATGTGTCAACCGACACCTCGCCTTTGGCATCCTCGAACGTCACCTTAAGCCCCTTTTTCAGCGCTTCCATCCCGGTGACTTTGGTCTTGAGCAGAATGTTCTCATACCGGCCCTCAATGCGCTTGTACAAAGGCTTGACCATGTCCTTGTCCGCGCCGGGCATCAGCTGGTCCATGAACTCAACCACAGTGATTTTCGAGCCCAAAGCATCATAAACACAAGCCATTTCCAGCCCAATGATGCCACCGCCCAAAACCAACATCCGCTTGGGAATATCCACCAGCTCCAGCGCCCCGGTCGAATCCATCACCCGCGGATCGTCATGGGGAATAAACGGCAGCTCAACAGGTTCGGACCCAGCCGCAATAATACAACTGTCAAAGCTAACCGTGGTGTCGCCGTCGGGCCCGGAAACTGCAATCATGTTAGGGCCCGAAAACACGCCGGTGCCACGTACAACCTCCACCTTGCGCCCTTTTGACAACCCGTCCAAACCGCCGGTTAACTGGCCAACGACACCGTCTTTCCAGCCGCGCAATGCGTCCAGATCGATCTTTGGTTTGGCAAAAACCACCCCATGCGCGCCCATCTCTTCGGTTTCGGTAATCACCTTGGCCGCGTGCAACAACGCCTTGGACGGGATGCATCCCACATTCAAACACACGCCACCCAGGGTCGGATTGCGCTCGATCAAAATGACTGATTTTCCCAGATCCGCCGCGCGAAACGCTGCTGTATAGCCGCCCGGGCCAGAGCCAAGAACAACTATTTCGGCGTGGTGCGCGCCTGCTCCTGTGGCTGTCCCGCTTGCGGGCACGGCCACGGGGGCTGCGGACGAGGCGGGCTCGATGCCCGCCGAGGGCGCATCTGCCTGCGATGCCTCAAGCACCAGCAACACCGCGCCTTCCGACACTTTGTCGCCCTCTGCCACCTTGATTTCCAACACTTTTCCCGCAGCAGGTGACGGCACTTCCATCGTCGCCTTGTCGCTTTCCAACTCCACCAACGGGTCTTCTGGCGCGATCACATCGCCCACACTCACCAAAATGCTGAGCACAGGAACATCGCTGAAATCACCAATATCAGGTACTTTGACGTCCATGGTTCCGCCCCCCTACAGCATCAGCCGGCGCACATCGCCGAGCAGGTGTTTCAACGTGGCACAGAACCGCGCCGCCAGCGCACCATCAATCGCACGGTGATCATAACTCAGCGACAAGGGCTGCATATTGCGCGGCTGAAACGCCTCGCCATCCCAAACCGGTGCCATTTTTGATCGCGTCAAACCCAAAATCGCCACCTCAGGCGCATTCACAATCGGCGTGAACGATGTCCCGCCGATCCCGCCCAAAGACGAAATCGTAAACGTCGCTCCCGACATATCGCCCCCCTTCAGCGCACCGTCCCGCGCCTTGGCCGACAAGTCGCCCAGCTCTTTGGAAATCTCAACAATCCCCTTGCGATCCGCATCCTTGATCACCGGCACCATCAATCCACCCGGCGTGTCAGCGGCAAAGCCGATGTTGTAAAACGCCTTCTTGATCAACTTGTCCCCGTCCGGATGCACCGAAGAATTCAGCTCCCAATGCGCCTTTAACGCCGACACCGACGCCTTGATCACAAAGGACAAAAGCGTCACGCGATACCCTTCGGTCTTGGCCTGCGTGTCCAATTCGCGCCGATACCCATCCAGATCAGTGATGTCAGCCTCTTCATTATGCGTCACATGCGGAATGTTCAGCCAAGACCGATGCAATGCCGGCCCCGACAGCTTCTTGATCCGCGCCATCTCGACATCTTCGACTGGTCCAAACTTGGAAAAATCCACAACAGGGATCGGCGGAATGCCCATCCCACCCGATGCACCGCCCGAAACCGGAGCCACAACAGCGGATGATTTCAAAAACTTGGTCACATCCTCCCGCAGGATCCGTCCCTTACGCCCGGTGCCGTTCACCTTGGCCAGATCAATCTCCAACTGACGCGCAAAGGCCCGCACCGACGGCGACGCATGCGCCTTGCCAAACCCCGCATCCGTCACCACCAGGGCCGGGGTCGGGGTTGGGGCCGCAACCGCAGCAACCGGCGCCGCCGCGACAGCGGCCGCGGCTGGGGCGGCCTCGATGGCCGGCGCAGCCGCCGTTCCCTCAAGCACCAGCAACAGCGAGCCTTCCGACACTTTGTCACCCTCAGCCACCTTGATTTCCAACACTTTTCCGGCCGCAGGCGACGGCACTTCCATTGTCGCCTTGTCGCTCTCCAACTCCACCAACGGGTCTTCTTCGGCAATCACATCACCCACGCTCACCAAAATGCTCAGCACCGGCACGTCGTCGAAATCGCCAATATCGGGTACTTTTACGTCTACAGTCATAGTTCCAGTCTCCTTGACCCGCTCACACCAAACGCGGGTTCGGCTTGTCGCCGGTGATGTCGTATTTCTGGATCGCCTTTTGCATATCCGCCTTGCTGATCGACCCCGCGCGGTACAACCGCTCCATCGCCGCGCCTGCAATATGATTGGCATCCACCTCGAAAAAGCGCCGCAGGTTCACCCGACTGTCCGAACGTCCGAAACCGTCCGTGCCCAGCACCGTGTAATCGCCCGGCACCATCGCACGGATCTGATCTGCAAAGCTTTTCATGTAATCCGTGGCCGCGATGATCGGACCCTTGGCCGAGGCCAGCGCCTGCGTCACAAATGGCACCTTTTCATCGTCCAGCGGGTTCAACCGGTTCCAGCGCAGACAATCCTGCCCTTCGCGTGCCAGCTCATTGAACGACGTCGCCGACCAGATATCCGAGGTGACCCCAAAGTCCTCCTTCAACATTTCGGCCGCCTTCATCGCCTGCACCAAAATCGTGCCAGATCCCATCAGATTGACATGTTTTTTGCCCGGCTTTTTCACCTGCGAAAACCGGTAAAGCCCTTTGATAATGTCGTCCTCAACACCCATCGGCATGTCCGGATGGCTGTAGTTTTCGTTCATCAGCGTTAGGTAAAAATACACGTCCTCGTGGTTTACATACATCCGCTGCAAGCCGTGCTGCACGATCACCGCAACCTCGTATTGGAACGTCGGATCATAGCTGATGCAGTTTGGAATTGTGCCCGCCAGAATGTGACTGTGCCCATCCTCGTGCTGCAACCCTTCACCATTCAGCGTGGTGCGCCCGGCCGTCCCGCCCAGCATGAACCCACGTGCCCGGCTGTCGCCCGCCGCCCAGGCCAGATCACCGATCCGCTGAAACCCAAACATCGAATAATAGATGAAAAACGGAATCATCTGAACACCGTGGTTGGAATAGGACGTCGCCGCCGCGATCCAGTCGGCCATCGCACCGGCTTCGTTGATGCCCTCCTGCAGCACCTGTCCGCTGATGCTTTCTTTGTAATACGACATCTGATCGGCGTCTTGCGGCGTGTAGTTCTGCCCCAGCGGGTTATAGATCCCAACCGATCGGAACAGCCCCTCCATCCCAAACGTGCGGCTCTCATCGGGCACAATCGGCACCACATTCTTGCCGATCTTCTTGTCCCGTAGCAACGTCGTCAGGATCCGCACAAAGGCCATTGTCGTCGAAATCTCGCGCGCGCCGGTCCCTTTTAACTGCGCGTCAAACTTGGACAATTCTGGAATCTCCAGCGCATCGACCTTTGAATGACGGATTGGAAACGCCCCGCCCAATGCCTTGCGACGGTCCGCAAGATACGCCTTTTGCGCGTTGTTCAGCGACACAAAAGGCGCCTTGCCCAAGTCTTCGTCGCTGACCGGAATATCAAACCGATCACGGAACGCGCGCAGCTGATCTTCGGCCAATTTCTTTTGCTGGTGCGTGGTGTTTTGCCCCTCGCCCGCCGTGCCCATGCCATAGCCCTTGACCGTCTTGATCAACAAACAGCTGGGCTGGCCCACGGTCTCGCTGGCGCGTTTGAAAACGGTAAACACCTTTTCAGGGTCATGTCCGCCCCGGCGCAGCGCCCAGATCTGATCGTCGCTCCAGTCTTCGACCAGGGCCGCCGTTTCCGGATATTTACCAAAGAAGTGCTCGCGAATATACGCGCCATCCTTGGATTTGAACGTCTGATAGTCGCCGTCCACTGTCTCATCCATCAACTGACGCAATCGCCCGCTGGTGTCTTTTTCCAAAAGCTGATCCCAGCCCTTGCCCCACAGCAGCTTGATTACATTCCAGCCCGCGCCGCGAAAATCGCCCTCAAGTTCCTGCACGATCTTGCCATTGCCGCGCACCGGCCCATCCAGCCGTTGCAAGTTACAATTGATCACAAAAATCAGGTTGTCCAAACCTTCGCGCGCCGCCAGATCAATCGCGCCCCGGCTTTCGGGTTCGTCCATTTCACCGTCGCCGAGGAAACACCAAACCTTGCGATCCGCCATGTCGATATGCCCACGATTGTGCATATATTTCATGAACCTGGCCTGATAAATCGCCATCAGCGGGCCCAGCCCCATCGACACCGTCGGGAACTGCCAATAGTCCGGCATTAACCATGGGTGCGGATAGCTCGACAGCCCTTTGCCATCCACTTCACTGCGGAAATTCTCCAACTCCGCCTCGCTGATCCGCCCTTCCATAAACGAGCGCGCATAAATCCCCGGGATCACATGTCCCTGAAAAAACACCAGATCACCGCCGTGAATCGCCGATTTTGAGCGCCAAAAGTGGTTAAGACCCACATCATACATCACAGCCGAGCTGGCAAATGACGCAATGTGCCCGCCATATTCGCTGCTTTCCTTGTTGCGCCGCACCACCGTCGCCATCGCGTTCCAGCGATTGATCGTCCGAATGCGCCACTCCATGTCCATGTCGCCGGGAAAATCGGCCTGATCATCGGCAGGAATCGTGTTCTGATACGGAGTTGTGGCCGAAAATGGCAGCGTCGCCCCGGCCGCCCGGGCCTGCTGAACCGCCTTGTCCAACAAATAATGCGCCCGGTTTGGCCCATCCCTTTCGATCACATCTTCAATTGCTTCTTGCCATTCCTGGCTTTCCACGGGGTCTGTATCTGGTCCCAAGTCTTTCATATCGCTATCCTTTTCCGTCGGTCACACGAAGAACTGCGCGCCGTTTGCGGAGATGGTTGATCCGTTGATGAAGCCTGCGTCGTCGCTGACCAGGAAGCTGACGCAGCGGGCGATTTCTTCGGGTTCGCCCAGCCGGCCTGCG
>JBGCDD010000150.1:0-12833 GCA_045105075.1 Sedimentitalea sp. | reverse complement strand
GATGACGTAGACCTTGGCGACGTCGAGCGCAGCGATCTTGACGCCACCACCGCCGATGCGGTCTTTGACGCCGCGGCGGGCGATATCATCGGCCCGCTGCCCTCTGATCTGGGACCGGCGCTGTTTCGCATCAACGGCGTGCTCGACGCGCGGGTGACCCCCTTTGAAGACGTCGCCGATGAATTGCGCGACGAGTTGGCCGGCGACAGCGCGCGCCGCCAGATCGAAGTGCAGGCCCAAAACTTTGATGATCTGCTGGCCGGTGGCGCCACACTCGAAGAATTGGCAGAAGAATCAGACATGCAGCTGAACACGCTGGATTGGACACCGGACGCGGCCGAGGACGCCGCCGCCTATGTCGGTTTCAACCGCACCGCCAGCACGGTCACGCTCGAGGATTTTCCCTCGATCTCTTATCTGGACGATGGCGGCATTTTTGCCCTGCGTCTTGACGACGTTCTGCCGCCGCGCCCCGAACCCTTTGACGATGCGCGCAGTGCGGTCACCGACGGCTGGGTTGTGGCCCAGACCGAAGCCGCGCTTGGCGAAAAGGCTGCCGCGTTGCTGCCCGAACTGGCGACCTCGGGGGATTTTGCCGCCGCAGGGCTTGCGGCACAGATTGAGGAAGGTCTGGTGCGCACGGCATTTATCGAAGGCACCCCGCCCAATTTTCTGGTCGATGTGTTCGAAATGTCCAAGGGTGATCTGAAGATCATCACTGGTGGTGAGGCCGTGATGATCGTGCGCCTTGACGATGAACTGCCCCCCGAAGCCACCTCTGAGCTGGGCGATTTGCGCCGTGCTATTTCTCAACAGGTGGATCAATCGCTGGCCAATGCGCTGTTTCAGGCCTTTGTCAACGACGCGCAAAGCCGTGCCAACCCGCGTATCGACCAGCAGGCTTTGAATGCTGTGCAGGCCGGAATGGGCCAGCCCGGCCACGGTGGAATGTGACCGGCCATGGCGCTGACCCCCGATTTTGAAAGCTTCGCCCGCGCCTATGATGCGGGCGAAAATCAGGTTGTGTATTCCCGGCTGGCCGCCGATCTGGACACGCCTGTATCGCTGATGCTGAAACTGACGGGCGCGCAAAAAGACGCGTTTATGTTGGAATCCGTCACCGGCGGCGAAGTCCGCGGGCGCTATTCGATCATCGGCACCAAACCGGATCTGATCTGGCGCTGTCAGGGCGAAACCTCGGCTTTGAACCGGTTGGCGCGTTTTGACCCCGACGGGTTTGAGCCGCAAACCGGCAATCCGATGGACAACCTGCGCGCACTGCTCGCTGAATCGCGCATTGCCCTTCCCGCCGATCTGCCTCAGGCCGCGTCGGGGCTGTTTGGCTATCTGGGCTATGACATGGTGCGCCACGTCGAACATCTGCCCGATGTGAACCCCGACCCGATGGGCCTGCCCGATGCGGTGATGTTGCGCCCGTCTGTTGTGGCCGTGCTTGACGGCGTCAAAGGCGAAGTCACCGTGGTGTCACCCGCTTGGGTCAGCGATGGGCAAAGCGCGCGCGCCGCCTATGCGCAGGCCGCCGAACGGGTGATGGACGCGGTGCGCGATCTGGACCGTGCCATGCCCGCCGACACCCGCGATCTGGGGGATGCCGAAGATGTCGCGCCGCCCGTGTCGAATTTCACGCCCGAAGGTTACCGCGCGGCGGTGCTGAAGGCCAAAGAGTACATCGCCGCCGGCGACGTGTTTCAGGTGGTGCCCAGCCAACGCTGGCGCCAACCGTTCCGCCAACCGCCGTTTTCGCTTTATCGCAGTTTGCGCCGCACCAACCCGTCGCCGTTCATGTTCTATTTCAACTTCGGCGGTTTCCAAGTCATCGGCGCCAGCCCGGAAATTCTGGTGCGGGTCTTTGGCAACGAAGTCACGATTCGCCCCATCGCCGGCACCCGTCCGCGCGGCGCCACGCCGGAAGAAGACCGCGCCCACGAGGCGGATCTGCTGGCGGATGAAAAGGAGCTGGCCGAACACCTGATGCTGCTGGATCTGGGGCGCAATGACACCGGGCGCGTGGCCAAGATTGGCACCGTGAAACCCACCGAGCAGTTCATCATCGAGAAATATTCGCACGTGATGCATATTGTGTCCAACGTGGTCGGTGAGCTGGCCGAGGACAAAGACGCGCTGGATGCATTTTTTGCCGGCATGCCTGCGGGCACAGTGTCTGGCGCACCCAAAGTCCGCGCCATGCAGATCATCGACGAGCTGGAACCCGAAAAGCGCGGCGTTTACGGCGGCGGTGTGGGCTATTTCAGCGCCGGGGGCGACATGGACATGTGCATCGCGCTGCGCACAGCGGTGGTTCAGGACGGCGAGCTGTTCATTCAGGCCGGCGGCGGCGTGGTCTATGACAGCGATCCCGAGGCCGAGTTTCAGGAAACCGTACACAAATCCAACGCGATCCGACGCGCCGCTGCCGATGCGGCCCGTTTCGGCGGCACCAATTCGCGCTGAGCCGCCCGCTGCCAGCTTTGCAACTGCGATCTAGGGTGATCCGCCGGACGTGCCCGCCATGGCTCAACCGGTTGTCCAACGCAGGCTGGCCGCGATTCGGGCGGTCGATGTGGTGGGCTTTTCGGCGCTGATCGAACCGGACGAAACCGGCACGCGCACGCGGTTTAATCAAGTGTTGAACACCCTAATCTCCCCGACCCTGAAACGCCACAACGGGCGCATCGTCAAAGAAATGGGCGATGGTATTCTGGCCGAATTCGCCAGTGTGGTCGATACCGCGCATTGCGCGATCTCCCGGAAGCACCAGATGTCCGAGCGGTCGGATATGGCGTTCCCCATTGGTCTTAATCTGGGCGATGTGATCGTTGAGGGCGACGACATTCACGGTGACGGCGTCAACATCGCAGCGCGAATCGAGGCATTGGCCGACCCCGGTGGCATCGCGCTGTCGCGTTCAGCCCGCGATCAGCTGCGCGACAAACGCGACGTGACCAGTCTCGACGTGGGCGAGGTGCAGGGCGTTTTGAGCGGCACGCGGGGTACCCTGAGCGCCTCGGTCGAAGTTGTCGACGCATTGCACACCAGCACCATTTTGCAGTTCGAAATCGCGCCACCGGACGGCGGTGCCTTTGCGCTGCAAGACGGCATTCACCGCCTTTGATCGCGCGCTTGAAATTTCGCCGTCCTCCAGCAGCACTTTGACGGTCTCGGCCCTGCCCTTGTGTTTCTGGGCCGCGCCGGCGAGGCTGAAACCCGCCTGCTGACCGCAATGCGGCTGAACCCGCATTACAATTGGGCGCCAGTGAATTTTCTGGGCATGGCCTACTACCAACAGGAACGGTACCGCGAGGCGGCGCAAAAGCTGGATGAAGCCGCCGCGCTGAACCCCGGTTTTATCGGCAACATGATCTGGCGCGCAGCGGCCCATGCGCTGCTGGGCAATGACGAGATCGCCTCTGAAATTGCCGCCCAGATCCGCACCAATACGCCAAACTGGTCGATCTCAAACACCATTGTTCAGATCCGCGACCCCGGCGCGATGGAGCGGTTGAATTTCGGTTTGCGCAAAGCCGGTTTGCCAGACTGAGGCGCCCCACCCAACGCATCCAAAAGCGGCGCTTCCAACCCGAGGGGTGGCTTTAGCGCGCCACCGATTGGGTCAAAACAGCCGACACAGGTGCAAGGGCGACGCGGCTGGCGCGGTCTTGCAAGCCCCAGAGCAACAAGGCGCTGACCGTATCGGGGCGCACGCGGCCCATCATGATCACAGCACCTTCCTGACCGGCGCGAAACGCGGCCTGATCCAAAAACCGGCGCATCACTGTGGGCGTTTGCCCGGCGCCATCAAAGTCGCGAAACACCACCGCTGCTGGCACGCCGTCGCGCAAGGCCAGTTTCTGAGCCGTGTTCAGCCCGTTGCCCTGGGTGATCAATCCGCGTCCGGTGCTGCCCAGATAGGCGGTCAATTGATCCGACAACGCCCGGTTGCCCTGAACGCCGCTGCCCGTCCCCTCAAGCACCGCAAGCGCTTCGGGGACCGCATTAAAGCCAACCGACAGGTTCACTTCCACATCCTGCGCGCGCGACTGTGCCGGAAGATCCACCAGCGCGACCACCTCAAACCCGGCCTCCCGATGGCGCTGCATCTTGGCCGCGGCGCCTTGATCAAACGGGTTGATGGCAAAGGTCAGCGGATAGGGGAAATCAGCCAAAGCTTCGGCGCCAATCGAGTCTTCATCGTCGATCAGCACGATCGACATCAGCGGTTTGTCATCGGGGTTTTCGAAGTCCACGGCATAGGCCAACAGCGGCGAAACACCGTTTTGAACCGCCGGATCCTGCGCCAAAGCAGCTTGCGCATTGCGATCGGTCAGCGGAACCACCGGCGTGCCCACCGAAGGGCTGGTGGTTTCGGTCTCGGCCCCGGCCTGCGGCAAAGCAGCGACACGTTGGGTGTTTTCAGGCAACGGTGCAGCAGGCGCTTCGGCCACATCCGGTGCGGTGGGCTGAACCGGATCAAGCGCGGTCACCGGAACGCTGGGCGCAACGGTGGCGGTGTCAATCGCGGGCAACGCAGCCGGGGTCGCGCTATCGGTGTCGGCGGGGCTGGTTTCAGGCGACACAACCGGCGCGGGCGCGGCTGCTGTTTGTGTATCAATCTCAGGCAAAGCCGCTGGCGTCGGGGCATCAACCCCGGCCGGTGCCGTCGGCGTTTGTGGCGCAAGATCGGTGCCAACCTCAAGCTGCGGCGCCAATGCGGCCAATTCCGTTTCAGGCGCGTCGGGCGATGGCGCGGTTTGCGGCGCTGATCCCGGTGCGGTGCCAACCTGGGGCAACGCTCCGCTGTCTGACGGCGCAATCGCAGGCGCGCTGGCTTGATCGCCCGGCGCCGGTTCAATGTCACTGCCCATCGCGGGTGCGTCGGTTTCGCTGGTGGCCAACTCAACCGGGTTTTCCGCCGGCTCGTCCTGCACAATCGCAGGGGCCGCACTTTCGGTGCTGGCGTCAGGCACAGAATCAGTTGGCGCGCCTGTGGGGGCATCAGGTTGGACCAAAGCCAGTTCGCTGTCGCTTTGGGGCGTCACGCTTTGCATGGCATCGGGCTGGGCCGGCGCATCGACGCCCGAGACGGTCTCGGTGACGTCTGGTTGACTGCCCGGATCGGTGTCGGCCACAGAACCAAGCGGTGCAACTGATGTTTCGCTCAACGATGACGGTGCCGCTTCGACCAGATCCGCATCACCGGACGGAGCCGCAACCCCGCTTTGATCGGCAGGCACGGCCGCTTCGGAAAGCGCCGCAACTTGCCCCACATCTGGGACCGGCGCCAAAGGCGCAATCAGCGAAACCGCCCCAACACCAACCGCCGAGACTGCTGTCCCCCAGATCACCCCGCTTAGAAAACCGCGCATGCCTGTTCCGTTCCTTTATCTGCTCTGCGCCCCGGAATGCCCTCTGACGTGCTTGTCCGGGGTTGGATGATCGCGCAAGCGCTCTTGACGCTGCCCGACAACCCTGACCATGTTGTCGCCGACCCAACAGGGGTTTTCAAATCGCAATGACCGAATGCCACCATGCTGCTGCTGATCGACAACTACGATAGTTTTACCTATAATCTGGTTCATTATCTAGGGGAATTGGGCGCCGAAGTTGCCATTCGGCGCAATGATGCGTTGGATGTGCATCATGCGATGGCGCTGAAGCCTTCGGGCATCGTGTTATCGCCCGGTCCCTGCGACCCGGATCAGGCAGGAATCTGCCTGGAATTAACCGCTGCAGCGGCGGCAGCGGGCATTCCGGTGTTGGGGGTTTGCCTGGGTCATCAGACCATTGGACAGGCGTTTGGCGGTCAAGTTGTGCGCTGCCACGAGATTGTGCATGGCAAGATGGGCAACGTGCATCACACCGAAAGCGGCCTGTTCGCCGGGCTGCCCACGCCGTTCAAGGCGACGCGCTATCACTCGCTGGTGGTTGACCGTGCCACCCTGCCCGATTGTTTGCGCATCACTGCGCATCTGGACGACGGCACTATTATGGGCCTGCAACACCGTGATTTGCCGGTGCACGGTGTCCAGTTTCACCCGGAATCACTGGCCTCCGAACATGGTCATGCTTTGTTGGGGAATTTTTTGAAGACAATGAAAGTAGACGCATGAGCGACGCGCTGAAAACCCTGATCGGGACCGCCGCCGACCGCGCCCTGAGCCGTGCCGAGGCCGAACAGGCGTTTGGCATTCTCTTTGCCGGCGAGGCCACACCCAGCCAGATTGGCGGGCTGTTGATGGCGCTGCGCACACGCGGCGAAACTGTGGATGAATACGCCGCCGCCGCCGCAGTGATGCGCGCAAAGTGTCAGGCCGTGCGCGCGCCCGCCGGAGCGATGGACATCGTTGGCACGGGTGGCGATGGTAAAGGCACGCTGAACATCTCGACTGCGACCGCCTTTGTGGTGGCGGGGGCTGGCGTGGTTGTGGCCAAACATGGCAACCGCAACCTGTCCTCCAAATCCGGCGCCGCCGACGCCCTGGGTGAGATGGGAATCAAGGTGATGATCGGTGCGCAAGCCGTTGAAAAGGCAATAAAAGAGGTCGGCATTGGTTTCATGATGGCACCGATGCATCACCCGGCGATGGCGCATGTGGGTCCCGTGCGCGCCGAGCTTGGCACCCGCACGATATTCAACATTCTGGGCCCGCTGACCAACCCGGCCGGAGCCAAACGCCAACTCACCGGCGCGTTCTCGCGCGATCTGATCGTGCCAATGGCGCAAACGCTGATGCAGCTGGGCTCTGAACGGGCCTGGCTGGTGCATGGCAGCGACGGCACCGACGAGCTGACAATCACTGGCATCAGCTGGATCGCAGCACTGGAAGATAATGCCATCACCGAACGCGAGTTGCACCCCGAAGAAGCCGGCCTGCCGGTGCATCCGTTTGAAGACATTGTGGGCGGCAATCCTGCCGACAACGCCGCCGCTTTTCGCGCGCTGCTTGACGGCGTGCCCTCGGCCTATCGCGACGCGGTGTTGCTGAACGCGGCTGCGGCTTTGGTGGTCGCCGATGCCGCTCCGGATTTGAAAACAGGCGTCGACATGGCGCGCATCAGCATCGATTCAGGGGCGGCGCGCGACAAGATCACCGCCCTCGCACGCATCACGCAGGAGGCCGCATGAGCGACACCATTCTGGACAAAATCAAAGCCTACAAGCTTGATGAAATCGCCGCCGACAAGGCCGAACGCCCGCTGGACGTGGTCGAGGCCGAAGCCCATGCCGCCCCGCCCGTGCGCCGCTTTGCCGAGGCCCTGCAAGTGGCCGGACGCGAAGGCTATGGCCTGATTGCCGAGATCAAAAAAGCCAGCCCGTCCAAAGGCTTGATTCGCGATGACTTTGATCCACCTGCCCTGGCACTCGCCTATGAACAGGGCGGTGCCACCTGTTTGTCAGTGCTGACCGACACCCCCAGTTTTCAAGGCGAAAAGAGCTTTCTGAGTGCGGCGCGCGCGGCGTGCGAATTGCCGGTTCTGCGCAAAGATTTCATGTATGACACCTACCAAGTCGCTGAAGCCCGCGCGCTGGGGGCCGATTGCATCCTGTTGATCATGGCCTCGCTCAGCGATGACCAAGCCCAAGAGCTCGAAGCCGCCGCGCTGCACTGGGACATGGATGTGCTCATCGAAGTGCACGACCAAAGCGAATTGGAACGCGCCACCCGGTTGCAAAGCCCGTTGATCGGGATCAACAACCGCAACCTCAAGACCTTTGAGACCTCGCTTGATACCACGCGGCGCCTGTCAAAACACGTGCCTGCCGATCGCACCATGGTCAGCGAAAGTGGGTTGTCGCAATCACAGGATCTGGCCGACATGGCGATGTATGGCGTGCGCAGTTTCCTGATCGGCGAAAGTCTGATGCGCCAGGGCGATGTGGCCGCTGCCACCCGCGCGCTGCTGGCCAACCCGCTGACCGCCGGGGGCATGTGATGCTGACGCATTTTGATGCCAAGGGCGACGCCCATATGGTGGACGTGTCCGAAAAAGCCATCACATCGCGTGTGGCCACCGCTGGCGGACACATTAAGATGGCGCCCCAAACCTTTGATATCATTTCCGAAGATCGCGCCAAAAAGGGCGATCTTCTTGGCGTACTGCGGCTGGCCGGGATCATGGGCGCCAAAAAAACCCCCGATTTGATCCCGCTTTGTCATCCACTGCCCGTGTCCAAAGTGGCGGTTGATCTAGTGCTGGATCCAGACCTGCCCGGCGTTCAGATCGAGGCAACGGTCAAGACCACAGGCCAAACCGGGGTCGAAATGGAGGCGCTCACTGCGGTGTCGGTTGCGGCCCTGACGGTCTATGACATGATCAAAGCCGTCGACAAAAGCATGGAGATCGGCGCCATCCGGGTCTTGCTCAAAGATGGTGGGAAATCAGGGCGTTACGAGGCGACATGATCACTGTTGACGCCGCCCGCGCGCTGCTTTTTGACCTTGTTTCACCGCTTCCGGTTGAGCATGTGCCGCTGATCGAAGCCGCCGGGCGGGTGTTGGGTGAAACGGTCCACGCAACCCGCACCCAGCCCCCCTTTGATGCCAGTTCGATGGATGGCTATGCGCTCAAACAGATCGAGGCGGATCAGCACGCACAGTTCAAAGTGATCGGAGAGGCCGCCGCAGGGCACCGGTTTGACGGTGTGGTCGGCCCCGGTCAAACGGTGCGCATTTTCACCGGCGCACCGATTCCAGACGGCGCTGATTTCGTTGTTATTCAAGAAGATACAAACCGAAGCTCAGATGTGATAACGCTGACAGACGCACAAGGACCAAAAACCAACATCCGCCCGAAAGGCGGCGATTTCACCCAAGGCACGCCGATCACCGCGCCACGCCGTCTGGGCGCCCAGGACATCGCGCTGCTGGCCTCGATGAACATTGCCGATGTGCCGGTGACGCGCAAACCGGTGGTCGCGCTGATCTCGACGGGCGACGAACTGGTGATGCCCGGTGAGCAGCCCGGCCCCGACCAGATCATCGCGTCCAATACGTTTGGGCTCAAGGCAATGCTCGATGCCCTGGGTGCGAAGACCCGGCTGCTGCCCATCGCGCGCGACACCGAGCAATCGCTGAGCATGGCGTTTGAGCTGGCAAAGGGCGCCGATCTGGTGGTGACTGTGGGCGGTGCGTCGGTGG
This sequence comes from Sedimentitalea sp., assembly GCA_045105075.1. GTDB lineage: Bacteria > Pseudomonadota > Alphaproteobacteria > Rhodobacterales > Rhodobacteraceae > JBGCDD01. The sequence continues at coordinate 3,675 of JBGCDD010000150.1, read as the reverse complement.
GCGATCACGATTTGGTTGGTGCTGTGGCGCAAAACCTTGGCATGGAACGCGCGTTCTACAAGATCGCGATGCGCCCCGGAAAGCCACTGATGGCGGGGCGTATGGGCGATATGGCGATGATCGGACTGCCCGGCAATCCGGTCTCGGCGATGGTGTGCGGGCATTTGTTTGTGGCCCCGATGGTGCGCGCGATGCTGGGGCTTGGCACTGACATTCCGGCCTTGCAGACAGCAACGCTGGGGGCAGATCTGGGGGCCAACGGGCCGCGGGAACATTATATGCGCGCGGTCATCGACGCCCAAACCGTGCGCGCTTTTGACAATCAGGACAGTGCCTTGCTGAGCGTTCTGGCGCAGGCCAACGCGCTGATCGTGCGTCCGCCGCGTGATCCGGCGCAACCTGCCGGCGCGCAAGTGCAGTTTTTGCCGCTTTAACCCCCATTGCCAGCGCTTTGATCTGGTTTTGTTCATAAATGTTGACACAAAACATGAACAAGCCTAGAACAAATGCAAACCAACAGGCGTGAGGGCCGAGCAATGTTGACCAAGAAGCAACTGGATTTGCTGGAATTTATTCACAAACGGGTGCAGCGCGATGGAGTGCCGCCAAGTTTCGACGAAATGAAGGTGGCGCTGGATCTGCGCTCAAAATCGGGCATTCACCGCCTGATCACCGCTCTGGAAGAGCGCGGCTTTATTCGCCGCCTCGCCCATCGCGCACGGGCCATCGAAGTGGTGCGACTGCCCGACAGTATGGCAGGCGGCGGTTTCCAGCCCCGCGTGATTGAGGGTGACAAACCCGAGGGACGCCGCCCGGCCAACACGGAACCGGTCACGATTTCGGCGGTCGAGGTGCCGTTGATGGGTGAGATCGCGGCGGGTGTGCCGATTGAAGCAATCAGCCATGTCACTCAGCAAGTGGCGGTTCCCGGCGGGATGCTGTCCTCGTCGGGCGAACACTATGCTCTTGAAGTCAAAGGCGATTCGATGATCGATGCGGGCATCAACGACGGCGACGTTGTGGTGATCCGCGAAACCTCGGCCGCAGATGATGGCGACATCGTCGTGGCTTTGGTGGAAGATCACGAGGCAACGCTGAAACGGTTTTACCGCAAAGGCACCGCGATCGCGCTTGAAGCCGCCAATCCGGCTTATGAAACGCGGATTTTCCCGGAAGACAAAGTCAAAGTGCAGGGCAAACTGGTCGGTCTGATCCGCACTTACTGACGCGCCGCCCTGGTGTTCCAAAGCCGCGCGCCTGAAAGGGCGCGCGCAGTGGTCACGGTACCATCCACAATCGCCAGACTGCCGGTCTGGCGCAGGCGTTCAGGGTCGTAAATGGTGCACGGTCCCGTCAGCGCAAGCGGCACCGACACGATCACAATCTGGTTTTCATAGCACTTTTCGAACCCCGCAGCAGCGCGTTTGCCGATCACATGCACGATTTGGGCCGTCCCGAGGTCAAACATCTGCACCTTGCCGGGCGGACCGGGCCACCGGGTGGCGGCCTCGCTTTGCACGCCTGCATCGCCATCATTTTCCAGCCAGTTGCGCGCGATAAATCCGGCCCCTTTGGGTTTGGACATCGCGCGCCCCTCGGCGGTCATCACGCCAACCAGCCCGCCCGTATCCGCCACCAACACCTGCGGACGCTCGCCCCCGGCCCATAGCCCAAACGCCAAGACAGCAGGCGCCAGCCCGGCCCACCGCGCGCGTCCCTGCCACAACATCACCCAAAGCGCCCCGAGCGCCAGCATGGGCAAAACAGCGGCGCCGGGCGCCATCACGTGGCTTTGCGCGCCGTCCCAGCCTGCGACGGTTTCGGCCACCCACAAGATCCAGCGCAAGCCCAAACCCATCGCCCACAACCCGATGCTTTCCAATCCAAACGGCGCCAACAAAAGCGCCACAACCGCCGCCGGGATCACCAGAACGCCCATCAACGGCACCGACACCAAATTCGCGATCAGCCCATAGTGGGACACCGTGTTGAAATGCGCCGCCCCCACCGGCGCCGTGGCCAAACCCGCAATCGCCGAAGACATCAGCACGCCGATGACCGGCTTGGCCCACCCCGGCGCACGCGGCAAATCGGCGTCGCGCACCCAGCCAAACACCGCCACCAGCGCCGTTGTCGCGGCAAATGACATCTGAAACCCCGGGCCCATCAGCGCCTCGGGGCGCAAACTCAGCACCACCAGCGCGGCAATTGCGACCGCCCGTAGGCTAAAGGCGCGCCGGTTCAGCAACACTGCAATCAGCAGCACAGCCGCCATCACAAAGGCGCGCTCGGTCGCGACATTGCCACCAGACAAACCAAGGTAAACAGTGGCCGCCATCAAAGCGCCCAAAGCGGCCAGTTTCTTGACCGGGTATCGCAATGCAAAGGCAGGCCACAATGACAGGGCAACGCGCAGGCTGGCAAAGACAAAGCCCGCCAACAGCCCCATGTGAAGCCCCGAAATCGCCAGCAGATGCGCCAGGTTGGACGCTCGCAAATCACCCAGCGCGGTTTGAGAAATGCCGCTGCGATCACCGGTGGTCACAGCGGCTGCAAACCCGCCGATATCGCCCCCAAGTGCGTCGCGAATATGGGCCGACATCGCCATGCGGATGGCAAAGATGCGCAGCCCTTCATGCAGGTCCGGTGGCGCAACCGTCAAAACCGGCCCCCGTGTGTAGCCCACCGCACCAATCCCCTGAAACCACGCGTGGCGGCGAAAATCAAAGCCCCCCGGTTCGGTTGGACCCTGCAGCGGCGACAGATGCGCGGTGGTCATGATGTGCTGGCCCGGGCGCAGATCCGCCGGCGGCCCATGCAGCGAAATGCGCACACGACCAGGGCGTTTTGCCGGACCGACGCGTTCCAGCTGCACCTGATCCAGCGTCACCCGCACTGCATCCGAAGCCGAGCGATCAAGCCCGACAATGCGCCCCTCAACCGCGCCGTTATAGCGCCAGCTGAGCACCGGATCGCCCACCGAATTGGCGCGCCCCCCAGCAAGGCAAAACCCCACTGCCACCATCGCCAAAGCCCAGCCCAACGCGGCCCATCCGCCCGGCCAGCGCCACGCCAGCAGCGCCACACAAATGATCCCGGCGCCCAGCCCGCCATATAGCTGAAGCCCCGGTTCGCGCAGCATTTGAAAGTAAATCCCAATCCCCAGCGCCAGGCAAATCGGCACCCATGGAAACAGGTGCCCGCGTTGCGCCAACACCATGTCATCGACCCAACCCACGGCACGCATACTTGCCCCCTGCCCTCCGGCTCGCTAGAGAATGACGACGCTATCCCACGCCCCTTACCAAAAGGTAAATTCGCCCGTATGTCCGAGCCTGTTGTCACCCGTTTTGCGCCCTCTCCCACTGGTTTTCTGCACATTGGCGGCGCCCGAACAGCGCTGTTCAACTGGCTTTTCGCGCGCGCGCGGGGCGGCCAGTTCCTGTTGCGGATCGAAGACACAGACCGCGCCCGATCGACCCCCGAAGCGACGGCGGCGATCCTGCAAGGCATGGCGTGGCTGGGGCTGGATCATGACGGCGACATCGTCAGCCAGTTTGACAACGCCGGGCGCCACGCCGAAGTCGCGCATCACCTGCTCGCCGCTGGCAAGGCCTATAAATGTTTCGCCACGCAGGACGAGATTGCCGCGTTTCGCGACACCGCCCGGGCCGA
>JBGCDD010000149.1:0-7121 GCA_045105075.1 Sedimentitalea sp. | reverse complement strand
GGCACGACCGGCACCTTATGTTGGGCGCAGATCTTCACGATTGCACAGACCCCGTCTGTGCGTTGCGGACACGCGACTGCGTCCGGCAAAGCGGGCTGAGAATAGGCTTCGTCCCGACCCCGGCCTTCCCGGATGCTTTCGCCGGTGGACAGGCGGTCTCCCAGCAGGTCTTTCAAGGCGGCAATTGCCAGAGCGGTATTGCGCTGTGTCATATCAAGTTCCCTAATTCTTTTTTGAATGCTCGGTCGGCGTTTTAGGTGCGCGTTACTGGAACACCCCGTCATAAGCCTCGCGCAGGGCGCTTTTCTGCACTTTGCCCATGGCGTTCCGGGGCAGCATTTCGACAAACTCGATGCGCTTGGGTTGTTTGAAGCGGGCCAGATCATCTTTGATCGCGTTTGAGATGTCTTGCGCTGAAATCCCGGCTCCATCCTTGGCGACAATGACAGCCACGACGGCTTCGCCGAAATCCTTGTGCGGGACACCAATGACCGCGCTTTCGACGACGCCCGGCAGGTCGTCGATCAACAGTTCGATCTCTTTGGGGTAAATATTGTAACCGCCCGAAATGATAAGGTCTTTTCCGCGTCCGACAATATGCACATATCCGTCTTCGTCGATGCGACCAAGATCGCCGGTAAGGAAGAAACCATTGTCGCGCAACTCTTCGGCGGTTTTCTCGGGCATCTTCCAGTAGCCCGCAAATACGTTGGGCCCGCGCACTTCCAACACGCCGATTTCGCCCTGCGGCAAGGGCGCGCCGGTTGCAGGCTCGGTGACGATCAGCTCGACACCCGGTAAGGGGAACCCCACCGTTCCGGCCCGCCTGTCGCCGTCATAGGGGTTCGAGGTGTTCATGTTGGTTTCGGTCATACCATAGCGTTCCAAAATAGCGTGTCCGGTCACGTCCCGCCACAGATCATGGGTTTCGGCGAGCAATGGGGCAGAGCCGGACACGAACAGGCGCATGTTGGCCGAAGCCTTACGCAGCCCTTCGGTTTCAAGAAGGCGCACATAGAAGGTCGGCACGCCCATCAGAACCGTGGCGTCCGGCATGTAACCAAGAATGTCATCGGCGTCGAACCTGGACATGAAAATGCACGAAGACCCGGCCATCAGCGTGATATTTGTTGCCACGAACAAGCCGTGCGTGTGAAAGATCGGCAAGGCGTGGATCAGGACGTCATCCGCGCTGAAGTGCCAGCTTTCCTTGAGAGCTTGCGCGTTCGACGCCAGCGCCCGATGCGTCAGCATGGCCCCCTTGGACCGCCCCGTTGTCCCCGAGGTATAGAGGATTGCGGCCAGATCGTCAGGCCCGCGCGGGGCCGGCGTGAACCCGGGTGTTTCCGCATCTCGCCGCTCTGGCAGCGTTCCGCCTTCATCGGCACCAATGGTCAGAATTTGGGCCACACCTGCGTCCTTTGCGACGGCTGACAGCTCATCTTCGCGCTTTGGATCACACACGAAAATCCGCGGTTCCGCATCGGTCAGGAAATAGGTGACCTCGGCGGCGGTATAGGCCGTGTTGAGGGGCAAAAACACCCCCCCTGCCAGAACTGTTGCAACGTAAAGCTCTAGCATTGCCTGCGTCTTTGGGGCCTGCACGGCCACGCGGTCACCGGGCTTTACGCCTGCGGCCACCAATGCCCGCGCCATGCGTTCGGCGTTGGCAAAAAACGCCTTGTAAGAGACATTTTCGCCAGTCTGGTGGTTGTGCAGGAACAGGCTGTTTTCTGCACCCAGACTGGCTGCACGCAATCTCTCGGCCAAGTGGTTTTCGTGATACATGGGACGTCCTTTTACCCTTTGCTTAGTGCACTGACACCGGGTGATGCCGAAACATCGTAAGCGCTTGCATAGGCCTGATGATTTTGTTCGATCGTCTCGCCGTCATAGAGATAGTTGACCATCACACCCCACGAATTGTCGATGCCGCGCGGGCTTTGATCGGCCCCCGGATGAACGCGCAATAGGGTGGCACCGTTGCCCAAATGGAAATGCGCCACAGGGTCAGCCGCCGTGCCCGACGCCCTTTTGGCTTGGGTCAGAAACCGCGCGGCCAGCTTGGTCACAAAGTCATCCTGCGGCAGGTCGTTTTCGCCCAGCTCGCTTAGCATTTCCTTGTCGGTATCGCTGAGCAAGGCGTCGCCGTTCTGCAAGGATTTCGCGACCCACTTCCTAAAGCCCGGCACCGGCGACAGCGTGACGAATGTCTTGAGGTTCGGGCGTAGTTTTTGCAGCTCCGCGACAACCTGTTTGATCAGGAAGTTCCCGAAGGAGACCCCGCGCAGCCCCTCGTGGCAATTGGAGATCGAATAAAAGGTCGCAACCGTGGCGGTGTCGAGATTGGTCCGCTGGCGGTCGGCCGCAAGGATCGGCCCGATTGCACCGGGAACCTCGCCAAGCAAAGCGACTTCAACAAAGATCAGTGGATCGTCCGGCATAGCGGGGTGGAAAAAGGCAAAGAGCATCCGGTCGGGATCTCCGACGCGCTGGCGCAAATCATCCCAGTCAGCGATTTCATGGACGGCCTCGTATGTAATGATCTTTTCCAGTATTTGCGCCGAGGTTGACCAATTGATCTGCCTCATCTCGAGAAAGCCGCGGTTGAACCAGGATGCAAAGAGGTGCTGAAAGTCCGAGTCCAACCCGCGCAGCTGTGGGTTCTGTTTTGCATGCGCGAGCAAATCAGCCCTCATCGCGACCAGTTCAGCAGTTGCCCCGGGGACCCGGTTGATGGTGCGGATCAACTCTTGGGTTTGGGGCTCTGCTACGAAATGCAGTGCACGTGCAGCGTCGATATTTCCGGGGGTCCAATTGGCGACGGCGGCACTCAGCGCGGCATCGTCGGGTCCGAATTCCTGGCTAACAGCGGAAAAGAAAACCGCTTTTTCCGCGAGGTCTGCCGCTGCGTAAATGTCGAGAATCCGACGCGATATTTTCAACCCCTCAGCCTCGCTTACATCGCGGACGAGGGAACGGCACAGCGCCATCAGGCTGGCTGCGGTATCTTCTTGTGCTTGCGTCCGGCTGCGACCCGCCCCTGCGACCCTTGCAAGGATCTCACTTAAAAAGCTCTGCTGCGCCATCGAGATCAGTCCTCTGAATGGGTCAAGGTCGGATCATGGGGCCAAACGGACCGCAACGATCATTCCAAACGTGTTCTTGTTCTTGAAAAATCAAATCTTTCAATCGAGCTGAGCGCCCGCTTCCTCCAAAGCGTTATCCCCGGCCCAGCGGGCGAAAAGATGGATTAGGAGGATGATCATGGACAGGGGAACGGCCACCGAGATCCACACCATTGGTATCCCAAGGGTATCAGCTGTCAGCCCCGATTGACGCGCGAGGTAGCCCTTTGCGAAACCGCCCCGTAGGCCGATGAAGCAAAAATAGATCACCGGCAAGACAAAGGTCAGCACCGCCGCGCTTTGGATCGCCTCCGCGAGGAACCCAAGGAAATGCGGGCGTTTGGGAAAGACGCTGTCCATCAAAACAGCGTCCGAGCGTGTCTTGAAGGATAAGGTCGCGCCCAGTAATCCGGTCCAGACCATCGCATAGCGGGCGACATCTTCGGTCCAGACGGGGGGAGAAGAAAAGACATAGCGCGCGATAATCTGCACGACGACCGTCAGGAACATCACGCAGACCGCAAACACGGCCACGCGGCGCATGATCAAGTGCAGGCGGTCGCTGGTACTGATGATGAAATGTCGCATCTCACGTCTCCGGTTATGCAAGAGGCGGGCCACGTCATGCGGCCCGCCCATATCGGTTTAGCGGTTCTCGTCAGAGAGCTTTTTCCACAGAGCCGTGTCCTCGGCCGACATCAGGTCGGAATTGTAGACCGGCAAAGAGGCTTCGCGGAAGACTGCGCGCTATTCGTCGCTCAAGCGCTGGACAGTTACGCCTTTTTCCTCAAGCGCTGTCAGGCCCTTTTCGGATGCTTCGGCAAGCCATGCGCGCGTCGCCGCATCGGCGGCTTCAACGGCACCGTCCACGGTGGCACGATCGTCATCGGACAGGCCGTCATACCACGTTTTGGATACGATCACAGCGCGCAGCGGCCAGATCACATCGGCATTGGCCAAGTTTTTCACGAAGTCTGTTTGTCCGAACATCACAGGGATGAAGGGCGAGTTCAGGTAGCCGTCGATCACACCGGTTTGCAGACCCGCAGGCACTTCGCCCCAAGGTACAATAGTGCCGTTCGATCCCCATGCCTGATACATCGCAATCTGTGCATCATCCAAGGCACGCATCCGAAGGCTGGCCATATCCGCAGGTGAACGAACCGCTTGGGTCGTTGTAATCACGCCAGAGGCTGGTCCGAGCGGGGCCAGGGCCAAAAGAACTGCGTCTTGTTTGGCAAGGCTTTCGTTGATGCGTGTGTAGACATCTCCGGCAGCCATTGCCCGGTCCATGTGTCCGATGTCGCTGAAAATATATGGCAGGCGGACCCCGTAGATAAAGGGATCAACCTGTGCGACAGCGCGTACATCCGAGAGTGATACTTCGAGCAAGCCGGTTGAAACCTGATCGAATTTTTCGGCCTCGTTGCCGACTGAACCGCGCGGCATTTCGCGCACATCCATGCCTGCCGCTTTGAGTGCATTGCCAAAAGCGAATGCCCAGTTGTACGAGCCTGATGTTTCCAGATCCGGCTTGCTGTCCAATGCAATTTTCACCTCTGCTGACGCAGATGTGGCCATCGCGAGCAGTGCCGCTAGTGTAAGTGCCTTGAGTTTCATTGGTAGTCCTCCCTTAGGTTTGGTTAGTTCACAGAAAATCCGAACAGGCGCGGCAACGTGAGACTGAGTGCGGGCCAATAGACCAGCGCCATCAACAACAGCACCTGAACGAAAATGAAGGGCAACACAGCATAAGCCAGCCGCCAGTAATTGAGGTTGGTCAGGGCCGATACGACCACAAGACATTTGCCGAGTGGCGGCGTAATCAGACCGACACAAAGGTTGAAACACAACACGATGCCCAGTTGGATCGGGCTTATGCCTTGTTCCAGCGCTTGCGGCGCAAAAAGTGGAATCAACAGGGTCAGCGCCACCGGGGTATCCATGAACATGCCCGCGATCAGGAAGATGCACACAAGGAAAAACATGTATTTTGTGCCCGTTAGCCCGAACGATTCGACCCAATCCGCCAGCGCCTGAGACCAGCCCAGTTGACCCGCCAAGTAGCCCAGCACCGAAATCGCAGCGAGAATGATAAAGATCGTTCCGGTCATTTTTGCCGTGGCCTCGATGGCGTCAAAGATCATGCGCCAGCTAAGGCCCATGTAGAATTGCCCCGCCACGAGTGCGAAAAACACCGCAATGGCCGACCCTTCGGTTGGTGTGGCCAAACCGAAAACCAGAGAGCCAAGGATCACAATCGGCAGGCACAAGGCGGGCGCGGCATTCAGCAAGCTTGGCACGAACCGCGGGAGGTCGTCTGACCGCCCGCCGGGATGGCCTTTGATCTGCGCAATGATCGCGTTCAACCCCATGAGAGCCGCAGCGAGCAACAGCCCCGGTACAACCCCGGCGATGAACAAGGCCGCGACGGAGGAGCCGGTCAGTCCGCCGTAGATGATCATGATGATCGAGGGCGGAATGATCGGCCCGATCATGGACGAGGCTGCTGTGATCGCCCCTGCGTAGTACGGATCATAGCCGCGCGCCTTCATCTCGGGCACGAATGTACGCGACAGGGCTGCACTATCGGCAATGGCAGATCCGGAAATGCCCGCAAAGAAAACGCTGGTGAGAATATTGACGTGCCCAAGGCCTCCCCGAAACCGGCCCACGATGGACATGGCAAAATCGATCAGGCTACGCGTGACGCCGGCGCGGCTCATAATCTCGGCGGTCAGGATAAACAGCGGCATTGCCATGAACGCAAAGACGTCGAGCTGTGCAAAGATGCGCTGCGGCAGAACCGACAGGAACTGGGTTTTATCAACGGCGACGAAAGTCACAACCGACACCGCCCCCATCAGATAGGCAAAGGCTGTGCCGCTGATGAGCAGAAGAATAAAGATTATTGGTATCAGCCACATATCAAACCGCCGTCTGCATATCGTGTGAATTGGGATCGTTGGTGCTTGTCAGATCCGGTGGATGGGTCACGATCGAGCGCAAATCGATCTCGGAGAAGGCGAGAGCCTCCATATCGACCAAGGGGCGTGCCGTTTCCGCATCGGCAGCAAACAAGGTTTCGACCGATTTGGCTGCGCCGAGAAGCTGTTCGTCGCCGCGCACCGCTCCCAGCATCTGAAGCCCGAAGGGCATCCCATGCGGATCGCGTCCGCACGGCAACGTAATCGCGGGGCCGCCGCTAAGCGAGCCGCGATAGCACAGCGCCAGCCAGCGATAGTAAATGTCCATGTCCTGCCCGTCGATCCGGGTAGGGTGTGATTGGGTCCACGCAAAGGGAGACACCGGCGAAGCCGGCAGCACAATCACATCAACCTCGCGCATCAGCGCGTTGAAACGGCGCAGAATGCGGGTCTGCTCATTGTGCGCCCAACCGCGATCCGCCAAGGACATGGTCTGACCGAGTGCAACATTCTCTTTGATATGCGGGCCGAAGCTGTCGGGGTCTTTCTGGACACCCGCACCAAAGGCGACACCGAAACTTTCAGCGCGCAGGATGTCAAAACAGCGATCCATGTCCCCAAGATCCAGATCCACGGGGCGGCACTCTTTGACGTGCGGGCGCAGGGCTTCGACACGGGCTCTAAAAACCTCGCGGATGGCCGGATCGACAAGGGCACCGCCAAAGTCTTCGCTGTACCCGACACGCAAGTCCTGCAAAGGCACTTCGGGCAAGTCGTCAAAGCGGGCCTGCACCGGAACCGACAAAGGATCATCAAGGTCGTGTCCGCGGCACACCTCCAACATCAATGCCAGGTCATCAATCGTACGCGCCATCGGGCCCAGAACCGAAATTCCAGACCACCCCAAGGGGCGCGTTGGGTGGGCGACCACACCAACTGACGGGCGATAGCCGACGATGCCGCAAAGGGCCGCGGGCATCCGAAGCGAGCCGCCCGTATCAGAGCCGGTGCACAACGGCAGCAGGTTGGCCGCCAGCGCCGCTGCAGAGCCACCCGACGATCCCCC
>JBGCDD010000148.1:0-5672 GCA_045105075.1 Sedimentitalea sp. | reverse complement strand
GAATTGCAGGCCGTCGAGGGGTGCGAAAATATTGGTCGTTTCCCGTACAACCCCAATTCCCTGACGGTACCCGGTTTTTCGCAACTGAACTCGGTTGTGGGATCATCAAGCCTGGTGCGCTTTGGTATTTCGTCGCAATGCAGTGACTGTGAAAAGCTCCATGGCGATGGCTCGATGATCGAACGGTGCGACAATCTGGTCCATGGCAAAGAGGGGCCAGACCATGTGGGCGAGGCCTATCTCAAGTACTTCAAACCGCAATTGATCCGCGGGTGGGTCTGGGATTGGCTGACAAAGGGCTTTCCGGCTGAGCTGATCGGAAGCTCCAACAACGCGGCCGTCGCCGAAGACACGATGACGCGTGTCAAAGCCTTGAAAAGCCACAGCGCGATGATGCTGGCGGCGCACGAAACGCTGTTCAAACTCTATCACAAGTTGCAGATTATGGCGCTGGCGGAAGGGAAAGACTTGATCAGCGATAGGCTCAGCGCCCTGTGCGCGCGCCGCAATCAGGCGTTGGACGCGGTCGCCAAACACTATGCGCCGCCCGAGACGCCTGATCAGGACGAGGACAGCGATTCCGACACCGGTTTCGGGATTTTCGGATAGCCCCGGCGGCGCGGATGCGCTGTCAGGTGGGCTGGAACAGATCCTTGTACTCTGTGCGCAGCAGGTTCTTTTGCACCTTGCCCATGGTGTTGCGCGGCAGCGCGTCGACCACGATCAGCTGACGCGGGTGCTTGAAGCGCGCCAACGCGGTCTGAACGGCACTTTCGATAGCTGCGTGGTCAATCTCGGCGCCCTTTTCGGCCACCAGAATACCCACTGCGGTTTCGCCAAAATCGCGATGCGGCACGCCGATCACAGCGCTTTCCAGAACGCCGGGTTGATCATCCAGCACCAGCTCGATCTCTTTGGGGTAAATATTGTACCCGCCGGAAATGATCAGATCCTTGTCGCGCCCGACGATATGAACATAGCCCTGATCATCGATCGACCCCAAATCGCCGGTGATGAAAAAGCCGTTCTCGCGCAGCTCGGCGGCGGTTTTTTCCGGCATCTGCCAGTACCCTTTGAACACATTCGCCCCGCGCACCTCGATCTGGCCAACCTCGCCCTCGGGCACCGGCGCGCCGGTTTTGGCATCGGTGATGATCAGCTCGACCCCGGGCAGCGCAAAGCCAACCGTGCCAGCGCGCCGCTCGCCATCATAGGGGTTGGAGGTGTTCATATTGGTTTCCGTCATGCCATAGCGTTCCAGAATACGGTGCCCGGTGGTGGCGGCAAAACGGTCGTGGGTTTCGGCCAACAGCGGCGCACTGCCCGACACGAACAGGCGAAAATGCGCCACCAGATCGCGGTTGAACCCGGGCTGGTCCAAAAGCCGGGTGTAAAAGGTCGGCACGCCCATCATGCTGGTGGCTTTTGGCAGCAGATCAATCACCTGTTCGGCGTCAAAACGCGGCAAAAAGATCATCGACCCGCCCGCGATCAGCGTGATGTTGGTGGCCACAAACAGCCCATGGGTGTGAAAGATCGGCAGCGCGTGCAGCAGCACATCATCGGCGCTGAACTGCCAGTAGTCCACCAGCGTTTCGGCGTTTGACAGCAGGTTTTCCTGGGTCAGCATCGCCCCTTTCGAGCGCCCCGTGGTGCCCGACGTGTACAGAAACGCGGCCAGATCATCGATGCTGCGCGCCACGGTGTCAAACTGCGTGGCCTTCCCGGCGGCCAGGTCCATCAGCGAGCCTGTGCCATCGCCGTTCAATGTTTCAAGTCGCGCGTTCAGCGCCTTGGTCACCGGGCTAAGGCCGCCATGCTGACGTTGATCGCAGATCACCAGCACCGCGCCGCTGTTTTCGATAAAATACGTCAGCTCGTCGACGGTGTAAGCGGTGTTGAGCGGTAAAAACACCGCGCCGGTCTGTGCACAGGCCGCATAAAGCGCCAGCGCCTGTGGTGACTTTTCGATCTGCGCGGCCACACGGTCACCGGGGCGCACACCGCACGCCCCAAGCACATGCGCGATCTGCGCGGTCAGGGCCAGAAACGCGCGGTAGCTGATCGTGCCACCATCCCCAAGGTGTAAAAACGGCGCGTCATTGCCCGAATGGCGACCAAAGAGAGTGTCAAAAAGCGGGTTGGCCATGGCGCGGGTCCTTATGCTGCAGAGCGTTTTGCGGTTTGCGCCAGAGATTTGACCGCCGGTGTGGCGACCACGATATTCGCGCTGGCAAAGCCTTCGTGATATTCCGAGACCTTATCAAGGTCATAAAGGTAGTTCACCATGGTTCCGCCCGATTGGGCCTGGCCTTTGTCGGAAATGTCGGCGCGCGCGTGCACTGCGTGAACCATCGCGCCATTGCCCAGATGGAACCGCGCCACCGGATCACGCGGGCGTCCGTCCTTGCCTTTGGCGTGCAACAGATAACGCGCGGCGAGCGCCTGCATCTGGTCCGCGTCGCTGGCATCATAAGGCGCGCCCATATCCTCAAGCCAGGCCACCAGACCGGGGATCGGCGACAGCGTGACAAAGGTTTTCAGCTGCGCCAATTGACCGGCCAGATCACGTGCCACCTGTTTGATCAGAGAGTTGCCAAAGGAAATGCTGGCCAGCCCCGCCTGACAATTCGAGATGGAATAAAACACCGCTGTGTCGGCCTGTTCGGCGGCGATGGCGGCGCGGTCTTCGGCCAAAAGCCCCTGAACCGAACCGGGCACGCCCTTGGTTAACGCCACCTCGACAAAAATCAGCGGCTCGTCTGGCATGGCCGGGTGAAAGAACGCAAAACAGCGCCGGTCTTCGGGTTTCAGGCGGCGGCGCAGATCGTCCCAGCTTTGGATCGCGTGCACGGCCTCGTAGGCGATGATCTTGTCCAAAATCAACGCAGGGCTGTTCCAGTTGATTGGACGCAGCACCAGAAAACCGCGATTGAACCAGGACGCTAACAAATGGCGGAAATCCATATCCAGCGCCTGAAGCTGCGGATCGTTCCGCCCCAACCGCAACAGATCGGCGCGCATTTTCACCAGAATTTCGGTCGCACCCGGCACCATGTTCAACCGGCGGATCAATTCTTGACGCGGCGGTTCCGAGGCGGTCATGAACGCGCGATAGCTGGCTTTGCTGGGGTCGGTCTCATAGGCCAGAAGGGTCTGACGCACAGTGTCAGGGTCGATATTCATCGCTGTTGCAAGGTGGTCAAAGAAGGCCCGTTTCTCATCGTCATCAAAGCCTTGATAGCGGTCCAGCACTTTGCCTGCGATCGACAATCCCGCGCCCTCGCCCGCTGTGCCCACCAGCGCCGTGCACAATTCGCTGATCGTGCGGTCATCCTTGGCGGCGCCATAGGAAAACCGCACGCCGCGTTCAAACACGCTGGTCAGGATATCGGCAAACAGGGTCATATGGCCGGGCCCATCACGGCATCGGGCAGCCAGGTGGCCAGCCCGGGAAACAGGCACAACAGGATGATCGCCAGCACCATGCAGGCCACAAAGGGCAGTGAGCCCATCAGGATGGTCTTTAAAGAAATGTCCGGCGCGATGCCGTTGATCACATATAGGTTCAGCCCCACGGGCGGCGAAATCAGCCCGATCTCCATGTTGATCGTCAGGATCACCGCAAACCAGATCGGATCAAACCCGGCGGTGATGATGATCGGCAACAGGATCGGCGCAGCCATCAGGATCACCGCGACGGGGGGTAGGAAAAACCCGGCCACCAGCAAAAACAGGTTAACGGCGCCCATCAAAACCCACCGGTTTACATCCAGCGTGCCGATCCATTCGGCGATTGATTGGGTGATGAACAGCGACGACAACATATAGCTGAACACGCCCGCCGCCCCGATGATAAACAGGATCATCACCGACTCTTTTGTGCTGTCGCGCAGCACCACCCACAGATCGCGCGGGTTCCACAGCCGATAGATGATCATCGCGATCAACAGGCACAGCAACGCGCCAACAGCGGCGGTTTCCGACGGGGTGGCGATGCCGCCATACATCGCATAAAGCACGCCAACGATGATCGCGACAAAGGGCAGCACGCGGGGCAGGATCTCGAACTTTTCGGCCCAGGTGTAGCTGCCCGCCGACAGCACCGCCGCATCGCCCGAGCGCCAGGTGGCATAAAGCGACCAGGCCATGAACAGCGCCACCAGCAGAAGCCCCGGAATGACACCGGCCAGAAACAGCCGCCCAATCGAGGTTTCGGTGGCGATGCCATAGACAATCATGGTGACCGAGGGCGGGATCAGAATACCCAGCGTGCCGCCCGCCGCGATGGAGCCCGCCGCGATGCCATCGGGATAGCCGCGTTTGCGCATCTCGGGGATGCCCATTTTGCCGATGGCTGCACAGGTCGCCGGGCTCGATCCTGACATAGCCGAAAACAGCGCGCAGGCCCCAAGGTTAGAGACGACCAACCCGCCGGGCACGCGGGTCAGCCACCGCTCAAGGGCCTCGTAAAGGTCGGCGCCGGCCCGGGTCGAGGCAATCGCCGCCCCCATAATAATGAACATCGGGATCGACAGCAGCGCAAAGTTATCGAGTTTGCCAAACAGGATCTCGGGCATCAGTTCGAGCGAGCGCATGCCGTCGAAAACAATCAAAAACCCAGCCGACACGATCAGTAGCCCCAGCGCGACCGACACGCCGGAAAACAGCACAAGTATGGTAAAGACGGCGACCATCGCGCCCAGCAAAAGCGGATCCATCAGCTGTCCTCCAGTCCAAAGGGTTTGTCGACGCCGATGATCACCGCGACCAGATCAGCAATCAGTTGCAGCAACAACAGCGCAAAGCCCACCGGCAGCGCAAGGTAAGGGATCCACAGCTTGACGCCCCAAACCGTGTCCGAGCGCCAACCGCGATCCCAGGCGAAATGCCAGTATTCATAACCGTAAAACAGCATCACCGCGACAATCGCAATCGACAGGCCCATGGTCAGCATGAACATCGCAAACCGCGCCCGCCGTGGCAGCGCCAGTGGCACCAGATCGACGTTCACATGGCCGCGCAAACGTTGCACATAGGGCAGCCCGATCAACGTGGCAGCGATCACCAGATAGACCACAGCCTCGGTCTGCCAGATGGTCGAGCCGTTCAGCACCGAGCGGATAAAGATCATCTGGCAGGTGATGAAAACCGCCGCCATGATCATGCCCGCCGAACACCAGCCCGCCAGTGTCGACAGGGCGCCGACGATGCGCAAAAAGGGGTTGTTGCCGGCGCGCGCAGTGGCTGCCGAGGATTGGATGGCCATGCGGCTCTCCGTTTTTCGAGGGGGGGCGTTTGGGTCAGGGGCGAACGCGCCGCCCCTGATTTTTGATCACTCGACCGCGAAGGCCAGATCCAGCAGTTCTTGCCCGTCCGACACATCTGACAGGAACGCTTTGTACGAGGTTTCCTGCGCAATCGCGCGCCAAGCGGCAAAGTCTTCGGCCGTCATCTGGGCGATCTCAACACCGGCTTTTTTGAACACTTCAACCGAAGCTGCGTCTTGCTTTTTGGCTTCGGCCAGATAGTGTGCTTCGGCCTTTTCGGCGCCTGACATAATCGCGGCCTGCTGGGCTTCGCTCAGGCCATCAAAGGTCGATTTGTTCATCAAAAGCGGCTGATACATGAACCACAAAGCCACATCCGACGCCGGGGTATAGCACGCGACC
>JBGCDD010000147.1:0-29811 GCA_045105075.1 Sedimentitalea sp. | reverse complement strand
AGCGCCGAAGCGCAGGTGGCCGCGATTTCCGATGACGTTGCCTATAACCACCACGACCTGCATGATGGCCTGCGCGCCGAGCTGTTTTCCACCGATGAGCTGGCCGAATTGCCTATTCTGGATCGGTGTTTCGCCGAAGTTGACGCCAAATATCCCGGTCTGAATTATTACCGGCGCCGTCACGAGGCGTTGCGGCGGTTTTTTGGTATTTTGGTTGAAGATGTGATCGCCTATGCCCGCGCCCGCATCACCGAAATCGCCCCCGAGACGGCCTCGGACGTCCGCCACTCGGATGGGCATTTGATCCGCTTTTCCAAGGGGGTATTCGATGATCTTAAAGTCATTCGAGCGTTCTTGTTTGATCGGATGTACCGCGCGCCCAGCGTGATCGTGATGCGCCACGAGGTCACCCATGTGGTCAACGACCTGTTTCCCTATTTCATCGCGCACCCCGATCAATTGCCCAAGCAGTGGCGCAAGGACGTGGAAGAGGCCACAGGCGAAACTGCACTGGCGCGCATTGTGTCCGACTACATCTCGGGCATGACCGACCGATTTGCGCTGCAGGAACACGCGCGCCTGATTGCATCGGATTGACGTCAAGTCGGGGCATGCTAAACCCCGCGAAACCTTTGGGATCTGTCCAATGAACCTTTTTGCTGAAATTCGCGCCGATGTGATGGTGGCTCTTGATGGTCTTGTGGCCGCCGGGACGCTGCCTGCGGGGCTGTCCTTTGACAACGTCGCGGTCGAGCCGCCACGCGATCCCGCCCATGGCGACATGGCCACCAATGCGGCGATGGTGCTGGCCAAACCGGCGGGTCTGAAACCGCGCGACATTGCCGAGGCTTTGGCAAGCGCGCTGGCGCAAAATCCGGCCATCACCAGTGCCGAAGTTGCAGGGCCGGGGTTTTTGAACCTGCGTCTCGCCGACGGCGTTTGGCAAAAGATTGTTGGCGCGGTTCTGGCGCAAGGCGCGGCATTTGGGCGCTCTGACATGGGGCAGGGGCAGCGCGTGAACGTGGAATATGTCAGCGCCAACCCCACCGGACCGTTGCATGTGGGCCACACGCGGGGCGCTGTGTTTGGTGACGCGCTCGCCAGTCTGCTGGATTTTGCCGGCTTTGATGTGACGCGCGAATATTACATCAACGATGGCGGCGGGCAGGTCGATACCCTCGCGCGTTCTGTCTATTTGCGCTATCTTGAGGCGCACGGCCAAGAGGTCGCCTTTCCCGATGGCACCTATCCCGGCGACTACCTGATTGCCGTCGGCGAGGCGCTGAAAAACAAGGTGGACGCGGCCTATGTGGATCAGCCCGAAGATGTCTGGCTGGCCGACGTGCGCACGTTTTCCACCGATGCGATGATGGCGCTGATCCGCGAGGATCTGGCCCAGCTTGGCGTGAAAATGGATGTGTTTTACAGCGAAAAGTCGCTCTATGGCACAGGCCGGATCGAAGCAGCGATCGAGGATCTGCGCTCCAAGGGGTTGATCTATGAGGGCACCCTTGAGCCGCCCAAAGGCAAAGCTCCCGAAGACTGGGAACCCCGGGTTCAGACCTTGTTCCGTTCGACCGCGCACGGCGATGACGTGGACCGTCCGGTGATGAAATCCGACGGCTCCTGGACCTATTTCGCTCCGGACATTGCCTATCATTTTGATAAGGTTTCCAGAGGGTTCGATGCGCTCATTGATGTGTTTGGTGCGGATCATGGCGGCTATGTCAAACGGATGAAAGCGGCCGTATCTGCGGTGTCGGATGGTCAGGTTTCGCTCGACATCAAGCTGACGCAGCTGGTCAAGCTGTTTAAGAATGGCGTCGAATTCAAGATGTCCAAACGCGCTGGCACCTTTGTGACACTGCGCGATGTGGTCGATCAGGTTGGCCCGGATGTGACGCGTTTTGTGATGCTGACGCGCAAGAACGACGCGCAGTTCGATTTTGATTTCGACAAGGCGCTTGAGCAATCGCGCGAAAACCCGGTGTTTTACGTGCAATACGCCAACGCCCGGATCGCCAGCGTGATGCGCAAGGCCGCCGAGGCCGGTATTGCCGCCGATGATGCGACGCTGAAGGGCGCGGATCTGGGTGCGATAGGGCATGCGTCCGAGCTGGCAGTGGCCAAAAAGCTGGCGGAATGGCCACGTTTGGTGGAAACCGCGGCGCGCACGAACGAACCGCACCGGGTCGCGTTTTACCTTTACGAACTGGCCGGCGATTTCCATAGCCTGTGGAACCGGGGCAATGATTTGCCCGAATTGCGCTTTGTCCAAGAGGGCGATGCAGCCACCAGCCAGTCAAAAATGGCGCTCGCAAGTGCCGTTGGCGTTGTTATTTCCGCAGGTCTTGGTATTCTTGGTGTCAAGCCGGCGCAGGAGATGCGATCCTAAATTTCGCCCGACCCGCCGGAGCGAGGCAGAGACAACAAACCAGGGGGATACCCCCGGGCAGTGAGGCGGATATGGCGGATATCGAGTACACGCAGGACGTGATCCCACAGGATGTGGGGTCGCAACCCGAGCCGAATGGGCTTGGCGCTTGGATCAATGTGGTGGGGGCGGCTGCGTCTTTGGCACTTGTGGTCGGGCTGGGATACTGGGGCTATCAACTGGTGATGCGCGACGTCAGTGGCGTGCCGGTGGTGCGCGCGCTTGAGGGGCCGATGCGGGTGCAGCCCGCTGAACCGGGTGGGCGGCCTGCCGATCATCAGGGCCTGGCGGTCAACGCGGTTGCTGCCGAAGGCACAGCCGAAGCGCCGGCGGATCGATTGTTGCTGGCACCGCGCCCGATCGAGCTGGAAGACGAAGATGCGCCGATGGGGCAATTGCTGCAAGACGCAGACGAGGCCTCAATCGAAGCTTTGGTCAAGAAGCTGACCGACGGTGTCGCCCCGCTGGAAAGCATCACCACCGAAACCACCCAAGAGTCAAATGTCGAAGCAACCTTGCTGGAGCCTGAGACAGAGGTGACACCCGAGCCTGCTGTGCTCACTGGCCCCGGCCTGCCACGCAGTCTGCGCCCCCAGGTTCGTCCCGCCAGCTTGCAACTGTCATCGCAACCGGCCCCCGTGGCCAGCGCGCAATCAGTGCAAGATGTTGACCCGGACAGCTTGCCCGTCGGCACTCGGCTGGCACAATTGGGAGCCTATGACAGCCCTGAAATCGCCAAAGCGGAATGGGACCGGCTTGCCGCCAGTTTCCAGGATTACATGGGCGACAAGCCCCGCGTGATCCAAAAGGCGAGCAGCGGTGGGCGCACGTTTTACCGCCTGCGCGCCATGGGCTTCGACGATCTCAGCGAAGCGCGCCGGTTTTGTTCTGTGCTGGTGGCCGAAAACGCCGATTGTATCCCTGTGACAACCAGATGACCTTTGGGGCGACCATTCTGGATGCAACCGGTCTGCGCCTTACCAAGGACGAGATCGCGTTTTTCCGGGATGTGAACCCCTTTGGTTTCATTGTTTTTGCGCGTAATCTGGACACGCCCGATCAGATCCGCGCGCTGTGTGATGATTTTCGCAACGCGGTTGGACGTGACGCGCTGATCACCATCGATCAGGAAGGCGGGCGTGTGCAACGCCTGCGCCCGCCCTTGGCGCGTGATTGGCCTGCGCCGTTGGATTTTGTGTCGGGCCTTAGCAATCCGGAAGACGCCGAAACCGCCATGCGCCTGCGGTATCGATTGATCGCGCACGAGCTGCGCAGCTATGGAATCGACAGCAATTGCGCGCCCATGGTCGATGTGGTCGGCCCCAACACCCATGATTTTCTGAAGAACCGTTGTTACGGCACGTCGCCTGATGTCGTTGCGGGTTTGGGGCGTGCTGTGGCGGACGGACTGCTTGCGGGTGGCGTGCTGCCGGTGCTCAAACATGTACCCGGTCACGGCGCCGCAGATGCCGACAGTCATTTTGATTTGCCGCGTGTCAGCGATGCGCCCGATCTGTTGGCGGCGCGCGATTTTGCCCCGTTCAAAGCGCTGAATGATCTGCCGCTGGGCATGACCGCACATCTGGTGTTTGACGCGATTGATCCCGTCCCTGCGACACTATCGGCCAAAATGATCGCGCTGATCCGCACTCAGATTGGCTTTGACGGGCTGATCATGACCGACGATATTTCGATGAAAGCGTTGAAGGGCGATCTGGCCACCTTGTCGCGCGAGGCTATTGCTGCGGGCTGTGATGTGATCTTGCACTGCAACGGGTCGATAGAGGAACGCCAGCAGGTGGCACAAGCCGCCGGTCAGATGGGCGCGGCGGCACAGATCCGCGCAGAGGCCGCGATGACCTGGCGCCGCGACCCCGAACCGCTTGACATCAAGGGCGCTGAGGCCAAGCTCACAGCGATCATGGCAGGGCAAGGCGATGGCTGAGAACGAGTTTCAGGAAGACACATCGGTCGCCGAACGCTTGGCGGCAGAGGCGCTGATCGTGGATGTGGACGGGTTCGAGGGCCCGCTGGATGTGCTTTTGATGCTGTCACGCACGCAAAAAGTCGACCTGCTCAAGATTTCTGTGCTGGATCTTGCGCGCCAGTATCTCAGTTTTGTGGAACGCGCCAAGGTGCTGCGCATTGAATTGGCGGCCGATTACCTTGTTATGGCGGCTTGGCTGGCGTTTTTGAAATCCCGGCTTTTGCTGCCCCCTGATCCCGAAGACGAAGGCCCCTCGGGCGAAGATCTGGCGGCGCATCTGGCGTTCCAGCTTGAACGGTTGCAGGCGATGCGCGATGCCGCCGCTCGGCTGATGGCGCGCGATAGGTTGGGGCGCGATGTGTTTGCGCGCGGTCAAAGCGAAGACGTCACCCGCATTCGTACCGTACGCTACAGTGCGACTTTGCTTGATCTGATGCAGGGCTATGCCCGCATCCGCACCCGCGATGAATTCCGCCCCTTTGTGATGGATCGCAAATCGGTGTTCACCATGGAGCAGGCCTTGGAGCGCATGCGCGGTTTGATCGGCTATGCCGCCGACTGGACCGAGATTTCGTCCTATTTGCCAGACGGTTGGCAGCTTGATCCGGTGCGCCGCCGCTCGGCCACCGCGTCCACCTTTGCGGCCTCATTAGAGCTGGTCAAGGAAGGCCATCTGGAAATCCGTCAATCTGAACTGTTCGCCCCGATTGAACTGCGCAAAGCCACATCAAGATCATGACGCAAGAGGTTGACCAACAAGAACAAAGCCTGTTCGCAGCGCCCCAGATGGGCGAACAGGAGCGCATGGTCGAAGCGGTGTTGTTTGCCAGCGCCGAGCCGGTCACTGTGGCCGACCTTGAGGCGCGCATGCCGCATGGGTGTGATGCCACCGAAGCTTTGGTGCGATTACGCAAACGCTATGACGGGCGCGGCGTCAATGTGGTGAAAGTCGGCGAGGCCTGGGCCATTCGCACTGCCGCGGACCTTGGTTTTCTGATGCAAAAAGAAACAGTTGAGACCCGCAAGCTCAGCCGTGCCGCGATTGAAACGCTGGCGATCATTGCCTATCACCAGCCCGTCACCCGCGCCGAAATCGAGGAAATTCGTGGGGTTTCGGTGTCGCGGGGAACCGTTGAACAGCTGCTTGAAATGGAATGGAGCCGCTTTGGGCGGCGCAAAATGACCCCGGGCCGCCCGGTGACTTTTGTGGTGACGCCGGGGTTTCTGGATCATTTCGGGCTGGAATCAGCGCGCGATCTGCCTGGCGTGAAAGAGCTGCGATCGGCTGGATTGTTGGAAAACCGGCCGCCACCGGGCGCGCTTTCCTTGGCCACAGATGCGGATGACGAAGACGATCAGGTGATCGGCCAACCAGAGCTGTTTGAAGATTAGCGCAAAGATGCGGTGTAAATCGCGTCGTTTCACCCTATATTCATACTTGGATGCGAGAATAGAGACGATGAATATGAACCAGATCATCAACATGATAATGCGCACCATCATGCGCAAGGCGATCAATTCGGGCGTGAATGCCGGGATCAATGCGGCCTCTGGGCTGACCAAAAAACGCCGCCAACCCCAAATGGCCGAACTGGATCACGACTATGATGATCCAGGTGCGCGCCCGGCCCCTATGTCGCCACAACAAGACGAAGAAGCGCAGCGGCGTTCCCGCCAGCAGGCCGCCCGTCAGGCCCGGCGCGCTGCACGCTCCAACAATGACAATGGCTAAGCTCTAAAGTGCTTGGACAGCTTAAGCCCCTGTCCCTGATAGTTTGACGCGATGCCCGCGCCGTAAAGCTGTGTGGGCAGATCTGACATGCGTTCATAGACCAGCCGACCTACGCTTTGTCCGTGTTCCAGCACAAATGGCGCCTCGTGGCAGCGCACTTCCAGCACCCCGCGCGAGCCTTTGCCGCCAGCAGCCGCATGGCCAAACCCAGGGTCAAAAAAGCCGGCATAGTGCACGCGAAACTCGCCCACCATCGCCAAATAGGGCGCCATCTCGGCGGCATACATCGGGGGAATGTGCACCGCTTCACGGCTCACCAGAATGTAAAAGGCGCCCGGATCAAGGATGATCTGACCTGACTTCGTGCGCACATCTTCCCAATAATCCTGCGGATCATAGTGGCCAATACGGTCCAGATCGATGACACCAGTGTGCGGTTTCGCCCGGTAACCCACCAGATCGCTGCCTGGCAGATCCAGATCGACTGAAAAGCCCAACCCGTCTTGCATCACGGCATCTGCGTCAACCAATGGCGTTTCTGCGTGCAATGTGTGCAGTTCGCAATCGCTCAACACCGATTGCCCATTGCGAAAGCGGATCTGGTTCAACCGCATGCCCGGACGCACCAGCACGGAAAACGAACGGGGGCAGATTTCGGCATAAAGCGGACCAGAGTAACCCGCCGGAACCCGGTCAAATTCCACGCCGCCATCGATGATCATGCGGGTCAACAAATCCAAGCGTCCCGTCGAACTTTTGGCGTTCGCAACGGCGGTGATATCCGACGGCAGATCCAGTGATTCCATCAGCGGCACCAGATAGACGCAGCCCTTTTCGAGCACGGCACCCCCGGCCAGATCGACGCGGTGCATTTCGAACGCGCCAAGGCGGTCGGCAACTGTGTTGGTTTGCCCGGCCAGAAAAGACGCACGCACCCGGTAGGCCACAGTGCCCAATCGCAGATCGAGGCTGGCGGGTTGCACTTGGTCAGTCAGCACAGCGTTCTGCGCGTGAATGGCGCCGCTGGCTATCATGTCGCTGATGTGTTGGTTCGGGCAAACGCCGGTCATCTTGCCCGTCTCCGCAGCCCCGCAGGGCACACTATGTGATATCGTCGGTGTGTTTTGGTCGGGCTAGCAGGACTCGAACCTGCGACCTTCCGTCCCCCAGACGGACGCGCTACCAGGCTGCGCCATAGCCCGACGATTGGGCGTTCATAGCGGTTTTGCGGACAGGAGCAAGAGGGAATCACGAGGCGGTTAACTTATCCGCCCGCATGGTCATCGCCGCGCGCCAACCAGTCGCGCAACGCATCAGCCAGCGGTGCAATTTGGCGCGCCTGTTCGGCACTCAGCGCCGGCAAGCGTGTGGCCGCGGCCAAAACCCCGGGCGCATAGGGAATCTCGGATTCATCGGGGGGGTCAGGTGCGTCGACCTTGCGCGGCTGCGGTGGCTCTGGCTCTGTGACAGCAGGTGGTTCGGGTTCGGGCGCAGCTTCAAGCTCGGGTTCGGGTTCAGGTTCCGCCACAGGTTGCGGTTCCGGCTCTGGCTCGGTTTCTGTGGCCGGTGCGGCCTCGGGGTGCTGGTCTGATCGCGCCGGTCGGCTCAGGAACGAGGGCAGGGACCGCTCGAACGTGGGTTCGGGCTCTGGCTCGTTCGCGGCTGGGTCAGCGGTCGCGGCCTCTGGCTCTTCCTCCAACGCGGGCTCTTCTAACTCCACCGTTGGTTCGGACTCCACTGCGGCTTCTGGCTCGTCTGCTGGCGCCTCATTGGTCGTCGCAACCTCAGGCGCCTTGCTTTTGAAACGCAACACCGGAGCCATCGTCTCGGGTTCTTCTGGCAAAGCCAGGTTGATCTCGTCCAACGGCGGAGAGAGGTCGGAGACATGTCCAACCCCTTGTTCGCGCAAAATCTTTTGAACGCCTTTGATGGTCAGACCATCGTCGTGGAGCAGCGATTTGATGCCGCCCAGCAATTGCATGTCGATCGGGCGATAATACCGTCGACCACCGGCACGTTTGACCGGTTTCACCTGGGTGAACTTGCTTTCCCAGAATCGCAGCACATGGGCTTGAATGCCCAACCAGTCGGCGACCTCACTGATCGTGCGAAAGGCGTCGGGCGATTTGCTCATGGGGTGGGGTCCTGCTTACGACTTGTTCCCGGCCGCGACGCGATCCTTCATCAAATGGGAAGGCCGGAACGTCAAAACACGGCGGGGTTGGATCGGAACTTCTTCGCCAGTCTTGGGATTGCGCCCGATTCGGGCGGATTTATCGCGCACGCTGAACGTGCCGAAGGACGAGATTTTCACCTGTTCACCGCGCACCAGCGCGTCAGACATGTGTTCCAGCATGCTTTCAACCAGTTGTGCGCTTTCGTTGCGCGACAAACCGACCTCACGGAATACGGCCTCGCTTAAGTCCATCCGTGTCAGAGTCTTTTCGCCCATTGTGTCCCCCTGTGTTTTGCGACTGTAGGGCGGGGACGAAATTGGAGTCAATATCTAAGCATTGCAAGGGGTTGGATAAGCACCTTCAAGCCACATGTGAACTGGGCCATTCTTACCAGCGTAAAACCACTGCGCCCCAGGCCAGGCCGCCACCAATTGCTTCGGTGACCAAAAGATCGCCAGGCTTGATCTGACCGCGCGCCTGACCCACCGAAAGCGCCAACGGAATCGAGGCAGCCGAGGTGTTGCCATGGTCCTGCACGGTCACCACAACCCGGTCCATGGGCAGGCCCATTTTGCGTGCGGTGCCCTGAATGATGCGGATATTGGCCTGATGCGGCACCACCCAATCGACGTCATCGCTGGTCAGATTCGCGCGCTTCAGCGCTGATTCGGCAGAGCTGGCCAGTTTTTCAACCGCATGACGGAACACCTGATTGCCCTGCATACGCAGATGTCCGGTGGTCTGTGTGCTGACACCGCCATCGACAAATAACAGGTCCTTGAACCGCCCGTCCGAGTGCAGATCGACCGACAAAATGCCGCGATCCTGCGCGGTTCCGGTGCCGGTTTGAGCCCCCAAAACAAGCGCACCCGCACCGTCGCCAAACAGCACACAGGTGCTGCGGTCGCTCCAATCCATGATTCGGCTAAAGGTTTCGGCGCCGATCACCAGCACCCGGTCGGCCTGACCGGCCACGATCATCGCGTTCGCAGTGCTCAGCGCATAGACGAACCCCGCGCAAACCGCCTGAACATCAAAGGCAAAACCGCGGGTCATCCCAAGGGCGGATTGCACCATCGTGGCGGCAGAGGGAAACGTCAGGTCGGCTGTGGACGTGGCCAAAACAATGGCGTCGATGTCGTTTGCTCCAAGGCCTGCGTTGCTCAATGCGGCCTCAGCGGCCCGTGTCGCCAGATCTGACGTGGTCTGGCCTTCGGCTGCGAAGTGGCGTTGTTCAATGCCAGAGCGGGCGCGTATCCACTCGTCTGTGGTGTCTAACGTGGCCTCAAACTCGGCGTTCAGAACGACGCGTTCGGGCAAATAGTGACCAACCCCAAGAACCGTCGCGCGCCGTGTCATAGCTGTTTTTCCTTGGTCGTGTCGCTGACCATCGTGGTGGCGACCCGCGCCGCCAGTTTTTCCGAAAAGCCCGATTGGGCCAGTTGAAAGGCCAGCTTCACGGCCGCTGAAATGCCGGTGTCGTCGGCGCTGCCATGGGATTTGACCACAGTACCGTTCAGGCCCAGGAACACACCGCCGTTGACATTGCGCGGATCAATCCGCTTTTTCAGACGCCGCATCGAGGTGATCGCCAGGATCGAAGCCAAACGGGACAAGGTTGAATATTTGAACGCCTCGCGCAGCAGATCGCCAATCAGGCTGGCCGTGCCTTCTCCGGTTTTGATCGCAACATTGCCGGTAAAACCGTCGGTGACGATAACATCAGCCGCATTGCCGGCGATGTCGCTGCCTTCCACAAAACCAACAAAGTCAAACTCGCTGGAGTGTGCGTGCTCGGCGATCAAGGCGTGGGCCTCTTTCAGCTCGGCGCGGCCTTTGTGCTCTTCGGTGCCCACATTCAGCAGGCCGATGCGCGGGCGGGGCAGGTCCATGCCATTGCGGGCGTAGGACGCACCCATTAGCGCATATTGCAGCAGATCAGGCGGGTCGGCGCGCACATCGGCGCCGGCATCAAGCATGACGTTAAAGCCCTGCGGATTGCGCGATGGAAACAGGATGGCGATGGCGGGGCGGTTGACGCCGGGCAGCTTTCGCAGGCGGATCATCGACAGCGCCATCAATGCACCGGTGTTGCCACACGAGACCACGCCCTGTGCGTCGCCGTCGCGCAAGGCGTCGATGGCGGACCACATCGAGGTGCCTTTGCCGTTGCGCATCACATGGTTGGGCTTGTCTTCCACCGTGCCCACATCCGCACAATCGCGGTACGCGACCCGTCCGGCCAAGGTGCGGCGTTTTTCCACCAACCTGACAAGATCGGCTTTTGGCCCATGCAGGATGAATCCGATGTCGGGGTTTTTGGTGGCCGACAAAGCAAGGCCCGCAACAACCGCTGCAGGGCCTGCATCGCCGCCCATTGCATCCACCGAAATGATGATGCGCGCGGGAGGGTCTGGTTCAGGCTGGGCCGTCATGCAATCGCCCGCCGCCTTTGGTTATGCTGCGTCTTCGTCCAGATCGATCTCGTCCGCGAGCACGACAATTTCTTTGTCATCATAGTGGCCACAGGCCGCACAAATATGGTGCGGGCGCTTTAGTTCGCCGCAATTTGGGCATTCGTTCGGGTTGGCGGCAACCAGAGAATCATGAGCGCGGCGATTGTTGCGGCGTGATTTGGATACTTTGTTCTGTTGGACGGCCATGTCTCAACCTTTGTCTGAAAGGGGCCAGCGGGCGATCCCGGGGCCGATTGCAATTTAATCCGTCTAAGCGGTCTGACGAGGCGTTTAGGCCCGCAGGTGTCGGATGTCCAACGCTAATTCCTGTGAGCGCGCCAAAATACTGTGAATTGACCCGGTCGCAAGGGGTTTTTGCACCTTTCGGAGGTGTCGCGCTGTGTCATTCGGGCTGATCCAAGGTGGTGCGCAGCGCCGCAAGGCCGGCAAAGGGGCGCGCATCTTCGTCGCGCATCGGGGTTTGCCCCGGTTTGGTAAACACCGCCTCGCCCAAAGCCGCATCGGTGCTGCGCGGGTACAGCGGCAACGCCAGCGCCAGTGCTTCGGCCATGATCGCGGCCGGATCAATCCAAGACCCCAGCTTTTCGATGCTGTCGTCGCTTTCCATTTCGATCTCGGCCAGCTCGGGTTCGGGCATATCGGCAAGAAAGCGCCGCTCGACCTTTGTATCAAGGCGCGTGGTCACAGGGTCCAGCGTGAGCACACAAGATTGCACCACAGTGGCGCCCAACTGGGCCTGTAACTGCCAATCGCGCGGGCCCAATGCCGAGATTTTACCGCCAAATCGCAGCTTTTTCAGCCCCAACAGTCCCAGCTCAGCCGCCAGGGCTTTGAGGTGGTCAGAATCGGGGCGCAGTTCGAACGGGGTTGGCGCGTTCTGGTTCAAATCGCTCACCCGCAAGGCGGTCTGGTCAGACATGATCGTGCTTTCGTTTCTTGAACCCGGGCGTGAGTTTGTTGTAGTCGGGATTAAAAGGGCGATCACGCCAAAGCAAGAGGGCAGCCATGATCACCACATCTATCTGGGTGCGACGGGCCGTGCGCACAAGTGTTTTCGTCGGGGCTTTTGTAGCGTTGACCGGTTGTGTGGCGATCTATCGCAATCATGGCTACGTGCCGAGCGAGGATCAGCTGGCCGACATACTGGTTGGCATCGACACACGCGACAGTGTGGCCGAAACCGTCGGGCAACCAACCGCGTCGGGCGTGCTGGATCAAACCGGTTTTTACTATGTCGCAACCCGTTTTCGCCACTACGGCGCGACGGCGCCGCGCCCTGTCTCGCGCGAGTTGGTGGCCATCAGCTTTGATACCCGTGGTGTG
The DNA here is from genome assembly GCA_045105075.1 of Sedimentitalea sp. GTDB lineage: Bacteria > Pseudomonadota > Alphaproteobacteria > Rhodobacterales > Rhodobacteraceae > JBGCDD01. Next base: position 17,681 of record JBGCDD010000147.1, on the reverse strand, counting down.
GTGCAAAACATCGAGCGTTTTGGTCTGGAAGATGGCCGCGTGATTCCATTGGAACGGCGTGTGACGGACCCCGGAGTTGAAGACCGCACCTTCCTGCGCCAGTTGATTGGTAACTTGGGTCGAATCGGACCGGGCCAACTGTTGGACAACTAGGCGTTGCGTTGTCATGTGGCGCGCGCTGTGTGACCCTGAACGTGGGTCGCCAGCTCGGATGGAAAGGCGCAAAACCATGGCCTTGATCACCAAAGGACGCTATCGCGCGCGCTGCGCTGAAACCGCGCAAGACCTTGAAGATGCCCAAGCTTTGCGCGCGTTGGCGTTTCAAACCAAAGGGTTGGACGGCGATGCTTTTGATGCGCGCAGTCAGCACATTCTGGTCCATGACATCCGATCAGGAGAATTGGTGTGTTGTTTCCGGTTGCTGTGTCTGGACGGTGGGCAGGACCTTGCGGCCAGCTATTCATCGCAGTTTTACGAGCTGTCCGCCTTGGCGCAATTTGAGGGGCGCATGGTCGAAATGGGGCGGTTTTGCATTCATCCCGATTGGCGCGACGGCGATATTTTGCGCGTGGCCTGGGGCGCGATGACGCGTTTTGTTGACGAAAACGCGGTAGAGATGCTGTTTGGTTGCTCGTCTTTTGCGGGCACCGAGACAGCGCAATATCTGGATGCATTTGCCATGTTGAAGGCGCGTCATCTGGCGCCCAAACGTTGGCTGCCGCGGGTGAAAGCGCCGGATGTGTTTCGCTATGCGGCCCGGTTGCGGCGCAAACCGGATGTTAAGAAAGCGATGCTAAGGATGCCGCCGTTGTTGCGCACCTATTTGTTGATGGGCGGTTGGGTCAGTGATCATGCGGTGGTGGACCGGCAGATGAACACGTTGCATGTGTTCACCGGGCTTGAGATCGGCGCGATTCCTGCGGCGCGCAAACGGTTGCTGCGGGCTGTGGCGGGATAGGGCAGGAGCCTCCGGCGGGAGTTTATTTGGAAAGATGAAGGCCAAGCGTTGACGCTGATCGGGCGTGGGTTTAGCTGGCGGTTATGGCGCGTATTCCTCTTTTGCAATTGTCTGAAATTTCACTGACCTTTGGCGGTGACCCTGTGTTTGACGGTCTGGATCTGGTGGTTCAGCCGGGTGATCGGCTTGCGCTGGTGGGGCGCAATGGGTCGGGTAAGTCAACTTTGATGAAGGTGATGGCGGGTCTGGTTGAAGCGGATCGGGGGGCTGTGGTGACGGCTCCGGGGCGTTCGGTTGGGTATATGGAGCAGGATCCGGACATGGCCGGCTGTGAGACGCTGGGCGAGTTTGCGGCGCAAGGCCTTGATTTGGGAGAGCTTTATAAGGTTGAGCGCGCTGGCGAAGGGTTGAAGTTTGATCCCGATCGCCCGGTTGCAACCGCGTCTGGGGGCGAGCGCAGGCGTGCGGCTTTGGCCGGTTTGATGGCGCGGGCGCCGGATTTGATGTTGCTGGACGAGCCGACCAACCATCTGGATATCGAGGCGATCAGTTGGCTTGAACGCGAGTTGAACGCCACCAAGGCGGGCTTTGTTTTGATCAGCCACGACCGTGCATTTTTGCGTGCCTTGTCGCGTGCAACCCTTTGGATTGACAGGGGAATGGTGCGTCGACAAGACAAGGGCTTTGACGCGTTTGAAACCTGGCGCGATGCGTTGTGGGAAGAAGAAGATCAGCAGCGCCACAAGTTGAACCGGTTGATCAAGGCCGAGGCAAAGTGGGCGGTTGAAGGGATCAGTGCGCGGCGCAAACGCAATCAGGGGCGGGTGCGCGCCTTGCAGGCTTTGCGGGCCGAGCGGGCGGGGCAAATACGCCGTCAGGGCACCGCTGAGATGGGCTTTGATGCGGGGCCGAAGTCGGGACGCAAAGTTTTGGAAGCCATAGGTATTTCAAAGGCCTATGGTGAAAATGATATCCTGCGGGACTTTTCGATTACGGTGCAACGGCGCGAGCGCGTCGCCTTTGTGGGGCCGAACGGGGTTGGCAAAACCACGGTATTGAACATGCTACTAGGGCGGGAAGAACCGGATAGTGGAACCTGCAAGCGGGGCAGCAATCTGGAGGTGGCGCTGTTTGATCAAGCGCGCGCGCAACTCGATCCGGATATGAGCCTTTGGGACAGTCTGACAGGTGATCCTGACATGCGTGTTTCGGGCAAGGCGGATCAGGTCATGGTGCGCGGTGCGCCCCGCCATGTCATTGGTTACCTTAAGGATTTTCTGTTTGATGAGGCGCAGGCGCGGGCTCCGGTGCGGGCTCTTTCAGGGGGTGAAAAGGCGCGTTTGTTGCTGGCCAAACTGATGGCGCGGCCCAGTAATGTGTTGGTGTTGGACGAACCGACCAACGATCTGGATGTGGAAACGCTGGATCTGTTGCAAGAGCTGCTGGATGACTATGACGGCACGGTTTTGCTGGTCAGTCACGACCGTGATTTCCTGGATCGTGTGGCAACGACCACGGTGGCTTTGGAAGGGCGCGGGCGGGCGACGGTTTATGCCGGCGGGTGGAGCGACTATGTTGCGCAGCGCGGTGATGTGATCAAGGAAAGTGTCGAGAAATCAAAGCCAAACAAGGCGAAGTTAAAGCAGGAAACTGCGGTTCAAACTGGGCTTTCGTTCACCGAGAAACACCGGCTTGAAGCGCTCCCAGCCGAGATTGAACGGCTTGAGGCCGAGATTGGCAAGTTGGAAGAGTTGATGTCGGACCCCGAATTGTTCACCCGCGAGCCGATCAAATTCCAAAAGGCGACGGATGCGTTGGTTGAGCGATCAAAGCGGTTGGTGAAGTCCGAGGAAGAGTGGCTCAAGCTTGAGGAAAAAGCTGGCTCGTAACGGCGCAGATTTTTCAAAACTGTACATTTTGCACATCGGAAAGTGAAATTTTTCGCGCCATCAGCTTTAGAACGCTTTTTTAGGCGGGCGGTTTTGGTTCAGGCCCAACTTTTGGGTCCTGAACCTGGGCCGAAACCAGTTTGGCTTTGCCGGGGTGGTGGCCAGATTGTGACCTTGCCCGAACCGCAGCTATCGATCCGTGGGTCAGCGCATGCGCAGGGCGCCGTCGATGCGGATGACCTCTCCGTTAAGGTATCCCATTTCGACGATGAACCCGGCGAGGCGGGCATATTCGCTGGGGTCGCCAAGGCGGGCGGGATTGGGAACGTCGGCCGAAAGCGAGGCTTGAACCTCTTCTGACAGGCCCGCCAGCATCGGGGTCATGAAAATGCCGGGTGCGATGGTCATCACGCGGATGCCGGTGCTGGCCAGATCGCGCGCCATGGGCAGGGTCATACCGACGATTCCGCCTTTGGATGCGGCGTAGGCGGCCTGGCCTTTTTGGCCGTCATAGGCGGCGATGGAGGCGGTGTTGATGATCACGCCGCGCGCGCCGTCGGATTCGGGTTCGTTTTTCGCCATGGCAACGGCCGCAAGGCGCGCGACGTTGAAGCTGCCGACAAGGTTGATGTCGACGGTGCGCTGAAACGAATCGAGCGGGTGCGGGCCGTCGCGCCCGACAGTTTTGATGCCATAGGCGATGCCCGCGCAGTTCACGCAGGCGGTGATGGAGCCCATTTCGCCAACGCCCATGTCGATGGCCGCCTGCACCGATGCTTCATCGGTGACGTCGGTGGCCGCGAAATAGCCATTGATGTCGGCGGCGACTTTGGGGCCGCGGGTGGTGTCGCGATCCAGCAGAGTGACCTTGGCGCCAAGGCTTGCAAAATGGCGCGCGGTGGCTTCGCCCAGGCCCGAGGCTCCGCCGGTGATGATGGCGCGTGTTGTCGACAGCTGCATGATGGGTCTTTCTGTGATAGATCTGAACAGGCGTTCAGATAATCACGAGCGCGCAGGGCTGTCCAGAGGCGCCATGGCGCGGCGGTCCAATCGCGCCAGCGGCGCCAGCATGCGCCCGAGGGGAGGCCACCAGCCCCATGTGCCGCCCAGTTTGCGCGCGTCTGCGCCGCTGCCCAATTTGAAACGGGCCAGTCCGGGCGCGCGGTGGGTGTCAAGATAACCAAGATCAAGCAGAGTGTGCCCCTTTGCGGCCAGATACAGCGCGGCGTGCCATAAAATCAGCGCATGCGCATTCAGCGTGCGCCCGCGCGGCGTTGAGTACCCGATGTGATAGGTGGCGCTGGCGCCGTGGCGCAGGATCAGCATGGCGGCAACGGCGTCGCGCCCTTCAAACGCGGTGAACAATTTGGCCTGACCGGGGTTGGCTTTGGCATAAGCCAGCGTCATCGCAACAGGCCAGGCGCGGTAGTTTTGCGCCCGTTGTTGGGCGGCATCGGCGGCAAACAGCGGTTGATTGGGCGTAAAGGGCAGGTTCTGGCGGGCCACGCGCAGGGACGTGCGTTCGGCGCGACGCAGCCGGTTGCGCCATTTCTGGTGTTGCGCGGCGCGCATGTGGTCGGGGTCGCTGAGGGTCAGTTCGGCGACATGCGCCGGGGTCATCAAGGCCAGCGCGCCCAGTTTGGCCAGTTTGGGCATCGGATGATCGGGCGACAGAATCACCGGTGTGCGCCCAAGCCCGGCCTTTTTCAGTTGCGCCGGCAGGGCGGCCAGATCGGGCGTGGCGCGCGCCAACATCGCCACGCGCAGCCCGGTGCGAAAGGTGCGGGTCAGGGCCAGATCATGGCCAACCGCCACGCCAGGCGTGCCCAAGGCGGTGAGCGCGCGGGCAAAACAAATGTGCTGTTGCAAGGCGGGGGTCGGAGCGGCATCAAACATGGTGTTCGTTTTACGCGCCCTTAACCTAAAGGAGCGTTAATGGCGCCATGAAACGCAAAGTGACTCGCCCCCGGATCAGCGCAGTTGTTGCGCCCGCGCCCCGCCCAACGCGGGCAGGGGCTTTGGTGTTGGCCTGTGTGCTGTCGGTGCCGGTGTTTGCTTTGCTCAGCGTGATTGATCTATGGCTTTAGCACCACAAGGGCATGGCGTTTGCGCCCGGCGCTGAGCTTGAGCGGCGAGGCCAGTGCGGCGGCGTCCAGCATCAGCCCGGCATCGCGGAGTGGCGCATCATCCAGGCGCGCGCCGTTTTCGCCGATCAGACGTTTGGCGTCTTTGCCGGATTTGGCCAGACCCGAGCGCACCAGAAGTTGCACGATGGAAATGCCGTCGCCCAGCTCGTCCGGGGTGAGTGTCAGGGTGGGCAGATCGTCACCCACGCCGCCCTTTTCAAACACCTCGCGCGCGGTGGATTCGGCGGCGCTCGCGGCTTCGGCGCCATGACACAGGGTGGTGACCTCATTGGCCAAAATGATCTTGGCGGCATTGATTTCGGAGCCACCGAGCGCGGCAAGGCGGTCGCATTCTTCCAGCGGCAGTTCGGTGTAGAGCTTGAGGAAGCGGCCCACATCGGCGTCGGTGGTGTTGCGCCAGAACTGCCAGAATTCGTAAGTGCTGCGCATGTCCGCATTCAGCCACACGGCTCCATCGGCGGATTTGCCCATCTTCTTGCCGTCAGAGGTGGTCAGAAGCGGCGTGGTCAGCCCGAAAATCTGGTGATCCAGCACGCGCCGGGTCAGATCGATGCCGTTGACGATATTGCCCCACTGGTCAGAGCCGCCCATTTGCAACAGACATCCGTAGCGCCGGTTAAGCTCAAGAAAATCATAGGCTTGCAAGATCATGTAGTTGAATTCGAGGAACGACAGCGATTGCTCCCGGTCAAGACGGGACTTGACGGATTCAAAGCTGAGCATCCGGTTGACGCTGAAATGACGCCCGATGTCGCGCAGGAAGTCGAGGTAGTTCAGGCTGTCCAGCCATTCGGCGTTGTTCAGCATCAGCGCATCAGACGGCCCGTCGCCATAGGTCAGGTATTTGGCAAAAACCTGTTTCATACCGGCGATATTGGCGTCGATCTGTTCGGAGCCCAGCAGCGGGCGTTCGTCCGAGCGAAAGCTGGGATCGCCCACTTTGGTGGTGCCGCCGCCCATCAGCGTGATCGGCTTGTGGCCGGTCTTTTGCAACCAGCGCAGCATCATGACATTCATCAAATGCCCCACATGCAGCGACTGTGCAGTGGCGTCATATCCGATATAAGCCGGCACAACCCCGGCGTTCAGCGCGTCATCAAGGCCTTGATAATCGGTGCAATCTGCGAGAAATCCGCGTTGCATCATCACGGCGATGAAATCCGATTTGGGATGGTAGGTCATGGCTTGCCTCGGGTCAGTGTTCAGGGGCACTCTATAGGTGGCAGGCAAGCAAAGGAAAAGGCCATGAATAAGGCCAACAAGACTGGCATTCGCGGCCGCGGCGTGTTGCGCGCGCTTGGTGCGATGAGCGGGACGTCGCTGGACGGGGTTGATGCGGCGGTGGTGGAGACCGATGGCGAGTGGATTGTCAGCTTTGGGCCCAGCACGTACCGGGCCTATTCGGCGCGCGAACGCGCGGTGCTGCGCGATGCGTTGGGGCACTGGCACGGGCCGCAGGTTGAGGCGGCGACGGCCGTGGTCGACAGCGCGCACAAGGCTGTGTTGGCCGGGTTTGAAGGCATTGATATTGTTGGTTTTCACGGCCAAACTCTGGCCCATGAGCCGCGCGGGCGCGGCACGTTGCAGGTGGGTGAGGGCGCGCAGCTGGCCGACGCGCTGGGGCTGCCTGTGGTGTGGGATTTTCGCAGCGATGATGTGCGTCTGGGCGGAGAGGGCGCTCCGCTGGCGCCGTTTTTTCATTTTGCCTGTGCCAAGTGGATGGGGGCGACGGCGCCGGTGTGTTTTCTCAATCTGGGCGGTGTGGGCAATCTGACTTATGTTGATCCGACGTTTAAGCGCCCCGAGCAGGAGGGCGCTTTGCTGGCTTTTGATACCGGGCCGGCCAATGCGCCGATCAATGATCTGGTGCAGGCGCGGGTGCGTCAGGATATGGACCGCGACGGGCGGTTGGCCGCGCGCGGGACAGTGGAAACAGGCGCGCTCGAGCTGTTTTTGGCCGAACCTTATTTCACACGGATGCCGCCCAAGTCATTGGACCGTAATGACTTTGCCGAAATGATCGAGCTGGTGGGAGAGCTGTCGGATGCGGATGCGGCCGCCACGTTGACGGGCATGTGTGCGGCGGGTGTGGTGCAGGCGATGGAGCATTGCCCGAACCCACCGGCGCGGTTGCTGGTCACTGGCGGTGGGCGCAAGAACCCGGTGCTGATGGAGATGCTGCGTGTCGCGCTGGACTGTGTGGTGGAACCGGTTGAGGCGGTGGGGCTGGACGGCGATATGCTGGAGGCGCAGGCGTTTGCTTACCTCGCAGTGCGGGTGGCGCGCGGGTTTCCCACCTCGTGCCCGGGCACCACGGGGGTGCGCGCGGCGGTGGGGGGCGGCGTGGTCAGTGTTCCAAGCTGCGCAGATACGCGCGCGTGAAGGCGCCGTAGCCGGGCGCGGTTGATTTCAGATGTGGCGCCAGTTCGGCGTGCAGCGCGGGCAATTGGTGGAACGGCACGGCGGGAAAGCTGTGATGTTCGGCGTGATAGGGCATGTTCCAGGCCACAAAGCGCAAGATCCGATTGGTGAACGTGGTGCGGGTGTTTTCCAGCATATTGGCCACCTGCGGGCACAGCCCGTGTTCGGCCAGCAAATAGGCGCGCAGCAACGGTTGTGCGATCACCATTGGCAGCAACCAAAGCCATAATATCGCCGGAGTGATCAGCAGCGACAGCGCGGCGAGCGCATAAACGGCGAGAATCGCGCGCGCCTCGCGGCGCATGATCCTGTGCTGGCGTTTGGGCAGGTAGGGCGCGCTCAGATCGCCGCGCGCGTTGGCCCAAAGCGTGCGCACACTGTTGGTCCAAAAACCCCAACCTGACAGATAGGTGAGCCATTCGGCGCGGGTTTGCGGGTGCGGATGATCGGCGATCTCGGGGTCTTTTTCGGGATCATTGGTGTGTTTGTGATGGGCCAGGTGGAAATAGCGAAACCACAGGAACGGCAGCAGCAGGATCGGCGACAGCGCGTGGCCGACCGCATCGTTCAGCCAGGGCGTGCGAAACGGGGTTTGGTGGGTGCATTCGTGCGACAGGGTGAACAGGAACACCAGCAGGGTGCCCTGGGGCAGCAGGAAAAGCGGCCAATATGGGATTTGCGCGATGATGGCCGCGGAACACAGCCCGAGCAACGCCAGATAGAGCGCAAGGTGGATTAATCCTGCGCGGTTGGAGCGCGTGGTGAGCCGGGATCGTTGGTCGGGCGTGAGCAGGTTTTGGTGCGGCATGTTTCGAGTTTGGTCCGGGTGGGGGTGTCTGGCAAGCGTGATCTGGCGTGATCTGGTGGGGCCTGCTGGCGCAGGCATTCGGTTTATTTCGTTGCTCGGCGGGTGAGGGACGCGTCAGGATCTGGGGATGTCAAAGCCGGCAGGGGCGAGGGTGAAGCCGTCAAACGTAAATCCAGGGGAGACGGTGCAGCTGACCAGGGTGAAATCTGCGGTGGTTTGTGCGCTTTGCCAGTGGTGTTCGGGGACGATGATTTGCCGAGCGCCCATGGTGAGGTCTGGGGTGAGCAGGTGATCGGCGGCGGGGCCTTGGTCGGTTTCGGACAGCGACAGGATCAGCGGGGCGCCGGCGTGGTAGAGCCAGATTTCGGTGGCGTCGACTTTGTGCCAGTGGCTTTTTTCAGTGGCGCGCAGCAGGAAGTAGATGCAGGTGCCGCTGGGGCGGCCCGGGCCGGGGGCGGCCCAGGTTTGGCGGAAGTGACCGCCTTCGGGATGGGGCTGGAGGTTCAGTTGGGCGATGATTTGATCGGCTGTCATGGGTGGGGCTTTCGGGTTGTGGGCATTTGGGTTGGTTGCTCTGGCAATTGCGCGGCGGGGGCGTATGGTGGGGGCATGACTGTGATGATCCCTTTTGACAATTCTTTTGCCCGGCTGCCGGGTGCGTTTTACACATCTCAAGGTCCTGAGCCGGTGAAAGCGCCGCGATTGGTGGCGTTTAACCGTGATTTGGCGCGGGTTCTGGGGGTGGAGGGCGACGAGGCTGATCTGGCGCAGGTGTTTGGCGGCAATGCGTTGCCCGAGGGGGCCAGCCCGTTGGCGCAGCTTTATTCCGGGCATCAGTTTGGTCAATATAATCCGCAGCTTGGCGATGGTCGCGCGGTGTTGCTGGGCGAGGTTGTGGGCCGTGACGGGGTGCGGCGCGACATTCAGCTGAAGGGGTCGGGACGCACGCCTTACAGTCGGATGGGCGATGGGCGGGCCTGGTTGGGTCCGGTTTTGCGTGAATATGTGGTCAGCGAGGCGATGTTTGCGCTGGGGGTGCCAACCACGCGGGCGCTTGCGGCGGTTGAAACCGGCGAGCGGGTGGTGCGCGAAGATGTGTGGCCCGGTGCGGTGCTGACGCGGGTCGCGCAAAGCCATTTGCGGGTCGGCACGTTTCAGATTTTTGCGGCGCGTCAGGATGTGGCCAGTCTGCGTCAGCTGACCGAGTATGCCATTCAGCGTCATTACCCGGATGCAGATGGGCCAATGGGCCTGTTGCGGGCGGTGCGCGGCGCGCAGGCCGAATTGATTGCGGCGTGGCTGTCGGTGGGGTTTGTGCACGGGGTGATGAACACGGACAATTCCTCGATCGCGGGGGAGACGATTGATTACGGGCCGTGCGCGTTTTTGGACACCTATCATCCCAACACGGTGTTCAGCTCGATCGACCAGTTTGGGCGGTATGCTTATGGCAATCAGGGCGATATTGCGGTGTGGAACCTGGCGCAATTGGCAACGGCGTTGATCCGTCAGATGGACGACCCGGAGGCCGCAGTTGAGGAGGCCACCGAGATTGTGCATGCCATGCCTGAGATGATCCAGGTTGCATGGCGGGCGCGGTTTGGCGCCAAGATCGGGATTGTGTCGCCAGAGGCGCAGGACGAGGGTCTGGTGCAGGATCTGTTGGCGCAGATGGCCGAGGATGGGGCGGATTTCACCAACACATTCCGGGCTTTGGGCGATGGAACCGCGCGGGATCAGCTGACGGATCGGGATCGGTTTGCGGCGTGGGAGACGCGCTGGCAGGCGCGGATTGCGCGCGAAGCGGACCCGCAGGTGGTGATGCGCGGCGCCAACCCGGCGTTCATTGCGCGCACGCACCGGTTGGAGGCGATGATTTCGGCGGCGGTGAACGGTGATTATGCGCCGTTCGAGCGGTTGATGACGGTTCTCGCGCGCCCCTTTGAGGACCAGCCCGAGGCGGCGGATCTGCGTGCGCCGCCGATGCCATCCGAAGTGGTTCCGGCGACGTTTTGCGGTACGTGAGTCCGGGGGCTATTTGCGGTTGATCAGGTAAATCCCGGCGGCGACCAGCGCCAGTGCGGTCCAGACCAGCGGGCCGATTTGTTCGCCCAGAAGCGCCCAGCCGAAGATCACGGCAAAGACCGGGGACAGAAAGCTGAAGGCGGCCACGCCTGAGGCGCGGTAGATCGTCATCAGCCAGAACCAGACCAGAAATCCGATGCTGGCGACGGCCACGGTTTGAAACGCCAGACCGGCCCAGTGGAGGGCGGTTGGCGCGCGAAACAGATCTCCGAACAGGGGTGCGAGGATCAGCAGGATCGGGGCCGAGACGGCGACCTGGAACAGCAATTGCACCACGGGTTTGACGGTCGAGAGCGGCGTGATGCGCACCAGCAGCGCGATGGCGGCCCAACCGAAAGACGCGATGAGCGCGAGCAGATCACCGGCGAGGCTGGCCTGTCCGTTGGAGCGATCAAACAGAGCCAGGATCACGCCGCCGACGGCCAGCGCCAGGCCCAGCGTGCGCACGGGCGTCAGCCGTTCGCCGGGCAACAAGACATGGGCGGCCAGCGCCAGCCACACCGGCATGGTGTAAAAAATCACCGAGGCGCGTGAGACGGTGGTCAGATCAAGGGCGATGAACAGGCAGATGAACTCATAGGCGAAAATGGCGCCCGACAGCACGCCCCAGAAGATCGCATTGCGTGGCAGATCGAATTTGATACCGCGAAACTGCATCCAGGCGAGCAGGATCACCACGGCTCCGGCAGAGCGCAGCCCGGCCTGAAACACCGGACCAAAGCCGCCGCCGGTGACTTTGACTGCCACCTGATTGAGCGCCAAGAGGGCTGCAAATGCGATCAGGGCGGTGGCGCCAAAACTGTCAACGGGGCGTTTTTCCAACATGGGCACACTGGAGAGAGACCGGGGGGAAGTGTCAAGGGCATGTGGGGGTTCGGGCTGTAGAGATTTTGAAAAAGTGTTTCAAAACATTGGCTTGATGGGGGTGCTTGCCGTCGGTGAGGTGTGTGGGAGCGATCCGGTAAAATTTCCCCCTTTCCACTGGCGTTTATTCTGTCACCTTGGGGCGCGTCAGATAAAAACACAAACGGGGGATATGGGACATGAGTTTGATGGGAACGTTGGCCAAATTGGCCATTGGTTATGCGGCCGCGCGCGGCGTCGAAAAAGCGGGCGGTGTGCAGGGTTTGGCCGGCATGTTCGGAGGCGCTCAGGTGGCGCCGGGCGAAGCGGCAGCCGATCAGGCGCCGGGCATGGGCAACATGCAGGACATGATTTCGTCGATGACGGGCGGCGCTGGCGCGGGTGGTTTGCAGGATATGCTGGGCAAGATGACCGGTGGTGCAGCCGGTGGCATGGGCAGTGTGCAGGACATGATCGGGCAGATGACCGGTGGTGCTGGCGGGGCTGGTGGCTTGCAGGACATGATGGCGAAAATGGCGGGCCAGAGCGGGTTTGATATGTCCTCGCTGATGGGGGGCGCGACGCCTCCGAGTGAGGAAGAGGCCAAGGGTGGATTGCTCGCGGGTGTGCCCGGTGGTGGCACAGGCCTTGCGGGCATTCTGGCGGCGGCTGGCGGGGCTGCGGCGCTTGCGGGCAAGGGCGCGGGCGACATGATCGATCAGTTCGGCACCGATGAGACTGCGCCGCAGGGCGAGGAGACCGCCGGTTTGATGCTGCGTGCGATGATCCAGGCGGCCAAGGCCGATGGCGATATCGACGCGGAGGAGCAGGCCAAGATCATGGACACCGTTGGCGATGATGCGCGCCCGCAGGACATCGCGTTTGTGCGCGAACAGTTGGCGGCGCCGGTGGATGTGGCGGCTTTGGCGCGCGACACGCCGGACATGCAGAAGATGCAGGTCTATTCGATGTCGTTGATGTCGATCCGTTTGGACACGCAGGGTGAGGCGCAATATCTGGATGGTCTGGCCAAGGCGATGGGGCTGAACCAGCAGGTGGTCAACGCGCTGCACCTGCAGATGGGTGTTCAGCCGCTTTACGGGTAGGTTTTTTGAGACCTGGGCGGGGGGCGTTGCCCCCCGTTGCGGTTTTTCGCGATAGTGTTTTGAGGGAGAGGGGGGCTTGGCCCCCCGTCGCCGGTGGCGACTCCCCCCAGGATATTTTGGGCAAGAGGAAAAGCAGCGCCGGTTTTCTGGGCGCTGCTGATCGGGTTAGGCCGCGGCGCGCGGGCCGCCTTTGCCGCCTTGGGACGGGCCTTTGCGCCGGCGCCGGGCGCCAGAGGGTTTGGGCGCGCCGCCGGGGCCGTTGCGGCGTGGACCGGAGCCGCGTTTTGGTTTGGCTGGGGCGTCGATCGCAGCCCAGGGGCGGCCGGAGGCCACAGGGATCGTTGTGCCCAGGGTTTTCTGGATCGCTTTGAATTCGTCCATCTCGTCGGGGGCGCAAAACGCGATGGCGGCACCGTCTTTGCCGGCGCGCGCGGTGCGTCCGATGCGGTGGACGTAGTTGTCGGGCACGTTGGGCAGGTCGTAGTTGTAGACGTGTTTCACATCTGGAATGTCGAGGCCACGTGCGGCGACATCGGTGGCCACCAGCACTTTGATCTGGCCGGATTTGAACGCGGCGATGGCGCGGTCGCGCTGGCCCTGGCTTTTGTTGCCATGGATAGAACCGGCGGCGAATCCGCGTTTTTCAAGCGTTTTCATCAGCTTTTCCGAGCCATGCTTGGTGCGTCCGAAGACCAGCGCGCGCTCGTCGCGGTGCTTGTCCAGCATTTCGATCAGCAGGTTGGTTTTTTCGGCCTTGGCGATAAAGTGCACTTCTTGGGTGACCTTGTCGGCGGCTTTGCCGGGAGGCGAGACTTCGACGCGGATCGGCCGTGTCAGATAGCTGTTGGCCAGCTCGTTCATCTGTTTCGGCATGGTGGCGGAAAACAGCATGGTCTGGCGGGTGTCCGGCAGCATCGCCGCGATTTTGCGCAAGGCGTGGATGAAGCCGAGATCGAGCATCTGGTCGGCCTCGTCCAGAACCAGGAACGTGCAGGATTCCAGTGTCAGCGCACGCCGGTCCATCAGGTCGATCAGACGGCCTGGCGTGGCCACCAGCAGGTCGGTGCCGCGTTCCAGCCGTTTGATCTGGGCGTTGATGGATTGTCCGCCGACCACCATGCCAACTTTTAGCGGCGTGTCTTCGCAATAGCTGCGCAGGTTGACGGCGATTTGGCCGGCCAATTCGCGGGTGGGGGCCAAAACGAGGCCGCGCACGGTGTATTTCTCTGGCTTTTTGCCGATGGCCAGCATTTGAGTGACCAGCGGCAGGCCGAATGCGGCGGTTTTGCCAGTGCCGGTTTGCGCCAGGCCCATCACATCGCGCCCGTTCAGCGCGTGGGGGATGGCTTGTTTTTGAATGGGAGTGGGATCGGTGATGCCAGCTGCGGCCAGTCGGGCCACCAGTTTGGGATCAAGGCCCATCATGTCGAAATCGCTCAAGTCGTATCCTTTCGAACCCTGCGCGGTCGCAGGGCCGTAATTGTGCCGCATCGCGCGGCAATAGGGGCGGCGAAGGCTCGAGAGGCAAAGATATTTGCCTGCTCCGCTTCGGCGCTTTGGCCCCACGCGTGATTTTGGGATCGGCGACGCTGTCTTTTTGGGCGGGTTTGTCCGCTCTTGGTTTGTGTTCTGCTCACGCGGCAGAAGACAGCGCTTGAGGTGCAGATGCGCCTTTTGCGCGCCAAAGTCAAGCTTTGCGGGGTGGCCGCGGCGCGCAAGGCAGGCTAAACCCGGCGAATAAGGCAGCGGGGGAGCGAAATGGCTGACTCAATCATCGAGCGTTGCGAGGCCAAGGGATTGCGCATGACCGGTCAGCGGCGCACGATCGCGCAGGTTTTGCAGGACAGCAGCGATCACCCGGATGTGGAGGAGTTGTATGCGCGCGCCTCGGCTCTGGATTCCGGGATTTCGATTGCGACGGTGTACCGCACGGTGAAGCTGTTTGAAGAGGCCGGGATTCTGGATCGGCTGGAATTCGGCGATGGGCGCGCGCGTTATGAGGATGCCGAGCGTGACCATCATGATCATCTGATCGATATGAATTCGGGCGAGGTGATTGAATTTGTCGATCCCGAGATCGAGGCGCTGCAGGATCGGATTGCGGAAAAACTGGGATACGAGCTGCGCGGGCATCGGTTGGAATTGTATGGTGTGCCGCTGAAAAAGCGTTAACGGGCGCGGGCCAGAGCCAGCGGGATCAATCCGGTCAGCAGCAACAGGCGCATCACGTGGCAGGCGGCGACAAAGCCGGGGCTTGCGCCCATTGCCGCGCCCAGGGCGATCATGGTTTCTAGGCCGCCCGGGGCAAAAGCGGCCAGCACGTGGGGCGTTGGAATGCCCAACAGCAGCGCCACCGGGATCGCGGCCAGCGCGCTAAGCACGACCGCGACGCCGGTGATGGCCAGACCGGCGCCCAGCGAGGCGTAAAACCGGGCCAGCGACATATTGGAAAAGCGGGTGCCGATCATGGTGCCAAGGCCGATGAAGGCCGGTGCCAGCAGCCATTCGGGCACCGAACCCGGGGTCAGCCCGCTGGCATGGGTGGCCGCCGACAGCGCCATCGGGCCCAGCAACAGCGGCGCGGGCAGGCGCAATTTGCGAAACACCAGACCCAGTGCAATGCCCCCGATGGCCAGCGCCAGAAGGGGGATCAGGCCCATGACAGAGTCGCTGGGCGGCAGCACGGATTGTATCGACACGCCAAAACCCATGGCGACAAACGGCACGCTCAAGGTTAACGCGAGCAGGCGGATCGATTGCACCACAGCGATCGGGGCGGCGTCCATTTTGCTGTCGGCGGCGATCGAGAGCACAAAGCTGAGATGACCGGGCGCGCTGGCCAGAACGGCGCTGCGTGGATCAAAGCCAAAGGCGGATTGCAGCAGTTTCTGGCAGGCCAGCATGGTCAGCGCCAACAGCACCAGCAAGGCCAGAAAAGCCAGTGGCCAGCGCAGGATGGCGGCGCTGGCGTCAGGGTCAAACCCGGCGCCGAGCCCCAGACCCAGCACCACAAAGCAGGTGTCGCGCAACGGGTCGCTGATCGCGGTACGCAGGCCCGCAAGCCCGGCCAGGGTGACCGCCAGCGCCGGGCCGATCAAAATGGCGGCGGGCATGGAAATGGCAAAAGCGACGGCGGCGCCCAACGCGCCAATGGCGACGGTCACGGCGGTTCTGAATAAAATGTCAGTCATTCTGGCCTATCTAGCACTGCGGGGCAGGTCACGCAATTGAGCGCGCTTGCGTGTGGCGTCCAAATGGCGCAAGCGCGAGGGCAAGGAGGGCCCGGCATGGAGAATCTGCGCGGCGCGATGTTTATGGCCTTGGCGATGTTGGCCTTTACGGTGGAAGACACGTTGATCAAGCTGCTGGCCGGGGCATTTCCGACGTGGCAGATCATTCTGGCGCTTGGGCTTGGGGGCATGGCGGTTTTCGCTGTTTTGGCCCGAATTCAGGGGCAACAGGCGATCCCGCGCGCCGGTTGGAACGCGGCGTTGATCTGGCGGAACTTGGGCGAAGTGGTTGGAATGGTTGGCTTTGTCACCGCGTTGTCGCTGACCGGCTTGTCCACGGCCTCGGCGATTTTGCAGGTGGCACCTTTGGTGGTGACCCTGGGGGCGGCGGTGTTTTTGGGCGAAGCCGTCGGGTGGCGGCGTTGGAGCGCCATTCTGGTGGGCTTCTTTGGGGTCATGCTGATCGTGCGCCCCGGTCTGGACGGCTTTGATGCGAGTGCGTTGTTTGCAGTTGTTGGCGTGATTGGTCTGGCGATGCGCGATGTGGCCACGCGCCGGATCCAGGCGCAGGTATCGACGGTGCAGCTGAGTTTTCTGGCCTTTGCCATGGCCTTGCCCGGCGCTTTGGTGCTGGCGTTGGCGTCGGGCGCGCCCTTTGTCACACCGACGCCGGGGCAATGGGGGATGTTGCTGGTGACCGTGGGAATTGGCGTTGTGGCTTATTACCTGATCGTTTTGGCGACCCGGCTGGGCGAGGTGTCGTTTGTGACCCCGTTTCGCTATACCCGCATCGTTTTTGCGCTGATCGTTGGGTTTGTTGTGTTCGGCGAACGCCCCGATATCTGGATGCTGGTGGGCACTGTGATCATCATCGGGTCGGGTTTGTTTACCTTGTGGCGCGAGCGTCGGGTGGGGGCAAAACCGGCCTGAGGCGCGAAAACATGGTTTCTTTGATCCCGGCGGGCGGGTAAGAGGCGGGCAAGCCAAGCAAAGGACGCCCGATATGAGCACGATCATCGACATTCACGCCCGCGAAATCCTTGACAGCCGGGGCAATCCCACCGTCGAGGTTGATGTGATCCTGGAAGACGGCACGATGGGGCGCGCGGCGGTGCCTTCGGGGGCCTCGACCGGGGCGTACGAGGCGGTCGAGCGGCGCGATGGCGACAAGGCGCGCTATCTGGGCAAGGGCGTGTTGGAAGCGGTGGCGGCTGTGAATGGCGAAATCGCCGAGGAACTCGTTGGCTTTGATGCCACCGAACAGGTCGCGATTGACCGCACCATGATCGAGCTGGACGGCACCGACAACAAAGCGCGTCTGGGCGCAAATGCGATTCTGGGTGTGTCGCTGGCCACAGCCAAAGCGGCGGCCGATTTCACCACGCAGCCCTTGTATCGCTATGTTGGCGGCACGTCGGCGCGGGTGCTGCCGGTGCCGATGATGAACATCATCAATGGCGGCGAACATGCGGATAATCCAATCGATATTCAGGAATTCATGATCATGCCGGTCAGCGCGGGCAACATCCGCGACGCGGTGCGCATGGGGGCCGAAGTGTTCCACACGCTGAAAAAAGCACTGTCGGCGGCGGGGCTTTCCACCGGGATCGGTGATGAGGGTGGCTTTGCGCCCAACATCAGCTCGACCCGTGATGCGCTGGATTTCATTCTGAAGTCGATTGAGAAAGCTGGGTATCGGCCCGGCGAAGAGATCTACCTGGCTTTGGATTGTGCCGCGACCGAGTACTTTAAGGATGGCGCCTATGTCTATGCTGGAGAGGGAAAAACCCTGAGTTCAGCTGAGAACGTCGATTATTTGGCAGCGCTGGTGGCGGACTATCCGATCATCTCGATCGAAGACGGTATGTCGGAAGATGATTGGGACGGCTGGAAGGCGCTGACGGATGCTTTGGGCGACAGGGTGCAGTTGGTGGGCGACGATCTGTTTGTCACCAATCCGGCGCGACTGGCCGAAGGGATTGCGCGGGGCAGTGCCAATTCAATGTTGGTAAAAGTCAATCAAATCGGCAGCTTGACGGAGACTCTTCAAGCAGTTGATATGGCGCACCGGGCCGGATTCACCAATGTGATGAGCCACCGATCCGGCGAAACCGAAGATGCCACGATTGCCGATCTGGCCGTGGCGACCAATTGTGGGCAGATCAAGACCGGTTCGCTGGCGCGCTCGGACCGG
>JBGCDD010000146.1:0-4687 GCA_045105075.1 Sedimentitalea sp. | reverse complement strand
CAATCGAAGGCTCGGGCGACATCGTATCGAGGTTAACGGAGGTGATAGAGTTAATGGTGTTAATCAATGACACCGCATCGGCCCCACCACGCTTGGCCGCCGCCGCCGGTTTGGTGATATCGGTGATGTTGGGCGTCAGCTTCACGATGACGGGCTTGGAGTAATATTGCTTACACCAGCGCGTCACCATTTCGATGTATTCAGGCACTTGGCCCACAGCCGCGCCCATGCCGCGTTCGGACATGCCATGCGGACAGCCGAAATTCAGCTCGATTCCGTCGGCATTGGTGTCTTCAACACGGGGCAGGATTGCCTTCCAAGCGTCCTCTTCGCAAGGCACCATGATCGACACAATCATCGCGCGATCCGGGTAATCCGCCTTGACGCGTGCGATTTCTTCCAGGTTGGTTTCCAGCGGCCGGTCGGTGATCAGCTCGATGTTATTGAGCCCCAGCAGGCGGCGATCTGCGCCATAAATCGGGCCATATCGCGGCCCGTTGACATTCACCACCGGCGGCCCTTCGGCGCCTAGCGTTTTCCACACGACGCCGCCCCAGCCTGCTTCAAACGCGCGGCGCACGTTGTATTCCTTGTCGGTGGGCGGCGCAGAGGCCAGCCAGAACGGGTTGGGGCTCGTGATGCCCAGAAAATCGGTTGTCAGATCGGCCATGGGTCAGGCTCCTTGTGCTGAGCTGGATTGCAACAGGACAGTGTTGGTTTCGCTGTCCTTGAACAGGGTGTAACGCACCGCTTGGTGCCAGGGCGCATCGGATGGCCCGTCGATGATAGTGGCGCCGGCGTCGCTCAGGCGGCGCGTGTCGGCGTCGACATTATCACTGACCAGGCTGAGAACCGGCAGGGTGTGCCCCATCGTGATGTCGCCGGCTTTGACAAAGTGCAACAACGTGTCAGCGCCCGGAATTTGAAGGAAAATCCAACGCCAGCCGTCCTCGTAAGGCGCATCGGTCTGCACCGTCATTCCCAGATGATCGCAATAAAACGCAAGCGCGCGCGACGGGTCACCAACCGGGATCGACTGAAAATTGATGCGCTGCACCGCCAATGCTCAACCCACCAATTGCGCGTGAATGTCCATCGCCGCATCGCGCCCTTCGGCGACCGCGGTCACCGTCAGGTCATCGCCGCCCGCCGCGCAATCGCCCCCGGCCCAGATGCCCTCAACGCTGGTGCGCCCGGCCCCGGTGACGGCAATCTTGCGCCCGTCCAGTTCAACGCCGTCGGGCGCGTCCAGCGTTTGGCCGATCGCCGAAAACACCTGATCCGCGCGCAGACGCACGGTTTCGCCCGTGCCCTGCAGCGTGGCATCGGTGTATTCCAGCTCGATCTCGGCGGCCGCGCCATTGCCATGCACGGCAACGGGGCTGACATTGAACATCAGCGTGACCCCTTTTGAGGCCGCCAAATCCTGTTCGAACCGGCTGGCGCCCATGGCATCGCGGTTGCGCCGATAGGCCACCGTCACGCTCTCTGCGCCCAGCAGTTTGGATTGCACCGCCGCGTCAATCGCCGTCATGCCGCCGCCGATGACCACCACGTTGCGCCCCACTGGCACTGTGGTCAAATCGTTGACTTGGCGCAGATCCGCAATGAACGCCACCGCATCCAGCACCCCGGATTTGTCCGAGCCTTCCGCGCGCAAAGCGTTCACACCGCCCAGCCCCAGCGACAGAAACACAGCGTCATGGGCCGATTGCACCCCGTCCAACGTGATGTCGCGCCCCAGCGCCTGGCCCTGTTTCAACGTGATGCCGCCGATTTGCATCAGCCAGTCCACTTCGGCGGCTGCGAACCCGCCGGGTGTTTTGTAAGCGGCGATGCCAAATTCGTTCAGCCCGCCCGCTTTGGGGCTTGCCTCATAAATCAC
Organism: Sedimentitalea sp.; assembly: GCA_045105075.1. Taxonomy (GTDB): domain Bacteria; phylum Pseudomonadota; class Alphaproteobacteria; order Rhodobacterales; family Rhodobacteraceae; genus JBGCDD01. The sequence continues at coordinate 2,802 of JBGCDD010000146.1, read as the reverse complement.
CACGTCATGGCCCAGCATCGCCAATCGATGCGCACAGGCCAAACCGGCCGGCCCCGCGCCCACAACCCCAACCGATTTGCCGGTTGCCGGCGCACGGTCGTAAGGGTGCGCCGCCGACATCATCGTGTCGGTTGCAAAACGTTGCAGGCGGCCAATCTCAACCGGTTTGCCCTCGGCCGCCTCGCGCACACAGGCCTCTTCGCACAGCGTTTCGGTCGGGCACACCCGCGCGCACATACCGCCCAGAATGTTCTGATCAAAAATCGTCTTTGCCGCGCCTTCCGGATGGCCAGTCTGGATCTGGCGAATGAACAGCGGAATGTCGATGCTGGTCGGGCACGCCGTCACGCAAGGTGCGTCATAGCAAAAATAACACCGGTCCGCCGCCACCGCCGCTTCATGCGGCGCATAGGCCGGGTGCAGGTCAGAAAAGTTATCTGCCAACTGCCCGCCGTCTAGCCGCCCCGCAACAATTCCTGCCGCCATCTGCCCTTTTGCCATCGTGATCTCCCAACGCAACGCTTTGGAGACAGACTGGCACATCTGCATTTTTTATCAATTGGTAAATTTTACCAAAGCCACCACAGGCCCTTGGATTCGTGAATTTGCCCGCCAATTTGGCAGTTTTTGCAACTTTGCAATTTACAGATGTGCAATTTGCACAGTTTTTAAATAATTTTCAGACCGAGCTTTGCACCAACACACGGTTAATGACGGGGCAAAACCGCCGTCGCCTCGATTTCAACCTTGGCCTCATCTTCCACCAGCGCACTCACAACAACCATGGTCATCGCCGGAAAATGATAGCCCATCACCTCGCGGTAGGCCGCCCCCACATCGCGCTGACGCGCCACATATTCGGCCTTGTCGGTGACATACCAGGTCAGACGCGTGATATGCTCGACCCCGCCGCCTGCGGCCTCGACCACCGCGCGAATGTTGACCAGAGCTTGCGTCATTTGGCCGATAAAATCATCCGTTTCAAACACTTGCTGCGCGGTCCAGCCAATCTGGCCACCGACAAACAACATCCGCCCCTCGCCAATCATCCCGTTGGCATAGCCTTTGGCCGGTTTCCATCCCTCCGGATGCACTGTGATTGTCGCCATGTGGCACCTCCTCTTCCTTGCTCAACCTGCCTCGAAACACGAATAAACTTCAAGTTTAAAGTTTTAGACTTGAAATGGTTTTGGAACACTGCCACTTTTCTGAAAACCCGCTTTGGAGAGACCTGATATGAAAGTCGTTTGCCTTGGCGCCGGGCCCGCCGGACTTTATTTTGCAATCAGCTTAAAATTGCGAAATCCGTCTCACGAAATCACTGTTGTTGAGCGTAACAAGCCCGATGACACGTTCGGCTGGGGCGTTGTGCTCAGCGACGAGACGCTTGAAAATCTCAAGAAAAATGACCCTATCAGTGCGGCCTCGATCCACGAGCATTTCGCCTATTGGGATGATATTTCCGTTATTCATAAGGATGTTAACACGGTCAGCCGGGGTCATGGCTTTTGTGGAATCGGGCGCCGGCAGATGTTGCTGCTGCTGCAGGACCGCGCCCGCGAGCTTGGGGTTGATCTGCAATTTGAAACAGAGGTTAACGACATCGACGCTCTGGTGGCCGATTATGACCTTGTGGTCGCCGCCGATGGCGTGAATTCGCGTGTGCGCACCCATTTCCAGGACGCGTTCCAACCCGAGATTGACCAACGCGCGTGCAAGTTTGTCTGGCTTGGAACCCATGCCAAATTCGACGACGCCTTTACCTTTATCTTTGAAAAAACCCGTCACGGATGGGTTTGGGCGCACGCCTATCAGTTCGATTCCGACACCGCGACCTTCATCGTCGAATGCAGCCAGGAAACATATGACGCCTGGGGCTTTGACACCATGTCGGTCGACGAAAACATCGCCGCTTGCGAAGAGATTTTTGCCGCTCATCTGGGCGGCCATTCCCTGATGTCGAACGCGCGTCACCTGCGCGGCTCGGCCTGGTTGAACTTCAACCGGGTGTTGTGCGAAAAATGGCATTATAACAACGTGGTACTGCTGGGCGACAGCTCGGCGACAGCGCATTTTTCCATCGGTTCGGGATCAAAACTGGCGCTGGAATCCGCCATTGCGCTGGCCGATCTGGTCGAAACAGAACCCAATCTGGAACAGGCCTTCGAGCGGTATCAGGACGATCGCCGTCTGGACGTGCTGCGCCTGCAATCTGCGGCGCGCAATTCGACCGAATGGTTTGAAGATATTGAACGTTATCTCGATCTGGACCCGGTTCAGTTCACCTACTCGCTGCTGACCCGCTCGCAACGCATCAGCCATGAAAACCTGCGTCTGCGCGACGGTGATTGGTTGCGCGCCGCCGAAGAGTGGTTCCAGACCCAGGCCGGGGCCAACGGCGCCCACCGTGCTCCGATGTTTGCCCCCTATCAGCTGCGCGATATGCGCTTGTCCAACCGCGTTGTTGTGTCTCCCATGGCGCAATACAAGGCCGTCGATGGAAGCCCGACCGATTGGCACTTTGCCCACTACGCCGAGCGCGCAAAGGGCGGCGCGGGCCTTGTTTATATAGAGATGACATGCGTTTCGCCAGATGGGCGCATCACCCCGGGTTGCCCCGGATTGTACCAGCCTGCGCATGAAATCGCGTGGAAACGGCTGGTTGATTTTGTGCACGCGGAAACCGAAACCAAACTGTGTATGCAGATCGGCCACGCCGGGCGCAAAGGCTCAACCAAGCTTGGTTGGGAGGAAATGGACGCGCCGCTCGACGCTGGCAACTGGCCGCTTTTGTCGGCCTCG
>JBGCDD010000145.1:0-28869 GCA_045105075.1 Sedimentitalea sp. | reverse complement strand
CCTTTGACACTTTCAATGTGCGCGCAAGGGGCTCGACCTTGACGGCAGAAACACCGTTCTGAACAATCATGCGCAAAGCACCTTCGATCCAGATCTTGGCCTTTTCGCGATCTGCGCGCGACACAGTCGTAGCTTTGGAGGTGACGGCGCGCGCCAAGTCAGAGCCGCCCGGAGTGAATTGAGCAGCGTCTCGCAACCGTTTTGTTCAAATGTACGGGGTTAACTGGCATGGCAAAAATATACGCAAGTGAATAGAGGCTGACAAGACCCAATGGAGCCACTCCAATTGCCAAATGCTGGATCAAACGCTCGTGCAGAAGTTTGGATCAATCCACTGTATCCGGAGCCGTATGGGCCATTCGATGCTTGAATTACCTTGGCTGCGCGATAAACTTCCATGACCATCGGACCTCATCGAAAGTGAGCACATAATGCACGGACCGCATGATGATCTGGACATGCCGAACAGCACCGCAACATTGCTGACACGACAGCTTGCGCGACGTAAAAATGCAGTGGCACAGGCCCAGACATCAGCGTTTTACGCGGGCATGCTGGACGGCGTGACCCTTGATACGGTGACCGAGCCTGAGGAATGGGCCAAAATTCCCATTCTCGACAAGGAACAGCTGCGCGAAATGTCGTCCGAGACGTTTTACGAGACATTTTGCATCAACACCCGCAAAGACGTGACTGAGTTTTGGCGATCGGGTGGCTCGACCGGCAAACCCTTGTTTTATCCGCGCACGGCCGAGGACATCCGTTTTGCCATGATGGGTTTCAAACGCGCGCTGGTTCTCGCCGGTTTTACCGCCGATGACATCACTCATATGTCGTTGCCGTTGGGCATCCACCCCGCAGGTCACATGATGGCGCGCGGTGGGTCGGACATGGGGGTCGGCATGGTTTGGGCCGGCGGGGGCAATACCCTGCCGTCGGGTGCGCAGCTTGACCTTGTCCGCATGTTCAAGCCCAGTTCCTGGATCGGCATGGCAAGCTATGGCATCCAACTGGGCAATCTGGCGAAATCCGAAGGGTTCGACCTGCCACGGGCCAGTGTCGAGCGTATCTTGTGTTCCGCCGAGCCGCTGTCGTCTTCCAAGCGCGCCAAACTGTCCGCACTCTGGGGCGCAGACGTGCGCGATTGCTACGGCATGACCGAGGTGATGATGCTGGGTTGCGAAGATGCGGCCTGCGACGGCTTCCGCTTCTGGTCCGATTTTTGCTATCCGGAAGTCCTGGACCCGGACACGCTGGAGCCTGTGACCGAGGGCGAGCCCGGTCTGCTGATCGTCACCGCGCTTGTCACCAACAACGCGACACCCTTCTTGCGTTGGAACACCGGCGACATCGTCACCATGCGCGATGGCATTGCGCGCGGCACCGATTTTGATGTCTTTCCGCTGGTCAAACACACCCACCGGACCGCCGGGTTTGTCAAAGTGCGCGGGGTCAACATTGGCTTTACGGACCTGGAAGACCTGATGTTCGGATCCGACGTCGTGTCCGATTTCCGGGTCGAAATCCTTTGGGAAAACGATCGTGACGAGCTGGTCGTCTATATTGAACCGGCGGACGACTCTGCACCAGAGGCGGCAGCCGACATGATCCAGCGGACGTTTGGTTTGAAACCGCGCATTGTGTTGCTGAAAGCCGGGGAAATTGCCACGTCCTTCGAAGGCAGCTTCAAACCGGTGCGCATTATCGATCTTCGCGGGGCCTAGGACGGTCGCGCATCGCGCAGAGCCTTCAGCTTGCTCTGATGGGCCGCCAGTTCGGCGTCTGGTGCGCTGTCCTTGGCCCGCTCCAGCGTCTTGATCCGCCCTTTCCACCATGCGGACGGCGCGATTTGATCGTGCAGGCGCGTGCGGTCATCGAGCTTCAGTGCCAGACGGCGCAGCGGCGCGTGGCGCAACATCCGCAAAATCACCCGCGACCACAAATGGGTGGCGTCTTTGTTGTAGGGGCAGGTCCGAATGCAATTGGCACAGTCGGTGCCACGTGACACCCAGAACTTGAAACATTTCTCTGCATCCGTCGTCCATTTCTTGATGCCGGGAATATTGGAGCGGTTGTACGTGTAAGTGGACGGTGCACCGTGATCGATGGCTTGCGGTGGGCAGTTGTTGGCGCAGCGACGGCAGATATCGCAGGTCTGTTCGACACCAAATGCGGCAGGTTTGTCATGGGCCATCGGCATGTCTGTCAGGATGCGACCAAAGCGAACGCGCGGGCCATATTCGGGCGTGATACACAGCCCGTTGCGCCCGTACTCCCCCAATCCAGCCTTGATCGCATAAGGGATGGCCAGCGTTGTGTCGTTCTGGTTGGCCACGGCTTTGTACCCAAGCGAACGGATGTACTGCGCCAGCGCCAGCAAGGTGATGGCATCCTCCGCATAGCCCGAAGCGGGTCCTGCCGATGCTGTGGCAGACGGCGACATGCGGATGATGTCATATTCCATCGCTTTGCCCAGCACGATGACGCTCGTCAGCCCTTCAGGTAACTCAAGCGGTCGCGACGTGCCGGTGCGGGCCGAGAACTTGGAATGATAGGTCCATTTCGGATCGTAGTCAGTGATCCCAACCAGATCGGCCCCGTAGAGCTTTGCGACCTTCTTGATCCCAGTTGCCGCTTCGCGCGGAGAGCCTGTTTCGGCCTTGTCGACCTTGGGCGGAATGTGCGGTGTAAAATCGTCGGTGAACCCGTCACGCCGACCTGCGGCCTTGTGCATTTCGGCGAACATCTCGGTTACAACCCACGGACCATTGCGCAGCGCAAAATCGTTCTGGGTGAACCCATCCTCATCCCGCGCCCGTTCGCGCGGTTTCACAAAGGAGCGAAAGAATTTCATTGTGATCCGGGTGGCGAACTTCGGGTCCCAGAACCCACGGCTGAACATATCATTGGGCTGATCAAAGGGTTGGAACGCGGGTGTAATCTCAACATGCGACGAGCCTGCAAACCGTTCTGGCTTGGCGGGTGGAGCGGCGTCACTGGGAAACAGCGCGTCGCTTGGCTTTTGTTCAGGTGGCATGCGCGCTCTCCGACTCTGTGTCCGCTGCCGCAAGCGTACGTCAAACTTCAGCGAAATCCAGCCCCGGCCAAGGCATTGTTGCGGACATAGCGCGGCGCGCTTATCACCTACACCGCAGTCATGAGCTGGGCCAAAATAGCGCTTTCGCCCCAAACTCTGGGATCTTTTTCTCAGCCATCTGGCGCAATCGGGTCAGGCCAAAAACCAGGCCGCATTGATAAGACAATTGCGGATGCGTGAATTTTGATTGAATCGCGCGCAAAGCCACCTGTTTTTGCTTCGATCATCTCTGCGATGGAGCATTCAAAGGGCAGGACATGGCCGCTTCAACCGCAAATCGCCTGACGGTTTCGCCTTGGGTTTCTAAAACATGTTCATCGTCACGATCTGGCCGATGCAAGCGGTCCGCCGTGGTGAGCTGACACATACCTGCAACGCCAAAAACCAACGGATCACCAAAATCAATTGGCGAAAACATGTGTTTGATGAAATCCGATTCCAGGTGTGGGCATGGTCATTCACACTGGGTCCAAATCGGTTGACGGGGCGGGATCCGGACGCTGCGCATGATCCTGCAATCCCAGCGCAACACTTTTGGATCGCACGGTACACGCAGACGTCGAATTCTCGTCGCAGGGCAAGATGCGCGGCCCGGTTCATGGGTTGAGCCGTCTTTGGCGCTGATCCAAATACAGGTGCAGCCCAACGGGCCCCGCGCAGAATGGGTCAAACCCAACCGCCCTGCCCTCGGCGGGAACCTCCCAGCCTAGGTTTTGCTCTCAGCGGAGAGCTTCATGCGCAAGTTGAAATTGTTGCTTTGGCCCTGTCGGTCTCGCCACGACCAACATGCAAAGTGGTGTGGTGCAACGCAAGATGGCGCGCGTCACTGGCACAATGAAGGTTGGTGAAAGCACCGAAGGCAATGAAGGTGTTGTTGCAGGCTTTGCCGCTGGCGCAGATGACGATGTGAGAGCGGATCAGGGATGCTCTGTGGACAGTTGTGCCATCGACGCGGGCGGATTTCGGGAAACAGCGTCTGATAGCGCATTGATCGACACTGATCTGGCAACTGGTGTTGCGAGCCGAGCGACCTTTCACGCTCGGCCCAGAGCTTTGGCCCAGGCAGACCCGATGTTTGCAACGATCACCGTCGGTTTCATCGCGGCGCCAAAAGGTCCGGGCAAAGCGGGCCAACGATCGTCACTCCGTCGCATTGCGAAACCTGAACCTTGGTAATCTTTTTTCCGGAAGATGTATCGCCCGCGCAAATGAACAACGCGCAACTTGCTCGATCCGACGCGTGCCCGGCGCCCGTGTTTATGCCTTTCAGGCGGCTGGGCTACCGGGATTTTTCGTGCGCGGCAAAAGCATCGGCATAGTCGGGATGCCAGCGCGACAGGGGTGGGCGATTGTGGATGATGTCACCCACGGCCCATTCCACGCGCTTGACGTCGCGCTCGGGCGAAACATCATTGTCGGGACACAGAATGTAGAAATCCCCGTCGGACATGCGCTGCAACAAATAATCAACTGCCTGCTCACTGGTCCAAGCCGCGTCGGGTTTTTCGGGCATGAATTTCTGGATCATCCCTGTGTAGGTGAACCCCGGCACGAACAGGTGGGCCGAGATCTGAGCCTCAGCCTCACGTAAATCATGGGCCAGCATCTCAGTCATGACCTTCACACCGGCTTTGCTGATATTGTAGGCTGGGTTTCCCGGTGGCGTGGTAATCCCCTGTTTTGACCCAGTGTTGATGACCACAGCCGGGCGAGACGCCTCAATCATTCGCGGCACAAACGCATGTACGCCGTTCATGACACCAAAAAGGTTGACCTCCAGCAATCGACGCCAGTTGTCGGCATTTTCCCAACTGCCGGTTGGAAGCGCAATCCCGGCATTGTTCATCAAAACCGCGACGTCACCAAGCGCAAAAGCCTGGTCGGCCAAAGCAGTCACGGCCTGGGCGTCGGTGACATCGGTCGCGATAGCCTCGACAATGGCCGAGGGCCGGGCCAGCGCCCGCAATTGTTCAGCCGTTTCGCTTAGGGTGTCGCCTGGCAGATCAACCAGCACGACCCCAAGGCCATCTTGCAAAAACCGTTGAGCGGCCGCCTTGCCAACGCCGTTGGCTGCCCCGGTCACAACGGCCAAGCCGCCTTTTTCGATTGCCTTGCGATACATGTGTCATCTCCTGTGGGTCTGATTGGGTGCGCTGGTTGCCAGCCCATTCCTGAAATTCGTTTTGGCCCTGCCGGATGGGGCATTGCAAACATGAATGGCAAGTGGCCCGCAATTTGCAATCCCCGGTTTTCCGCACTGCCAAAGGCTGGCTCAGCGGTCCTTAAGGGGGAGACAATACCTAACGGCCAGATGGGCTTTCGGCAGGAGACAGCTTTCGGCGTCCGGCCAGCTTGAAGCGTTCGGCGGTTCCGTAGTCCTTGACGGCAACGCCACCTGCAAACTCGCCCCAGACCGGACCATGTTTGAACAAATGCCCCGAGCAACCGCCCGCCAGCAGCACATTCTCATGGTCGGGATGCCAGTCCAGAATGAAATGCGTGTCCGGCGTCATGATGATCTGGTTGAATTTGGAATCCACCACCTTCTGCCCAACCAACCCTGGAAAACGGGTTCGAATATAGGACTGCGTGCGCGGAATCAGGTTCTTGTCAATCAAGCGGTCATCATCGTTGATGTCGATGTGTTCGGGGATAACAGCGGCGGCTTTGACGCCATGACCTTCGACACTGGGCAGGCCAAATGCGGACTGGCCATGATCAATCCAGCACGGCATGCGTTCGGCGTCAAATTCGGTGCTGCCCTCAGGTGTTGAGGTGTAAAAGACGTTGATCCCCACCACATGGGTGATCGGTTTGACGGTGCGCGGATACATCTCGCTCATCCAAGGGCCTGTCGCGACAACAATCGTGTCGGCCTCCAGAGGTTTGCCATCCAGCATCAGCCGTTCGTTGGCGTCGGTGACAACATTCCCGCGTTTGACTGTGCCGCCCAGGCTTTTGAACAGATTGAGCGCGGTGATCACCGCACGATGCGCCATGATCATCCCGGCTTCGGGTTCATACAGCCCGTAGGCAATATCATCCGCCTTGAACATCGGGAAATGGAGCCGGATGTCTTCGGATGACATCCGCCGATACGGAACACCCAACTTGCCAAAAGTCTGCTCGGTTGCATCCTCCCAGTGGCAATGTCCCTGCGTCGCCAGGATCAGTGTTCCGCATTCATAAAACAGCTTTTGACCGGTCTCATGTTCCAGTTCGAGCCAGCCAATCCGCGCGTCGCGTGCCCATTTGGTGTAAAACTCATCATGCCCGTGAATGGAGCGGATCACCCGATTGTAGTCCGTCGACGAGGCGCGCGAATGTCCCGGTTCCCATTTGTCGATCAAAGTGACGTCGCAGCCCCGCCGCCTCAGGTTCAACGCGATCATGACCCCCGATATTCCTGCCCCAACAACGATGACTTCCGGCTGTGCTGACATGATCCAAATTCTTCTTGAAATGTAAATTTCGCTGTATACAGTATACATCTAATAAAGAGCGGATCAATTTAGTTCGCAATGCTGCGGGGAAAAAATGCAAAAAGGCGCGTTTGGTTTACCAGAAGGCACTGAAACAGTGGTTCTGGGGGTTGGGGATTTGAACGGCATCATGCGCGGCAAGCGCATCCCTGCATCGCATTGGGATACGACCTGCGAAGATGGCAATGCGCTTTCGATAGCGTTGTTCGCGCTCGATATGACCTGCGATGTCTGGGATACGCCCTATGTCAACTTCGGCAACGGGTATCCCGATTTCCACATGTTTCCCGCAACCAAACCTGTGCCCATTCCGTGGGAGCCGGGGGTGGCCGTCTGCATGGGCGTGGCGCTGGGGAAAGACCACCAGCCGTTGCCGATTGACCCGCGACAGGCGTTGATCCGACAACTGGATCGCGCCAAAGCGATGGGGCTGACAATCAATGTCGGCGCGGAACTGGAATTCTATTTGCTGGATCCTGAAACAGGCTTGCCAAAAGAGCAATCCATTCAGGTCTACGGGCTGGTGCGCGCGGCGCGGATGGAGCACGTTGTTGGCCCGATCCGCCAGCAAATCAACGCATGCGGCATCCCGATTGAACAATCCAATCCCGAATATGCACCGGGCCAGGTCGAAGTGAACATTCGCTACGGCGAAGCGCTCGAGGCGGCCGATCGGGTTGTTCTGTTTAGATCGCTGGTCAAGCAACTGGCCCTGCACGAAGGCTACGACGCCACGTTTATGCCAAAGCCCTTCATTGATCAGTCCGGCAGTGGCTTTCATTGCCATTATTCGGTTTGGAAGGACGGCGTGAATGTCTTTGCCGAGGATGGAAAGCTCAACGAGATGGGGCATCATTTCCTCGGGGGCATGAAGAAACGCATGGCAGAGACCGCCGTTTGCGGTGGCATGACTGAAAATGGGTATCGCCGACGCAGACCCTATACGTTCTGTCCAATCAACACGTGTTGGGGATATGACAACCGGACCGTTGGATTGCGGGTTCTTGAAGGCAAGGACAGCGCTGTCAGGGTCGAAAAACGCGATGCGGGCGCCGACGCCAACCCCTATTTGCTCATGGCAACTGACATCGCCGCGGGTCTTGATGGCATCGAGCAGAAGATTGATCCGGGCGCGCCGACGATGGGAGATGCCTATACCGTAGAAGATGCCGAACCGATCCCAACTGATTTGACCACCGCTATTGCTGCGGCGCGTGGCTCTGATTGGCTCAAATCCATACTGGGCGAAACCCAGTACGAATTGATGCTGCAACAATGCGAGCGCGAGCTTGAATTCGTGAGAGAACAGGTCACCCAGGTCGAAATCGATCGCTACAAGAAAAACTTCTGATGAAAATCGCTCTTGTCACCGGGACCGTGACAGCCACGACCAAAGATCCCAAACTCAGCGCGCAAAAACTTCTTGTTACAGATGTGATTGATGGACGCGGCAAGGTGCTTGAGCCCTGCGTTGTCGCGGCAGACACATGTGGTGCTGGCGTCGGCGACACTGTTTTGGTGACCACAGGCAGCGGCGCGCGGGTCTCGTCTGCGTCCTCTGGGCTGCCTGTTGACGCGACAATCGTGGCGATCGTCGAACACCTCTCAATTTCTAAAAATTAGCAAGCTTCCGAGAAACTCAAGGAGACGTTCAATGGCAAAACCGGCACCAGGGCAAACAGCCCTCGGCATGATCGAAACGCGCGGTTTGGTCGCGTCAATCGAAGCCGCAGACGCGATGGTCAAGGCCGCATCGGTGACAATTGTGGCCCACACCAAATCCGGCGGTGGCCTGATTTCTGTGCTCATTCGAGGCGAGGTTGGCGCGGTCAAGGCAGCCGCAGATGCGGGCGCTGCGGCGGCGAACAAGGTCGGCGAAGTGATCGCTGTGCAGGTTATCGCGCGGCCCCATGATGAACTCGAGGCGATCATCAGCGGAATTGGTGGCGGCAGCGCGGATTGATCTGCACTGCCCAATGTCCAGACCCCGATTTTCGGTCACGCCGGGCGTCACTTCTGGAGTTGTAGTAAGGGGCGACAATGAACAGTAGCGATTTCGACGACTTCGCGCGAGCGTTCAGCAAATCTGACGATGCCACTGTCGCACCTGAGGTCGTTATCACCCGCGTGGCGATTATGGGTGGAGGCAAGGATGCCCGCTGCCTTGCGGCGCTTTGTCTTGCACAGGGGCTCGAGGTTGTCTTGTTCTCGGCCTATTCCGCAGAGCTGGACGTGCTCAGAAAGGCACAAGCGATCCCGTTGCGCGGCGCGGGTCCGATTGGCAGCTTTCATGTCGATCAGAAAGCCGGCCCGTCGATCCAGACCACATCTGCCATTGATACAGCCGTGATGGATGCAGACGCTGTTTTTTTGACGGGTCCGGTCCACAAACAACGCACGTATGCGATGGTTTTGGCGGATCACCTCTGCGATGGCCAGATCGTCGTGCTGCCAAACGCGCGCAGCTTTGCCGCAGTTGAGGCCGCCTGGCTTTTGCGCACCGGAGGCTGTTTGGCGGACCTGACGCTGGTCGATATGGTCGGGCTGTCATATTGGATCGACGAAAGCCCCTCAGCGCTCACCCTGTCAGAAGTCAGCTCTGTACCGGTCGCAACCCTGCCAGACCGCCGCCCCGCCGTCATCGCCGCATTACAGGCGTTTTTGCCGGGGCTGGAACCAACGCACTCGGCGCTTCATTCTGGTTTCGTGGATGCATCGGCAGCTGTCGAATGCCCTGCCTTGATACTGGGCGGCAGCGCGATTTCACCGGGTGGCCCGCACGTGCCCGATGGCGCAGTTCCCTTGGCACAAAACAACAGTTTCCGAAACCTGATAGGCCCGGATCATATCGCATTGATCGATGTTTTATGGTCTGAACGCTGCCGCGTTGCGGCGTGCTTTGGTGTTCGCGAGATGCCAAAAACCGATGCAATCCTGACCCGTGTCGCCGGCGAGGCCAACGGCGCCGGCGCGCGTCCTGTGCCGGCACAATCCGAGGCCCGCGCCCTGCTGCGGTGCGGTGCGATTGGCTCACTGGCGCCGCTGGCATCAGCCGCCAGGATTGCCGGAATTGACGTGCCGATGACCCATGCGATGCTCGCGCAGATTTCAGCAATTGTTGATGGCGATCTCAAAAGCGCGGGACGCAGGCTCGATTCAATTGGGGTGACGGCCAACAACCTCGATGAGGCTCGCTCTCATATCAATCAAATCGTGAAGCGAGTGCGGCATGGACAGTGATCTGAAGTCAATCGCAGCAGCGCGCCGTGCCGCGGAAACCGCCTGGGATGCCTATCAAAAGTTCTTGGGCACCGATCCGTCGCTCATTGATGAGGTCGTGCAGGCCATGTCCCGTGCTGTTATTCCCCATGCCAAGCGTCTGGGCGAAATGGCTGCAGAAGAAACCGGCATGGGTAAGGCGGACGACAAGCGCATCAAGAACCTGTTCAACTCGGTCACGGTCGCCGACTACTTGCGTGATTTGAAAACCTTGGGTGTCTTGTGGCAGGACGAAAAAACCAAGATTGCAGCCATCGGCGAACCGATGGGCGTGGTCGCTGCGTTGATCCCCGCGACCAATCCGACCTCGACGATCATTTACAAGGTCATGTCGGCGGTCAAGGCGGGCAATGCTGTGATCTGCGCCCCTCACCCGCGCGCCATCAACTGTGGTCTGGAGACCGCCAAGATCCTGATCGATGTGGCCGACGGTTTTGGCCTGCCCAAGGGCCTTATTCAGTGCCTTGATACGGTGACCCAGGAAGGCACCGCCGAGTTGATGACACATCCGCGCGTGTCGATCATCATGGCAACAGGTGGTCCCGGCATGGTGCGCGCCGCGCATAAGTCGGGAAAGCCGACACTGGCCGTCGGTGCAGGCAATGTGCCCTGCTATGTGCATGGCTCAGTCGCCGACCGTCTGGGCGAGGTTGCCGAGATGATCCTGACCTCCAAGAATTGGGACTATGGCTCGGCGTGCATCGCGGAACAGGCCATTGTCGCAGACCGCCCCATCGCCCGCGAACTGCGTCACGAATTGAAATCCCGTGGTGGTTATTTCTGCACCGCCGCCGAAGCGGACCGGCTTGCCAAAGTGATCTTTCACGGCCCCGGTCAAATGAACGCCGACTTTGTCGCCCAACCTGCCGCAAAACTGGCCCGGGCCGCAGGGATTTCATTGCCGCCCAACACGCGGGTTTTGGTGGTCGAGGAATCCGAGGTGGGCTGGCACCGGCCATTGTCTGCCGAAAAGCTGAACCCTGTTGTGGCATTTTACGAAGCCAAAGACGTCGACGATGGGCTGCGTCTGTCGCGCGATATCGTCACATTCGGCGGCTGGGGGCATTCCACAGCAATCCATTGCGATGATGTCGGCGTGGTCGGGCGGTATTCGGCGATGTCGCCAGTGGGCCGGGTTATCGTCAACACCCCGACTGTGACCGGCGGCATGGGCTTTTCCACGGACATCGACCCAAGCTTCATGCTCGGCACCGGCACATGGTCGGGATCTATCGTGTCAGACAACGTGACGGCCCTGCACCTGATCAACATCAAACGCGTCGCCTGGGCCAACCGCGATTGGCGTGAATTCTACGACGTATACGGAGATATCTGATGGCAATTACCATTCGCGCCTTGATGCAAATCGACGCGTTGCAACCAAAGTTCGCGGCCTATAACGGCGCAACGGTGCAAGGGTCGGTGCCATTGGCCGGCGACACGGTTCTCATTGGCGAATTTGCACCGGGCAACGGTGTCTTTACCCTGATCGACCGGGCGCTCAAGGCCAGTTCAGTCGAGGCGACAACCCAGCTTGTCGAACGCGAATTCGGGTTTTTCATTTTGCGCTCGCCATCCAATGCCGAGGTGTCCGCAGCCCGCGATGCCATCCTGAGCGAGTTGGGCATGTCAATGTCGGACCGGCTCAAACCCTCTGTCGCCTCCACCCAGATCATCACCAGCGTCGAGCCCTATCAGGCCCAGCTTTTGAACAAATGGCGCAAAGGCTCGATGATCGTGCCGGGCCAAACCCTTGGTATTATGGAGTGTCAGCCTGCGGCCTATATCTCGATTGCCGCCAACGAGGCCGAGAAATCTGCCGATATCGACATCGTCGAAGTGCGCGCCGTTGGCCGCTTTGGCCGTCTGTTTATTTCCGGTTCAGAAGACAACGTGACAGCAGCCATGGAGGCCGCAGCGCGCGCCATCGCCGCAGTTGATGGCAAAGCTGAATAATGGCGCAACGCCGCGTCATATCACGGGCGGAGATTGACGCGGCACGGCGCAGTGGCCGTGTGAGCTTTGAAATTCTGCCAGGTGATATTGTCACGGACGAGGCGCGCGAGGCCGCGCAGCGGTTGCAAATTCGCCTGTTGGACGGGCCGTTGGAACGTCCGGTGGCCCCGGTCACCGACAGCGGCACCACCGCGCGACGCATGCTGTTCAAAAGGGGCGCGCGCTGGATCCCGCCCCGCGAGATGATATTGCCGCGCGCGCGTCGACTGGGCAAATTGGTGTTGATCGGGGCCGGCGGCGTCGGGGCCAATATCGGGCATTTGGCCGCCAACCAAGATATCGCTGACGACATCGTTTTCATTGATATCGCACCGGGCGTGGCCGAAGCCGCGGCCCTTGATTTGAACCACGCAAGCGGGGTCAGCCGGACCCGCGCACGGGCCACCGGCGGCACCTCTCTGGCCCTTGTCGAAAACGCGGATGTTGTGGTGGTGACCGCCGGGCGCGCCCGTTCGCCGGGAATGACGCGCGCCGATCTGATCGATGTAAATGCCCGTGTGATGCGTGCCGCTGGTGCCGCCATTTCCGAGGGTGCGCCGGGTGCGGTTGTTATCGTTGTCACCAACCCGCTGGACGAGATGACCTATGAAATGCTGCGCGCCACCGGATTCCCGCGTGAACGGGTTTTGGGCATGGCTGGCACGCTCGATACCGCACGGTTCCGCAATGCCCTGGCGATGGCCGCCGGGGTCGAGCTGCGCGATGTTGACGCCCTGACCCTGGGTGCACATGGCGAAGAAATGGTGCCCGTTGTTTCGGCGTCGCACATCAAAGGGCGACCCTTGCACGACTTTCTCAGCCCCGAGCAAATTTCCGCAGCCGTTAAGGACACGATCACCGGTGGGGGGCAGGTGGTCGCTTTGCGCAAGACCGGCTCGGCCACTGTTGCGCCTGCGCATTCAACCATTGAGGTCATCGATCACCTGCGCGGCGCACGCGCTGGCACCGTGCCGGTATCGGTGTTGATAGACGGCGAACTCGGTCTGGGCGATGTTGTGTTGGGTGTCCCCTGCCGCCTTGGTGCGACCGGGTTGCTGAGTATCGAAATGCCGCGATTGACCCCGCAGGAGCACCAGGCGCTTTTGGCTGCGGCCGAAGCGATCCGGATCAGGTTAGACAGCTTATGAAAGACCGAACACTCTTTAGCGGCGGGCGGTTTGAAAAGCTGGGCGGCTATGCCCGCGCCAGACAGGTTGGCCCCTTTATCTGGCTGGCTGGGACCACGGCAACAGAGCCCACCGGGCAATTGCACGCGCCCGGAGATACCTACGCCCAGTGCTGCTATATCTTCGAGCGGTTCGAACAGGCGCTGAACGAGCTTGGCGCCGAGATGCGCCACATCGTGCGCACCCAGGCCTTTCTCACCCAGATGGATGCGGCTGGTGATTATGTACGTGCTCACGGCGAGACATTTGAGGGCATCTTTCCTGCCACTGCCGCCGTCGAGGCAAAACTGACAACGCCGGGCATGATGGTTGAAATACAGGCCGATGCATTTGTCCCCGAATTCTGGCCGCAGAAGTGACTTTGCATGCAGTGTATTGAGGAATAATATGGGGTATCGCAGCCGTAAATATCTGGTCTCCGCCGCAATCGTTTACGCGCTCCTCTGTTTGGCGGCCGCCGTTGCCGGCCTGTTTCTCGGCGTTAACGAAACCCTGATCAGGCTAACCCTCATCAAAGCTGCGGGCGCGGCTGCCCTTGGGCTTTTTGCCGGAACAACTGGTATCCTGTCGCTGGGTCATGTGGTCTTTTTCGGCGTCGGGGCCTATGTGGCGACCTGGTTTACGCTGCCAACCATGCTCAAGGGCATTTTGCTTCCGTCCTTGCCACAATGGCTTTTGGACAGCCAGTGGAGCCTGTGGCTTGCGCTGGTGCCGGCGTTTCTGGCCGCATCACTGGTGGGTGCAATCTTTGCCCCGGTCATGCGGCGCCTGCGGGAAACGCCAGCCACAATTGCAACCTTCGCGATGCTGGTGATCGGCTACCTGCTGTTCATCGGCTTGCGTCCGCTGACCAACGGCAAACAATCTCTCTATGGTATTCCGCGCACAGAACTTGACTGGCCGCTGTTGCTGGTGGTGACCGCCGGAATTGTAGGCACCGCCTTTTTGATCCGAAGTGGCCGGGTCGGGCGGCGTGGCGAAGCGTTCAGAGAAGACGAGCTAGGTGCCCGGTCGCTTGGCATTGATGTTTCCAGCACGCTGGGGTGGCTCTGGATCGCAAGTGCCGGGCTTATGGGCGTGGCTGGCGCGCTGTTTGCCCATGGCATCGGTGTTTTGGCCCCAGATGCGTTCTACCTTGAGGCCGCCTTTGCCTATATGGTGATCATCGTTCTGGGCGGCTATCGTTCCATGACAGGCTGTACGCTCGGCGCAGTCATGGTCGCGGTGCTCGAGGAAGCCTTCAAGCGCATTGAGGTTGGACTGAACGAATACACCGGAACCGAGGTTCTGGGACTTTTTGTCATGCCCGCGTTCTTTGGTTTCACCGCCTTGGCGTTTTCCTTGATGGTCATCCTTACGTTTTACCTGCGCCCGGATGGTGTCTTTGGCACCCGCGAAGCCGCCGACTGGCGCTGGGTGCGGCGTCTGGCCGGTCCATTGCTGGCACCAGGACAAGAGGCGGCGGAACCAGACGCCTCTGCCAACCGTCACAAGGTGCTTGAAACCCGCGCATTGGGAAAATCATACGGCGCCTACCGCGCGCTTTCGGATGTCACATTGAACGTTCGGGCGCCGGAAATCGTTGGTCTGATCGGGCCGAACGGGGCTGGAAAGTCCACTTTTATCAACTCCGTCACAGGTGCAATCTTTGCCACTGACGGTCAGATCATGCTGGATGACCTGGACCTGACCGAAATGTCGATGACCGGCATTGCAACCAACGGGGTCGGGCGCAGCTTTCAAACCGCGCGGGTCTTTCCCGGGCTGTCGGTTCTCGACAACGTGGTCTGTGCAATCGCTGAACATCGAAAAGACTGGGGTCAGGTGCAGGTCGAAGCGGCAGCACTTGGCTGGCTTGACCGGTTCAATCTGCGCGACGTTTTTGATCAACCCGCCGGCAGTCTGGCCTATGGCGACCGGCGCAAGCTTGAAATCGCACGTGCCTTGTCGATGAAGCCGGCGTTTTTGCTGCTGGATGAACCGGCCGCTGGCATGAACCACAGCGAAACTGAACAGCTGACCGACTTGCTCAAACAGATCCGCGATGAAATCGGTTGTGGTATTTTGCTGGTGGAACACGATCTGCCGATGGTTCTGGACCTGTGCGATCGCATTTATGTGCTGAACAAGGGCGAGATCATCGCCGATGGCACGCCCGACGAAATCACCAGCAACCAAGATGTCATAACCGCCTATATCGGCGAGGACATCGACGAGACGACATAATAAACCAACCAGGAGGATCAAATGAAGAAGACATTTATTGTAAGCGCAGTTGCCGCGCTGATGGCGACACAAAGCGCGTTTGCCGAGGACTTCAAGATTGGCGTTGTCAGCGCCAAGACCGGGTTCCTTGCAGCCTATGATGCCCCCTTTATGCAAGGCGTGCATATGTATGCCGACGAGGCCAACGCCAATGGCGGCTTGTTGGGAAAGTACCCGATTGACATTGTCGAGCGGGACGACGGCTCGGACCTGCAAAAAACCACTGTTTTGACCGCCGAGGTTCTGGCGGCAAACGCCGATCTCAATATGGCAATCACTTCGGCGCTGACCCCGATGGCGATTGCAGGTGGCATTCAGACGCTGACCCAAGGCATGCTGACAATGCACGGTATTGCGTCGCAGCCAACAATCCCGGCGCGGCTTGGCGAAGGCTCCTATCTTGTGATGATGTCAGACGCGCATATGGGCGGCGTTTATGCCAAATACGCAGCCGATCAGGGCCTGAAATCGGCCTATCTCGTGACCTCTGATTTTGACCCCTACACAGAGTTCATGCCGCTCTATTTTGCAGAGAAGTTTGAAGAATACGGTGGCACCGTCGCGGGTCAGTCGAACTTTGCCTATGATCAGCAGGAATTCTCCAGCGTAGTTGCCGAAATCAAGGCCTTGCCAGAAGAGCCCGAGATCATCTTTGGCATGCCCATGGACAATGATTTCCCGATCTTCATCCAGCAGCTGCGTGCCGCAGGGATCAAAAGCACCTATTTCGGCCCCGACATTCTTGATCTGCCTTCCGTCAAGGCGCTTGGACCCGTCGTTGACGGTGTGCTTTATGTGACAATGGCCGCCCCGCAAGCCAGCGATGAGGCCGGAGCCTTTATCCAGTCCTATGAGGAAAAATTCGGCAATTCCGACAGCGCTTATCCGGCGATGGTTGGCTATTCCGCAATGCAGATGGTCGCCCAGGCAGCTGAGGATGCCGGCACGATCGAAAAGGGTGCCCTTCGTGCGGCGTTTGGCAAACTGACAGGCGTTCCGACAAAGATCGGCCTTGTCACCTTTGACGGCTTTGGCGCGCTGCCTAACCTTCCGGTGCATATCATGAAGATCCAGGATGGTGTGGGCGAGCACGTCACGTCGATCAAGCTGACTGGCGAAGAGCTGCCGGCTCCGCGCAACTAAGGACCAGGCCCATGATGTTGGACGTCAAAAATTTGACCGTCTCCTACGGTGCCGTTGCCGCGGTGAAAGGCATCGACTTTCACCTGCAGAAGGGCGAGATGATCGCGCTTCTGGGTGCCAATGGAGCAGGCAAATCCAGCACGCTCAACGCCATCATGGGCCTTGTTCCCTGTACGTGTGACACGCTCAGCATCGATGGAAAACCGATGCAATCCCGCCCCGTCGAAGCCCGCGCCGCCGCAGGTGTGGGCTTTAGCCCGGAAGGGCGTCGCGTTTTCGGCGGGATGAGCGTGTTCGATAACTTACGCGCCGGTGGCTATCGGTTGTCAGCCGAAAAATGCCAGATCCAGATGGATGCGATGATGGACCGGTTCCCGGTGTTGCGCGAGCGCGCTGACCAACTGGCCGGGTCGCTTTCGGGTGGTGAGCAGCAAATGCTCGCGATTGCCCGGGCGCTGATGCATGAGCCGACCTTTTTGATCCTCGACGAACCTTCGCTTGGTCTGGCGCCGCGCATCGTCGCAGATCTGTTCGTGCTGGTTGACGAGATGCATCAGGATGGGTTGTCGGTCCTGTTGGTGGAACAAAACGTGCGCCGCAGTCTTGCGATTGCCGACCGGGGTTACATTCTTGAACTTGGGCGGATCACGCGTGAGGGGCCAGCATCCGAAATGGCAAACGACCCCGATGTGATAAACGCGTATCTCAAAAAGGCAGAGTGATATGGAACAGTTTTTACAATTTGCTGTCACTGCGTTGGCCCTCGGCGGGGTTTACTCGCTTCTTGCGCTTGGTTTGGCAACTGTGTTCGGGCTGGTCGGGTTTCTCAACTTTGCTCACGGCGATCTGATGACCGTTTGTGGCTATACGATCTTTTTCTGCCTTGCCATGTCGATCCCGTTCCCGCCTGCGGCTTTGATTGGTATCATCGCGGCAGGGTTGGTTGCCGTGTTGATGGAAAGGGTCGCTTTTCGCCCGTTGCGGGGCCGCTCGCCGATGACATTGCTTTTGACGACTTTCGCGCTGTCACTGGCGATCCACATCATGTTTCAGGTGTTTGTTGGCACCAAGCCGAAGCCAATTCCGATCCCACCCTATTTGTCCGGGTACTTCAACGTCGGCGGTATCATCATTGCCCGTGCGCAAGTGATTGCCATTTTTGTGTCTATTATCTGCGTGTTGGGACTGTCGGCCTATATCACGCGAACCCGTCATGGCAACGCTCTGCGCGCGGCCTCCGAAGACTTTGGCGTGGCGCGGACTTTGGGCATACCGGCTGACCGCATGATCGCTTCGGCTTTTTTGTTGTCCGGGCTGTTGGCCGGGGTCGCAGCCATTCTGTGGATTGCTCAACGCGGATCGGTCACACCGACCATGGGGCTTACCCCGATGATCAAAGCATTGATTGCGGTCATTATGGGTGGGTTGTCCCATCCAAAGGGTGCAATCTACGGCGGGCTTTGCCTTGGTGTGGCTGAGGCGGCCGTGTTGTTCCTGGCACCTTCCGAAATGGCGCTTTACCGCGATGCCGTTGTTCTGACGCTGTTGATCGTGTTCCTTTTGTTCCGCCCCAACGGCATTGTCGGTTCCAACCCAGAACCGGCCCGATAACGACCGCAATCATTGTCCTGGGCCTTCGAACCGGCGCCAGCAAAACACCTGATTGGCACAAGCGGCGCGTCTCGCTTTACCGATGCTTTTCGACCTCGTTTTTGCCGGGCAAGCCGCATTGGCATTTGGCCTGATCGTGGCGCACAAATCGCCACGAAAAACACCGCTCCTGTTGCCTTGCGCGAAAAGCGATGCGGTGGTGTGCCACTTTATTATTCTGCAAAAGCGCAGTATCGTCGAGGTTCAAAACTCAGCAGGTAATCCGCCAGTGTTCACAGCAGTCCAACACCCACGCATGCGCCTTGCAGATCAGGTGTACGAGCAACTGATTGATGCCATTCAGCAAGGCGACATCGGCGCAGAGGACAGGCTTGTTCAGGAAAAGTTGGCAGAGTCATTTCAGATCAGCCGGACACCGGTCCGTGAAGCGCTGTTGCGGTTGGAACAAGAAGGGGTCATCGAAGTTTCACGGCACGGCCGCGGGTTCAAATTGAGAACTTTTGACACCCGGGAAGTTGATGAAATTTACGTCGCACGTGCCGCAATCGAAGCAGAAAGCGCGCGCGCACTTGCCAAAACGCACACCGTCGAACAATTGGCGCAGTTGCGCGATCTGATCCGCAAGAAAGAGGTTATTACCGAGAAATCTGTCAAATCCTACTATGAGGCCAATCATGCCATCCACAAGGCAATCCACGATGCCGCTGGCAACCGGTATCTGATCGAGATGTCAGAAGGCCTTTGGAATCGCGCCTTTTCGCGCAGGTTATTCGGAACAATGGGGTGGACCGAACTTGAGCAATCGGTGGGCGGTCACATGCCCCTCATTGATGCCATCGAAACCGGTGACGGCGATTTGGCGGCAAAAACCATGTATGATCATGTGATTGCCGGTCTTCGCCTTCAAAAAGCATCCAGCTGATCACACCCTTACTGTTGTCATCAGACACCGTTTTGACACAGGCGGGCTGATCCGGGACCTACCAGCCAAAAGCCCGATCGATCCCAGCCATTTTCACACCGGTAAAGGCGGACGCTTCAAAGCTAAGCGCGCGCAGATCTTCGATTTCCAAATTGTGGACCGAGGATTTACCACAGGCTTTGGCAAGCGCGGTCACCTCCATCGTCATCGCCGTCAACATCCGGGCAACTCTTTCGGACCCTGCGGCGACATCCATTCGCTTTTCAAGCTCTGGATCCTGGGTCGCGATCCCAACTGGACACATGCCGGTATGGCAATGGTGGCATGCTCCGGGACTTGTGCCAAGGGCTTGATAATCCTCAAGGTAACGCGGGCTGTTGCACCCCAAACCTATCATGGCGCCGTTGCCGATCATCACAGCATCTGCACCCAGAGCCAGTGCTTTTGCGACGTCCGTGCCGGTGCGAATGCCACCCGCGGCGACCAACGTGACTTTGCCTGACATACCACATTCATCCAGCGCTTCGCGGGCGGCTGGAATAGCAGACATGCTGGGAATGCCAGTGTGGTTCAACAGCAGCTCAGGTGATGCGCCGGTGCCGCCCTCTGCTCCATCAACAACAACCACATCCGCGCCGGCCTTGGCAGCGACGGCCACATCAAAACGAGGCCGGGTCGCCCCCATCTTGATAAAGATTGGCACTTTGTAATCTGTTGCCATGCGCAGTTCCTCGATCTTCACAGCCAGATCGTCCGCGCCGAGAAAATCAGGGTGCCGGATCGTTGAGCGTTGATCGACACCTTCGGGCAATGAACGCATTTTGGAGACGCGCGGCGACACCTTCATTCCAAGCAAAAGGCCGCCGGTTCCCGGCTTGGCCCCCTGCCCCACAACCAGTTCAAGACCGTCAGCCATACGCAGGTGATCCAGATCGAGCCCATAGCGCGCCGGGCTCATTTGATACACCAGCCTTCTGGATGCTGCGCGTTCTTCCTCCAGCATCCCCCCTTCGCCGGTGCACGTCATGGTGCCCGCCTTTGACGCCCCATGACCAAGTGCTTCCTTGGCACTTGCCGAGAGGGCCCCAAACGACATCGAAGCAATGTAGATCGGAATATCCAGTTCGATTGGGTTTTCAACCAGACCCCGGCCACCGCCAAGCACGGTTTTTGTCTCACATTTCTCGCGATACCCTTCCAGAGGCAAGCGCGTCATTGTCGCCGGAACAAAGGTTAAATCGTCCCAGTCCGGCAGGCGTTTGTTGAAGGTATTATAGCCGCGAACTTGATACCGGCCCAACTGCGCAAGCGCGTGCATCTCGGCAATTGCTTCTGGTGTCCAACGGGTCGAGCCGCCTGTGTCGTAGGAAGAAGGCACGCCGGCCGGACGGCCTTCGATCGCACCGTCGCCAAAGCCGATCATGTCTTCTGAAGCTTCCTCGAAGGGAAACTCGTAGGGTTGTTCTATATCATCAGCCATGCTTTTGCGTCCCTGCTTTCGAAATACCAAAGGCGCTGGCCCGCCACGATCCGGCGCCAGTTTCGCGAGTTGTCCACAAGACCCAGCGGTTCAAGAATGGCATCGACCTCAGCCACTTGCTCGGCGGTTGGTTCCATGACCACCGCGTCAACGCCCAAGTCCTCGATCTCACCTGCAACCCAGACTTCGCCCTCCCACAGGGCATCGGCACAGGACGGACCTGCACCCCCCAACGCGATGATCTTGCCGCTATGGGCCATGAAGCCAGACTGGTATCCGATCTTGCCCTCAACCACGATGTTTCCACCCTTCATGGCGACCCCCACGCGCGGACCGGTGTCGCCTTTGACATGGATGGTCCCCCCCAACATGGCGGCGCCAACCGACATCCCGGCGTAACCGCCGATGGTGATATGGCCCGCCGCCTGCGCCTCACCACAGCCCCAGCCGGCGTTGCGCTCAATTTCGATTGTGGCACCGTTGTTCAGCCCGCCGCAGTAGTACCCGACCGATCCCTCAAACCGAAGTTTGCAGCCTGCGGGCAGTCCAACACCCAAGTTGTGACGCGACAGCGTGTTGGCGATGACAATGTCATTGCCGGCCTTCGCAGCGGCTTGGATCTCTTCATGCACCTCTCGGCTCGGGCGCTTGCCAACATCAATGATAACTTCGCTCATGCCGCCGCCTCATCGCGATTGCCGACGCCCCAGATTTCATGTTGGCTTGGCCCGTCATAGTTAATCACGTCGATGTCTTCCGCGTCATATATGCGGCGAACGGCCTGCTCTTCTGTTGCCGTCGCGATCTCGCCCATTTGATCAACAACCACCAAGGGTTTCATCGCAAAACGGTCTTTGGCAAACCCGATACGTCCGGGCATTGCGATCATAAACGTAAACACGCCGTCAATCTCTTTGATCGAACGGGTCAGGGCAGTTTTCAGATCCAGCCCTTCTTTCATCCGGTCCGAAATCCAGACAGCAATCAACTCGCTGTCGTTTTGCGTCATAAAGCGATAGCCTTTGCGTTCGAGCTTTGCGCGCCACGTATAGTAGTCCGTGATCTGCCCATTGTGCACAATCGCCACATCGGGAAACGGGCGCGCCCAAAACGGATGGCTGGCATTCGGGCGCACATCCGATTCCGTGGCAAGCCGCGCATGCCCCAGCCCATGTGTGCCAATCATGTCCGAAACGCCATGTTTTTCGGCCACAGCATAGGCCCCGCCCACATCTTTGATGATCTCAAGCGATCGGCCCACCGAGGAAATTTCCAGATCGGCACACATCCCGTCGGCCTCGCCAACCCAGGCCGCCATGTCCTTGGGGTCGGAAATCACCATGCGCAGCGTATAGTGGCGCGTGTCACTGGTGTCGTTTGTTGGATCTTCGATGAAATCAGCGCCATGCGCGCGCAAAATGTCGCGGAAATTCGCAATGTCGTCCGCCATATTGCGACGATTGAACCCCATCGCTCGCACGATGTACCCATCTTCGCGGGCAGGCCCGTAAATTGCAAAACCTGTTGAATCTGCGCCGCGATGTTCTTGCGCATCCATCAACTCAACCAAGTCGCGACCAACCTGCCCAGTTGCGTTCAAAATCCGTCCAGCGATTCCACACATGCGATTTCCTCACCTTGCTATGGAATGGACCGTATACAGTATACGCTCATTGCGCAATACACTGAAATCTGCAACGCTCAGATTGGTTTTATGTATGGTTTACACTGAAAACGACCCAAAACCATGACCAACAGCGCGTGCCAAAAATCGAAGCTTGCGCGCCCGGTCGTTCCGGAAAATGCGTTCGCTGCCGGTGGTGGCATCCGAAAATTATCTCAACCAATCACACGGACCAAAGGACAAACCGCCCGTGAGCAAGGGACAAAAGGAATTCGCAGGCTACGCATTCGGCACGCCAGCTGCTCTGACAAAGCGCATCGCTTTGGCCTGAGGTTTACCGCCACTTGGTCGCCGACGTCCCGCGCACGGTCACACAAACAGGCAGCGATGGTTCGAACTTGAGGCCAGTGCTGGCGGACGTGGCTTGACCCAGCACGTCTCCCCCATGTCATTCAAGGTGTCGAAGTCATGACCGCCATTGAGCCAAAATCAGAACGACGCATGATCACACCTCAAACACCAAATTTGTCAGTCCTTCCTGTATTTGTGCGCGGTTTGCGTGCACTCTGAGCGCACAAGAATGAACCGAGCGGGAGCGATAGCATGCCAACAGCAAGTGTTGCAGATTTTGACCAAAGCCAAACACGCGCCGCATTGGAGGATCGCGCCGCCAAAGGCGCCAACGCCCTGATGGCCATGGGCGCGGGCACAGATGTTGCGGTGGCGGTCATCATGCGCAACGATCTGCCCCAGCTTGAGGTGATGCGCGCCGCTGCGCAGGCCGGCACGGTGATTGTCGCACTGAACTGGCACGGCGCGTCGGATGAAGTCGCCGCGATCTGTGATGACAGCACAGCGCAATTCGTGATCATCCACCGTGATCTGATCGCGCCGTTGCGCCCGGCCCTGAAGGGGCGCAAGGTCATTGCGATCACTCCGGGGCCGGCCCTGTGTGCCGCCTATGGGATTGACCCAAAACTGGCGGCGACCGATCCGGACACCCCGGAATGGAGCGCGCTGGTTGACGCCCAAGACCCCCTGCCCGAACGGGCCATGATGCGCCCTTTGATGCGCTATACCTCGGGCTCGACCGGGGCACCCAAAGGCGTGCGGCGCAATTCATCCGGCCCCCGAAAGGACTTTGAGGTCGTGTTGGAACGCCTCGGCACCGAAATGATGCGGTTTCAGCCCGGGTCGCGTTTCTTTACCGCCGCGCCGATCTATCATTCTGCGCCCTCGACCCTGACCAGCGCGGCCTTGATGTCACCGGGTGTGTCGATCCTTATTGCCGCGAAGTTCGAACCCGAACCGTTTCTGGCCGCAATCGAAGCCCACAAGATCACCCATATCTATCTGGTTCCCACAATGATGAGCCGGATGTTGAAACTGCCCGAGCACGTCAAGGCGCGGTATGATCTGTCTTCGGTGGAATTCTGTGTGTCCACTGGCTCGCCCTGGCCGCACGATCTGAAGGTTGCGATGATTGATTGGTGGGGGCCGGTGTTCTGGGAATCCTATGGTGCGACAGAGATCGGCTTTATGACGATGGCATCCTCGCAGGACGCCCTTGCCAAACCCGGCACAGCTGGGCCGATGCAAATGGGATGCACGGTTTTGATCCTCGATAAAGATGGCACCAAGTTACCAGCCGGCCAGTCGGGCGAAATCCATGCGCGGATGGATGCCTTTGGCGGGTTTGACTATACCAACGATCCCGAAAGCCGCGCGGCGGCGGAAAAGCACGGTCATGTTTCGGTCGGAGATCTGGGCTGGCTGGACGATGACGGATATCTTTTCATCACCGACCGGAAAAAGGATATGATCATTTCGGGCGGCGCCAACATTTTTCCAGCCGAAATTGAGGCGGTTTTGATGCGCGCACCGTTCATCCGCGATGTGGCCGTGTTTGGTGCCCCTGACGCAGAATTCGGTGAACAGATTGTTGCGGCAATTGAACCGTCCGATGGCAGCGCGCCCAGCAAGCAGGAGGTGATGGCGTTTCTGGATGGCAAGCTGGCCCGTTTCAAACAGCCGCGGATCATCGATTTTCACGACAGTTTGCCGCGCGAAGACAGTGGCAAGATTTTCAAACCCAGATTGCGCGCACCCTACTGGGACAACTCAGGGCGCAAGATCTAGACCGTGGCGCACCAAACAGCACGATTGCGAAAACCCGAGTTGATCCGTCTGAGGCCAGATCGCGCGATGGGAGACTGGTTTTCAAATGAAACGCGATGCTTGCATCACGGCCCACGCACCACATAATGAGACCATTCTGATCGGCCCTGTCGGTTTGCGCCGCCTTTGGTGGCAAAACCCTGACAAAGGACGCCTGTTGGTCGGAAAGATAAGCGTGGCCGGTTTGAATGGGCGGCGGAACACGCATCAGAACAAAACAGATAAGGTCAAAAGATGCGCGCAGCCGTTGTCAGAGAATTTAACGAGGATCTTTCCATTGAAACCGTGGAGGACCCCAAGTGCCCGGACACTGGTGTGGTCCTGGAGGTCGCGGCCTGCGGTGTGTGCCGCTCGGATTTCCACGGGTGGGTCGGCGGGCACCCCAAAGTGATCAACGGATCCATCATGGGGCACGAATATTGCGGCACCGTGGTTGAGGCGGGCGCACAGGCAAAACACAAAGTCGGCGACAGGTTGATCGCGCCGTTCATTCTGGGCTGTGGTGATTGCCCGGCTTGTCAGACCGGGGCGTCAAACACCTGTGAAAGCGCAATTGTTCCCGGTTTCGGTGCGCCCGGAGCTTATGCCGAATATGTGGCGGTGCCGTTTGATCACAATCTGGTCCATTTGCCCGAAAACCTGTCGCCCGCACTGGCCGCAGGGCTTGGCTGTCGCGTGACCACCGCGTGGCATGCTTTGACGGACCGTGCCAATGTCAGGGCCGGGGAATGGGTTGCCGTGCATGGCACCGGGGGCATCGGTTTGTCGGCGCTGCTTTTGGCAAAAATGCTGGGCGCGCGGGTGGTGGTGGTTGATATTGTCGGCGAAAAACTGTCCCACGCGGTGCAACTTGGTGCAGATGCCGCTGTCAATGCCTCGGATGGCAATGTCGCAGAGGCCATCCACGAGATCACCGGCGGAGGCGCCCAGGTGTCGATAGAAGCGCTTGGCATTGCAGCAACCACCAATGCCTCGGTGGAATGCCTCGCGACGCTGGGCCGCCATGTGCATGTGGGCATGCCCGCGGGCGATGGCATGATGCAGGTGAATATGCGCGCCATCTACTCCAAGCAACTTGCGTTCTATGGAACCCGCGGCATGCCGTCCTGGAAATACCCTACGCTATTGGGAATGATCGAGCGCGGTGACATTGATCTTGCTCCAATGCTTGATCGCGTGATCTCCCTGTCTGATGCCAGTGCCGAGCTGCGCGCAATGAAGGGGCCAACACGTCCGGGAACGGCGGTTATCACCGATTTCAGAACGTAACCGCCCGTTGCCGAGGCTTTGCGCCATGATGGTACATAGCACACCGCGCTGGACCTGCCGAACCCATGTCAAACAGGTGCTGGAGGGCAAAAAGCGGGCAGTCGCCCCGCTGCGCAACTTGCCAGTGATCAAAGGCCTTGCAACGATATGGACCCGTTCTTTGACAAAGGGGGCGAAGCCGTCGAAAGCCATTGCCGGGTTGAAACGGATCACCGCTTTGTCGTTGTTCAAAGGAGAGAAATAGGCCGATGTTGGACGTGCGTCTTTACATGCTATAACGCTTGTCTGCCCTTTTTGTAGGACCCTTTTTTTGGTCCATCTCACAGTGATGATCGATGCCATCCAAGACGAGCTCAGCGCGGGTGAAATCCTCGGACGCACCCAAGGCGGCCCTTTCTGGCTCCCGGTCGACGCTCACATGGGGCATTTGCGAAATCCTCCTGGTCACAGAAGAGCGCGCCATGAAGGCCGTCACACTGGTCTGAAGCAGACACCCGCTATGAATTGCCTACGCCTTGCCACGCGCTTCTGGTCTTGGTCAGGCATTTCATGTGGCTGGCGGATCGCGATTGCTCATCATGGAACGGGGTCTCTGGTTTGACCATCCGAAGACCTGAGCGGCTGCGGCCCGACCACGTACAAATACCACATGCCTTCGGGCGACAAAACGATGGACGGGCTGGCCAGAGCTCTACACGCGGGTCTGTGGCAGTGCTATATGGAAATGGCGCCGTATTTCTCCACGGGACTGTTGGCCGGCGATCATACCAAAATGACCAGCACTGTTCGTGAGGAAAATCTGCGCGACGCAGGGAGGGGGCAGATCAACGGGTCCGAACAGCGGTTCATGTTTGACACCGATCCGTGCGACGAACGGGCCACGCGAGATGCCGTCAGCCCTGGCATCTATACCGAGATGCGCAAGAAACTCAGCCGTATAATCAAGTGCTGTGCGGACAGCGGGTTTAATCTTGCCTGTGGCAGGTCGAGCTGGCTCCAACCGCTCATGACTTCATGGGCCGCGTGGTCGTCGATGCCGACACGCACACCGAAATGGAAGGCCTTACTGTTGCGGGCGAAGACACGCGTGGCGCGCACGGCTCCAACTGACTGAGAGGTAGTGGCGTGGCCAATTCCACCGTTTTCGGCGCCGTTGCGCTCGATATTTTGGGAATGAATATCCGCAAAATGGCCGCCTTGCACGACCTCGGTGAAACAGCTCTGAACGCCAAGCTTGAGCGTGTTCAAGCACCATTTGTCAACAAACCGGCAAACCTTCGGATGCAGCCCCAATTCTCTGCAAGAAACCATGTTGGAAGACGTGGCTGTGATGCGGACCAAATGCAGTAGCGCGCGCGGCATCAAATGGGTGGCCGCCAGCAGCAACCTTGCGTCCAATCTGAGGTGGCATGGAACGTTCCGATTTTACGTCGCGCGTCAAAACGGCGACGAGATCGATGTGACCCCTGAGCAGGTGCAGTTTACAATTGTCCAACCCAGCGAAACGATTTTGCCGGACCGCGGACCGGAAACACTGGTGGAAGAACGCGCTTGATTTCGATTGATATGATCCAGAAGGCTACAGAAACTCTGATGGACAAAGCTGCGATTGGAATGCCGGATGATTATCTGGTGGGCTTGAAAGAGGCGCGGTGGTGCGCAACGGCCAATGCCACAAACCGCTGCATCCGTTGTGACGCACGGAGCCTGGCTTGTCTGCCCACGGTAGTGCGGATCGGTCTGCGTGGCGGCAAGCACTCTTGCAATGTGATGGGCAAACATGTCGCCTGTTGGCGATCGTAATTCAAGCCCGAAGATCGCCGAACTTGAATTGAAAGAGCAGGGAAATTCGATCGCGATGTAGCTCGTCGGAACATCCATAGTGGTCGATATCGAACCGGGTTATTGCCGCACCGGCGGCGTGCAGATGTCGATGCACGCCTTTTGTCTTTCATCGCGTCGTTGCGTGGTACGCGTGTTTGCCAACGGGCATGTGGCATACCGCGCGAACCCCGATTGGCTCATTGATGATCCGCGATGGCGTTTGCATGCGCGAGCTGGAAGGCAAAGCCAATATCGCGATGGAATTGCCGCTTGACAGTGCGACTAATTTCCATTGCCCACCTGAGGCCCGGATCAACGCCGAACGCCGTTTTGAGGTCAGTGTCGCGAAGGCTACTGCATCATCCCGCTTTGCCAAATGGTGGCTTTAATGGTTCGCAAAAACCAGCGCCAAATTTGTTTTCCAGATTGGAAACCTGCGGGCAAATCTGCCATTGGATTTCTTGACAAAGGCTGAAACCGACCCGCCTGACGGATGCGCACAGATAGCACCAGAGCAGGCTGATCCAGCCTCCCGCGATCAAGCTGCTCGGGCGGAACCATCCCGGTTCATCGCATCCCACAGCCGCCTTTGCATGCCGGTTAACACTTGGGCTTGGTCCCCCACAGACGGCCATTTGGATCAGAACCCTGTGCGCGACTGAACCTAACCGCAAAGCACTCCGCCGGGGTTTTGAAATCTGTGTGGGTCGGCGCCAATACCCGCGCTGCGATCCTACGTTTGCAAACCACACCCCTCAAAGGCGGCCCGTATCGTTGCTTTTTCTGCATCGCCGCACGCACCGGGTTCAGGCGGTCACGCAACTTGCGAGCGGCATCGAGTTTTCCGGCAAAGGCAGGCTCGGTTTGATCATGCATGCTTTTTTCGTTGGTGGTTTGCAGTTGAAAGGGCGGTGAGCCGCACCGGTAGAGCTTCCAATCGAACTCTTGGATGTTGCCCAGCCAGTCTTAGAACGACGCCGAGACGTTTATCTTGTCACCAATCATCTGGCTCAACCGCACATACATCTCACCCGGGACCGCCTGTTTGATCGCCGTGATATTGGGCAATTCAGCAATGCGAGCGCAGTCATCGGGTTGCATCAGATAGCCACTGTCAGGGTGGCTCCACATGGCTATACCGATGCCCAGCTCATCGCAGAACCGTTTGTAATAATGATACAAACCCTCGCTGCGATCGTGATCGAAACTCAGGACCGGCGCTTTGTATTTGCGCCAGCAGGTCGCAATGTTGGATTTAAACCAATCCGAAGTCATAAAAATTGATATCAAGATTAGCTATATCAAGCGGCATTCAATTCGCGATAGGTTATCTTTGGAACCAGGGGAAACCGGGTTCAAACGCAACAGGTGCCGCAGATGATAGCAAAACAGTCCCGTATCGTTGAGCGCGCGCTGACGCGGCTGAAACTGCGTCAATTGCGATTGCTCGTTGCAGTTGGACAGCAAGGCAACATTCAAAACGCAGCGCGCGACCTGGGCATCTCGCAACCTG
>JBGCDD010000144.1:0-5025 GCA_045105075.1 Sedimentitalea sp. | reverse complement strand
CGCTTGTATCAAAGGGCGGTGAGACCTCCACAACGTCGCCGCCGCGAATATTTATCCCGGCCAAATTTCGAAGCAAAACAGCAGCTTGATTGGAGGTGAGCCCGCCCCAAACAGGCGTGCCGGTGCCCGGCGCAAAGGCTGGATCGAGCCCGTCAATATCGAAACTCAGGTAGACCGGGCGCGTGCCCACGATCTCTTTGGCCTTCGCAGCGACCGCTTCCGCGCCAATCCGGTGCACTTCGAACGCGTCAATGATGTTGACGCCCAGCGTGTCCTCATTGCTGGTTCTGATCCCGATCTGCACCGAGCTGACCGGATCGACGACGCCTGATTTGACCGCCTTGTAAAACATCGTGCCGTGATCAACCCGGTCCATATCATCATCGGGCCAGGGGTCGGTATGAGCATCAATCTGGATCAGCGACATCGGCCCGTAAACTTCGGCAAACGCGCGTAAAATCGGGAAACTGATGTAATGATCCCCGCCCAGCGTCACCGGCGCCACACCCGCCTGCAAAATGCCCGCGATATGCGCGCTCAGTGCTGCGGGAAAAGCCGGGATGTTGGCATAGTCAAACGCCAGATCGCCGTAATCGATGATCGCACGCTCGCTCAGCACATCAAACGGCCAGCCATAGGGCGGATCATAGGGTTGCAGCACGCTGGCCTCGCGAATCGCGCGCGGACCCAGCCGCGTGCCGGGCCGGTTCGTCACCGCCTGGTCGAACGGCACGCCGGTCACCGCAATATCAACCCCGCTCAGATCCTTGGTATAGCGACGGCGCAGAAACGAGGTCGCCCCGCCAAAGCTGCTCTCAAACGACGGCCCACGCAGATCCTCGCGGGTAAAGGCATGATCCACCTGGTTTTTTGCATCTTCCAATCCCATCAGGACGCTCCTACCGGCTGCGCACGCTCCACCAGACGCGCAAAGAAACTGGCCCCCACCGGCGCCACCTCATCGTTGAAATTATACTCTGATTGGTGCAGCCCGGCGCTGTCGCCCTGTCCGATGAACAAATAAGCCCCCGGTCGGCGCTGCAACATATAGGCGAAATCCTCGGCCCCCATCTCGCGCCCTGAGTTTGCCTCAACGCGGGTTTCGCCCGACACATCAACCGCCACCTCAGCCGCAAAAGCCGCCTTGGCCGCGTCATTCACCGTGGCCGGATACCCCACCTCATAGTCCAGCTCGCCCGAGACATCATAGCTCGCCGCCTGCCCCGCCACGATCTCGTGCATGCGCCGGCGCACCATCTGCTGCACCTTGGGATCAAAGGTGCGGATCGTCCCGTTCAGATAGGCGGTGTCGGGGATCACATTGTCAATCGTGCCGGTGTGGATCTGCGTCACCGAAATCACCAGCTCATCGCGCGCATAATGGTTGCGGCTGACAATGGTCTGAAATGCCATGGCAATGCCACAGGCCGCCATCACCGGATCGCGGGTGTCATGGGGCATCGCGCCATGCCCGCCCTGGCCTTTGATGTGCACATGAAACGTATCCACCGCCGCCATGATCGGCCCCGGCGTGGTGTAAAACGCGCCCACATCAAAGCCCGGCGCATTGTGCAGCGCATAGACCTGGGCGATGTCAAAGCGCTCCATGATGCCCTCGTCCACCATCACCCCCGCACCACCGCCATTTTCTTCCGCAGGTTGAAAAATCAGCGCCACACGGCCCGAGAAATTGCGCGTTTCCGCCAAATAGCGCGCCGCACCCAGCAACATCGTGGTGTGCCCGTCATGCCCGCAGGCGTGCATCTTGCCGGGCCGGGTGCTGGCATAATCCAACCCCGTCGCCTCGGTGATCGGCAACGCATCCATGTCAGCGCGCAACCCAATCGTTGGCCCCGCGCTCTGCCCGTTGATGATCGCCACCAGCCCGGTTTGCGCAATCCCCTCGTGCAGCTCATCAACGCCAAACTCGCGCAACCGCGCCGCCACATAGGCCGCCGTCTCGGGGCACTCCAGACCCAGCTCGGGGATCGTATGCAAATGCCGCCGCCACGCGGTCATGTCCGCAGAAAACTCGGCGATGCGATTGACGATGGGCATGGGTCTGGACTCCTGCGCGCGGGAATGGGCAGATGCATCTGACACCGGAAACAAGGTCGCCGCAATGCCCGATGAGACGCTGATCCACGACAATTCCGCCGGAATCGAACGACTGCTCGAAATCATGGCCCGCCTGCGCGACCCCGACACCGGTTGCCCCTGGGACATCGAACAGGATTTCGCCTCCATCGCGCCCTACACCATCGAAGAAGCCTACGAGGTCGCCGACGCCATAGACCGCGCCGATTATGCCGATCTTGAGGGCGAATTGGGCGATCTGCTATTACAAGCGGTCTATCACAGCCAAATGGGCGCCGAAGCCGGGCATTTTTCGTTTCAATCGGTCGTCACGGCGATTTCCGACAAGATGGTGGCGCGCCATCCGCATGTGTTTGGCGACCAGTCGCGCGACAAATCCGCCGATCAACAGGCCGCCGATTGGGAGGCGATCAAAGCCGAAGAACGCGGCGCCCGCACCGGCGCGCTGGACGGTGTCGCCGCCAATCTGCCCGCCCTGCTGCGCGCCCACAAACTGCAAAAACGCGCCGCACGGGTGGGCTTTGACTGGCCCGACGCGCGCGATGTGCTGGCCAAAATCACCGAGGAAGCCGCCGAATTGGTCGAAGCGCAATCCGAAATGGACCAGGACCACATCGAGGAAGAATTCGGCGATCTGCTGTTTGTGATGGCCAATCTTGCGCGCCATCTGAACGTCGAACCCGAAGCCGCCCTGCGCCGCACCAACGCCAAGTTCATCCGCCGCTTCAAAGGCGTCGAACAGCGCCTTTCTGACATCGGAAAACGCCCCGAAACGAGCACATTACAGGAAATGGACGCGCTGTGGGACGCGGTCAAAGCCGACGAGCGCTAGGCGATCAGATCAACCCCGTCCAGCGCCGCGACCCGCTCCAGATCACGGGCATAGCGCGTGTCCAACACCGCCTTGTCCGCCTCGGAAAACGCCGCAAACCCCAAGGGCGCCGTGTCCTGCGCATGATCGCCAATCACCGCTTGCCACGCGCCCCGGCGCAGATCTTCGCCCGCGCGATACCGCGCCTGCAACGCGATCAACGCCGCATCGGTCGCACTCAGGTTCACCGCGCGCGCAGGTTCCACCAGATCCAACCCCGCCGCCTCTGGCACCAGCGCACGCAACAGATCTACGCTGCTGCCCCGGCGCGCATAATCCACCACGCTGAGACGCGCCCCCAAACCATCGCGCATCTGCGCCACCAATTCGGGCCAGCCCCGGTCCATCGCCAAAAACGCCGGCGCCACATCGCCAAAATCAGGCACCGCATTGTCCTCGGCGCGCTTGCGATAGGCCGACACATAGAGCGCGCTGTACGGGCGCAGCACGTAAATCACGTGGGAAATACCGCCCACACCAGCCGCAAACGCCGCGAACCGCTTGGCAGCGGCCGGGAAAAACCGACCCTCATAGAAATGACGCATCGGCCCGGGAATGTTCTCCTCCGACAGGACCAAGCCGCGCCCCGGCGCGCGCAGACCCGCCAAATGCCGCGCCACACTTTCACCAAAGCCCGGCACACGTTTCTCACCATGGCGCGGACGCGGCAGATCAAGACGCAACCGCCCCCCGGGCGCGCCGTCCCGGCCGGGATAAACCACATCATACCCCGCGCCCTCCAACCGCGCACGATTGTCCGCCAGACATTGCTGAAACGAACTGGTCCCGGTGCGATGGGCGCCGGCGTGGATGAAAATACCGCTCATCCCCGCACCCTGACGCGCAATGGCCCGCTGGACAAGAGCGTCACGGCTTGCAACGGTGGCGCGTCTCTGACAGGCAAGCAGCCATGACACAAAACATCATCATCGACACCGATCCCGGTCAGGACGACGCCGTTGCCATCCTGCTGGCGCTGGCCTCGCCCGAGCTGAACGTGCTGGGCCTCACCGCCGTCGCCGGCAACGTGCCCCTCGCGCTGACCCAAAAGAACGCGCGCATTGTGTGCGAACTGGCCGGGCGCGCCGAAATGGCGGTCTACGCCGGATGCGACGCGCCGCTGGCCCGCCCTTTGGTCACCGCCGAACATGTGCATGGCAAAACCGGGCTGGATGGGCCGGTGCTGCCGGATCCGCAGATGACGCTGACACCCGGTCACGCCGTGGATTTCATTATCGAAACCTTGCGTCGCGAACCCAGCGGTAGCGTTACGCTGTGCCCTTTGGGGCCTTTGACCAACATCGCCACCGCCTTGCAAAAAGCCCCCGACATTGCGCCACGGATTGGTGGAATCGTGTTGATGGGCGGCGCTTATTTCCAGGTTGGCAACATCACGCCCGCGGCGGAATTCAACATTTACGTCGACCCGGAAGCCGCTGATATCGTGTTCAAATCTGGCGCGCCGATCACTGTTCTGCCGCTGGATGTGACCCACAAAGCGCTGGTCACCAAGGCGCGCAACGACGCATTCCGCGCGCTCG
This sequence comes from Sedimentitalea sp., assembly GCA_045105075.1. GTDB lineage: Bacteria > Pseudomonadota > Alphaproteobacteria > Rhodobacterales > Rhodobacteraceae > JBGCDD01. The sequence goes on along the minus strand of JBGCDD010000144.1, from coordinate 516 downwards.
GCACGCCCGTGGGCACCGCCGTGGCCGAAATGACCGACTTTTTCGAACGCTTTGACAAGGAGAAATACGGCAGCTCGGGCGCGCCGCTGCATGATCCGTGCGTGATCGCCTATCTGATCCAGCCCGACCTGTTCACCGGCCGCCACATCAACGTCGAAATCGAAACCACCTCTGACTTGACCCTCGGCATGACCGTGGCCGACTGGTGGGGCGTCACCGACCGCGCGCCCAACGCCACGTTCATCGGCGACATCGACGCTGATGGGTTTTTCACGCTTTTAACCAACAGGTTGGCCCAATTATGAGCGCCGCGCTGCATCTTGCCAAACCCGATGATCTAGAGCGCCTGCTGACCCTGATCACCGCTTTTCACGCCGAAGAAGGCATCGACAGCACAGCCCAAAGCCGCGAAAGTGGCATCGCGCCGCTGCTTGAGGGCATCCCACATGGCGCCGCTTATCTGGTGGGCCCAACCCGCGCGCCGATTGGCTATGTTGTGGTGACATTTGGCTGGTC
>JBGCDD010000143.1:0-3053 GCA_045105075.1 Sedimentitalea sp. | reverse complement strand
CCCAGGAACATGCCCATCGGCCCCAACATGCTGCGCCCCGACTGCATGGCAAAGGCGAGGCCCGCCACCGCAATCGCCAGCACAAACACATAGCGCAGCGGCCGCATGGCGCGCAGCAGGCCCGCCCGTTTCCATGGCATCGTCGACCCAATCGGCAGCACCAGCCCCAAAACCACCATGAACGGCGTAAAGGCCGCGTTAAAGAACGGCGGTCCCACGCTGAGTTTACGGTCAAAGAACATCTCGGCCACCAGCGGCCACATGGTGCCCACAAAGACCACAAAACAGGCGACGGCAAGCAGCAGATTGTTCACTATCAGAGCGCTTTCACGGCTGACGAGGCCAAAGACACCCTTTGCCTCCAACACGCCCGCACGGAAGGTAAACAGGATCAACGCGCCCCCCATAAAGAAGGCCATGATCATCAAGATGAACACACCGCGCTCGGGATCATTCGCAAAGGCATGCACCGAAGTCAGCAACCCAGAGCGTACGATAAACGTGCCGATCAAAGAGAAGCCAAAGGCGAGGATTGCCAGCAGGATGGTCCAGCTTTTCAGGCTTTCGCGTTTTTCCACCACGATGGCAGAGTGTAACAAGGCAGCAGCCAGCAACCACGGCATAAAGCTCGCGTTTTCAACGGGATCCCAGAACCAGAAGCCGCCCCAACCCAGCTCGTAATAGGCCCACCAAGACCCCAGCGCGATGCCGATGGTCAGGAAAACCCATGCCGCCAGCGTCCATGGACGCACCCAACGGCCCCACGCCGCATCAACGCGCCCCTCGATCAAGGCGGCCACGGCAAAGCTGAACGCCATGCTCAGGCCCACATAACCGAGGTACAAAAACGGGGGATGAAACGCCAAACCGGGGTCTTGCAACAACGGGTTCAGATCGCGCCCGTCAAAGGGCGGTGTGGCCAGCCGGTCAAACGGGTTGGAGGTGAAAATGATAAAGGCAAAAAACGCGACGCCAATCGCCGCCTGAACGCTCAGCACCCGCGCCCGCAACGTCGGCGGCAGATTGCCCCCGAACCACGCGGCCATCGCGCCAAAGAGCGTCACAATCAACACCCACAGCAACATCGACCCTTCGTGATTGCCCCATGTGCCGCTGATTTTATACAGCATCGGCTTGAGCGAATGACTGTTGGCCACCACAATCCGGTTGGAAAAATCAGAGACGATAAACGCCCACATCAGCGCCCCGAACGACAGCGCGGTCAGGGCAAATTGCGCCCCCGCCGCGGGTTCGGCCACAGCCATCCACCCGGGCCAGCGTTTGTGCGCGCCAATCAGCGGCACAATGGTTTGTACGATGGCCACGCCAAAGGCGAGGATCAGGGCGAAATGTCCGAGTTCATTTATCATGCGACAGAGTATAGGGGGCAGCGCGCCCCCTTTCCATCGCTATCGTTTCAATTTTTCGCGCTTAACCTGCGGCCCGTCGCCACGCCTCAAGTGCTGCATTTGATCCCGGCACAAGCGACGCCACCGTCAGGCGGGCATCTTCGCCGGTGTCCGCGACTTTGACGCTGTCGGCGCGTAAGGCGCGGATGGTTTTGATATTCTCCAACACCTGCGGCACATGCGCCATGGTGCCCACGATCTGGCGCTGGAATTCTTGCGCTTTGACCTGATGGCGTGCGCCGAAATAGAAGGACACAATCACCCCCAGCAGCCACCAAAGCGGCTCTGGCACCAGCGCAATGCCTTGCATGCGCTCGGAAAACCACAACGGGTTGACCATGGCCGTGATGAACAGCCCCAGCGTGCCAAGCGCCAGCATAGGGCGCGGCAAACGGTTGATGCCATCCATGAAACGGTCGAACCCGCCACGCCGCTCAACGGCAAATTCCGCGCCATATTGCGCCATTGCGTTGCCCTGCACGGTGGCGGACCGCGCCGCACCCGCCTCTGCGTTTTCGCGAAACACCTCGACCGTGTCGCGCACCACGTTACGTTCACTGCCGAACAACAACTCGAATACCCTGCCGATCATCCCCATGCTGCTGTCCTTTGCTGAAATGCTGCTGCGCTCATGTGATACTTGGGCGCGATAAATTCCTCGGCCCGTTTGATCCAGCCGCCTTTGCCCCCTGCCCTTGAGCGCGCAAATTTGCGGCTTGCGGCCCGCCTGTCTGCCAGTCGGAAATAGTAGTTGCGCCGTGCAATACCGTAGGCATCAACAAAATCCTGCTCGGATTTGGCCATGGCCGCCCGCACCGCAGCAAGGCTTTGCGGGCCCAAGGCGCCGTCCACTTGCACCTCATACCCCATCTCGCGCAGCAGGTTTTGCAGGATCTTCACCGCGTTTCCGCCCGCGTTCACATACATGTCGAACACAGTGGCCTGCAGCGCCTGTGGCAATTCAGCAATCAGCGGGCGCTCGAAGTAATGTTTGATAAAGATATCCGTGGCCTGTTTGCGCGTCAGGCTGCGCACATCACGGGTGTCGATGCGGCCATCGTGGTTCAGATCAAGCCCCAAACGCCGCATGGTATGGATCGTCACGCCAAAATTGGTAGCCCCTCCCGGATCATCGGGATCGTTCACATAGCCCCCTTCGCGGACCACGATGTCTTTGGCGATTTGCCTGACTGTCTGCATCACATTGCTCCTGACCGGTTGAGCGGTCAGACAGCGCAGATAATGGTTAACGCCCCCTCAGGGCACCGAGCGTTGCGGCAGCTTTCGGGTTCTTGGTAGACGCCTTGCGCCTTGAGGGCATCAACGACCTCTTTGGGCATGTAGGTTTCGTCATGTTTGGCAAGAATTTCAGTGGCTTCAAAGACACCGTTGATGTAGCTTCCAGTGCCTACCATGCCCTGATTTTCCTCAAACAGGTCCGGCAAGACACCCGAATAGGTGACCGGCACTGTCGCGCCGCCATCGGTCACACTAAAGCGGATTGTCTGCCCCTCGCCGCGCACAAGCGTGCCTTCCTCGACCAACCCACCGATGCGAAACACTTCGGAAGGTTGTGGCGGTTCGGCAATCACCTGACTGGGTGCGCGGAAAAAGTTGATCCCGTCGCGCAAAGCATACCCAATC
>JBGCDD010000142.1:0-26359 GCA_045105075.1 Sedimentitalea sp. | reverse complement strand
GTCAATCTGGTCATACGCTTTGAAGTCGCCAAAATACTTCGTAATCGCAGCCGTCAGCGTCGTCTTGCCATGGTCAACATGCCCAATCGTGCCGATGTTAACATGCGGCTTATTACGTTCAAACTTTTCCTTTGCCATGGTACGGCGCCCTTTTGAAATGTGGGGTCGCAGCGCGACCCGTGAGTTTCTACTGCGCGCGGCACATATTGGCTTCGTCGGGGGAAATCAATCCCTGCTTTCACAATCGCAAGTGTTGCGGAGTTTACCGACAAGCAACGATTTGGCACTACCCTGATATGGAAGTAAATTTCGGAGGGTCCGCAAAATGAACTAGCAACACAAAAGTCAGCCGTCCTCTTCGGGCGGGTTGGAACGAGGCACCACAGCCGTTGTCGCAGCGCCTGCGCGGGGCGCAAACCAACTGTTGTCGCGGGCTTGTTCCACCATCCACTTTTCAATCTCACGCACCGCATTGGCTGACAAACCGGCAAGTTGTTCCTCTTTCGTGCGCTTGTTGCCCGACCCAAGCAGAAAGGAACCGCCAGTGGTGGTTTCGAAAACCGTGATTTGATGCACCTTTTCATTCAGCTTGGCGTTTGCCGCATCGTCCCAAACGGTGATGTTCAGGATCAAGGCCGACTTGGGTGTGTAGACCAGCGGCACGCCTGGAGGCGCAAGCATGTAACCCTCTACGCTCAGACCGAGGTGGTAGAGCTGATCGCCCTGATATCTATCAAAACGCGCTTCCATGGCCGAGGACAGCGCAGCCACCCAATCCTGTTCCGTCGCATCCCGAGAAATCGGGCCCTTCTGCGCTTTGGATGCAACAACAACATTGTGCCCCAGGCGGAAAGCGCCGAGGTCAGATAGCGGGACATCGGTTTGCTGCGGTGCAGTACACGCAACCAAAAGGGACAACGCGCAAAACAATACGAAACGTTTGATCATGGAAACTCTCGATGGGCCTGTTTTTTGCAACATTTAGAGCAGTTGAGCAGTTTGCGCAAACCAGTTGCGCCCCAGACAATCACGTAAATCGATTGTCCCTGGGAAAACCACGTGGCGCCATGCGGCCAGTTCCGGCGCGTTTTCCGACCCATTCGTCCAACTGGGTCTCGGTGCGCGTCCTCCCGGCAGGGTCGAGCCAGTTGAGCCCGTTTTCACGCACAAAAGTCGCCGCGTCCGACAAACCGCCGTCCTTGTAACGCTGTAGTCGAACACCTTTGCCCCGCGCCATTTCAGGCAATTCATTAAGCCCAAACACAAGAACTTTGCGGTTTTCACCGACCACGGCCACAGCATCACCGGTCACCGGCTTGCACACGCGCGCCCGGACGTCACCGCGCACGTTCAGCACCTGTTTGCCGCTGCGTGTCTGTGCGATAACATCATCTTCTGGAACAACAAAACCGTCACCAGCACTGGATGCCACCAACAGTTTACGACCCGGCGCATGGATGAAAAGATCGACAATCTCAGCCTCATTTGGAAGATCCACGATCAGGCGTAACGGCTCACCCATGCCCCGCCCGCCAGGCAGATTGGACGCGGAAATCGTATAAAACCGCCCATTAGAGCCAAAAACCAGCAACCGGTCGGTGGTTTCGGCATGAAACACAAAACGAGGCGCATCACCGTCTTTGAATTTCAACTCGCGCGTCAGATCGATATGCCCGGTCATGGCGCGGATCCACCCCATCTGAGAGCACACGACCGTGATCGGTTCCCGATCAATCATCGCCTCAAGCGGAACGTCCTCGATTTCACCGGCTTCTTCCAGACGGGTGCGTCGCGCGCCGCCATCATAGCTTTTCCCGAATTGTTTTTTGGTCTCGCGCAATTGATCCGAGATGCGCGCCCATTGCAGCTCGGGACTTTCCAGCAGATCTTCGATCTGCGCGCGTTCTTCCATCAATTCGGATTGCTCGCGCAGCAGCTCCATCTCTTCCAGACGCCGCAAACTGCGCAGCCGCATGTTCAAGATCGCTTCGACTTGTACGTCGCTCAGCTCTCCTTCGCCGGGCTTGGGGCCAACGTAATCGGCCTCGGTCATGGCGCGCGGATGCTCCAGGCTCCAATCTTCGCGCATCAGGGCCGATTTCGGGTCATCGTCATAACGAATGATGTCGATAACCCGATCCAGATTTAGGAAAGCAACAATAAAACCTTCCAACACCTCAAGCCGGTGGTCAATCTTGGCCAATCGATGGCGCGATCGACGCAACAAAACCTCTTGGCGATGATCGAGGAAGGCGCGCAAAACCTCTTTCATCGAGCAAACTTGTGGGGTCACTCCGTCGATCAGCACATTCATGTTCAGGGAAAACCGCACTTCCAGATCGGAACTGCGATAGAGCATGCCCATGAGCACATCAGGTTCGACGTTTTTGGACCGCGGCTCGAGAACCATGCGCACATCTTCGGCAGATTCGTCGCGCACGTCGGCCAGAATGGGAATTTTCTTGCTTTGAATAAGCTCGGCTATTTTTTCAATCAGGCGGGATTTTGGAACCTGATACGGGATCTCGGTAATGATGATTTGCCACGTGCCACGATCCAGCTTTTCCACATGCCACGCACAGCGCAGCCGAAACGAGCCGCGCCCCGTACGGTAGGCGTTTGCGATACTGTCACTTGGTTCAACCAGCACGCCCCCGGTCGGAAAGTCGGGCCCAGGCACAAAGTTCAACAGCGTGTCGTCCCGTGCGTCGGGCGTTTTGATCAAATGCAGGCAGGCGTCGCACAGTTCGGCAATGTTATGGGGCGGAATATTGGTGGCCATGCCCACCGCAATGCCCGACGACCCATTGGCCAAAAGATTGGGAAACTGTGCCGGCAGAACCACAGGTTCGCTGAGGGTTCCGTCGTAATTGTCCCTGAAATCAACGGCATCCTCGTTCAAGCCGTCCAACAGCGCCTCGGCCACTATGGTCATGCGGGCTTCGGTGTACCGGCTTGCGGCTGGGTTGTCGCCGTCGATGTTGCCAAAATTGCCCTGACCATCGACGAGAGGGTAGCGAACGTTGAAATCCTGCGCCAAACGCGCCATCGCATCATAAATCGCAGCGTCACCATGGGGGTGGTAGTTGCCCATCACGTCGCCGGAAATCTTGGCGGATTTGCGAAAACCACCGTTTGCCGACAGACGCAGTTCGCGCATTGCGTAAAGAATCCGACGATGCACCGGTTTAAGTCCATCGCGCGCATCAGGAAGCGCCCGGTGCATGATGGTCGACAACGCGTAAGTCAGATACCGTTCGCCAATGGCACGACGCAACGGTTCGGCCACTTCGCCGGAACCTGGCGCGTCCTTTATGTTGGGGTCATCGGAGTTGTCGCTCATAGATGCTGTGTAGCGAGCGTACGGGCGCACAGCAAGGTCGCCATATCGGGTTTTTACGCCGGCCATGCTGACAAGTCGCAGGGGAGAAAAAACCGCCACTTCCCCATGGTCCGAATCGCTGGATCAGGTAAACAGTGCTCAATCTGCGGCGGGTGCAGCGCGTAACACGTACATGTTTTTTGAAAGTTCTGGGGGTAGCGTGATGAAGCGCTTTATCGTTGTGACATTTTTGGGCCTGGGCTGGGTTTTTTACGAAATGAGCGGCGGTGCTGATTTTGAACCGCGCCGACTTGCCCCAGTTCAACACGCCGAAGCGCCCGCCGTAACGCGTACCGAGACGGTGCGCACCGAGCCTGTTGAACAGGTGGAACGTGTGGCGGTTACCGAATTGGTCGTACGCCCAACTGCCCCGGAACGTCCGGCGGCCAACCCAAATCGTCGCGCTGAAATCGCGCAAGAACGTATTGGACAATTGGGCGCAGCAGCGGGCGGTGGATTGTCATTGTTCCCAGAAGGCGGTGCCCGGGGCGAGGGTCTCACGCTGGCCTCTTTGGAAGACGGTGCTTCTGGCCTTGTCGAAGTCCCGACGACAACCACTGTTCGTCCGGTTGACCCTGTTGTCACGTCGATTGAAGCTCGCGATATTCGAGTTGTAAACGCAAGCCGCGTCAATTTGCGCGCAGGTCCCGGAACCGATCATTCGGTGGTCACGAAACTAACCCGTGATGCACGTGTGGAGGTTCTGAGTGATGGCGGCGACGGCTGGGTTCAGTTGCGCGTTGTGGCCTCTGGTCGCGAGGGATGGATCGCGGACTACTTGTTGGCTGGCCTAAATTAGAACCCTATGTTGCGTCCGAGCAGGCTTTGCGTCATCGCTGAGCGGGCACAACCTGAGGTCGCATCATGCAAAAATCGATCCTTATCACCGGCTGTTCTTCTGGAATCGGGTTGGACGCTGCGCAAGGTTTGCGCGCACGGGGGTGGCGTGTTTTTGCCTCCTGTCGCAAACAGGAAGACTGCAACCATCTGAAAAGCCTTGGTTTTGAGTCCCCTCGTATCGATTATTGCGATGAAGCCAGCATTCAAAACGGGATTGACGAAGTGCTCGCGGCCACTGGCGGCACGTTGGATGCCCTGTTCAACAATGGCGCACACCAGTTGAACGCGTTGGTCGAAGACTTGCCGACCGACGGATTGCGCGCGATCTTTGAAGCCAACGTCTTTGGTTGGCACACGTTGACCCGTTTGGTGATCCCTGTGATGCGAACGCAAGGCTCGGGGCGTATTGTCCAATGTTCTTCGGGGCTTGGACTGGTTCATATGCGGTGGCGCGGCGCCTACACGGCGACCAAACACGCTCTTGAAGGGCTATCGGATGTGATGCGCATCGAGCTAGCGCCTGATGGGATCGATGTCATCTTGATCGAGCCGGGACCCATCACAACGATGTTTCGCGAAAAGAGCATTCCTTATTTTGAGCGTTACATCAATTGGCAAGGGTCTGCCAAACGCGCAGAATACGAAGCCAAACTGCTGCCAAGAATGCACCAGGCCGGCGCCCCGGATCGGTTTGAGCTGCCGGCAAGCGCGGTTACTGCCAAATTGATCCACGCACTGGAGTCGCCGCGCCCCAAACCACGCTATTATGTGACAACAATTGTCTATATCGCGGGCTTTCTGCGCCGTGTGCTGTCAACGCGTGCATTGGACCGCATCATCACGCGGGCATAATTCCTGTTCGCTTTTGAGCCACACCCCGCTAGATGACGTCGCACAGGCAATCGGAACGAGGCGAACATGCAAGACCCGCTATTTTTCATCATCATCGTGGCCATCGCCGCCGTTGTTATCATTTTGATGATCGGGCTTGGTGGTTTTGCCAAGGGCGGCGCCTTTAACAAAAACAATGCCAACAAGATGATGCGGTTGCGGCTGGCGGCTCAGTTTGTCGCCGTCATATTGATCGTCGGCTTCGTCTATCTGCGCGGCCAAGGGGGCCAATAATGGTTGTTCTCAACAAAATTTACACGAAAACCGGCGATGCTGGCGAAACCGCTTTGGGAAACAACGCACGTGTGGCCAAGCATTCCACCCGAGTCGCCGCCTATGGCACTGTCGACGAGCTGAACGCGACATTGGGCGTCGCACGCTTGCACTCAGATGGAGATGTGGATGCGTCGCTGGCGCTGATCCAGAACGATCTGTTTGATCTTGGGGCCGATCTGTGTCGCCCCGACATGGAAAAAGACGCCGAAAGCGAATATCCGCCGTTGCGCATGGCTGCCGCTCAGGTCGACCGGCTTGAGCAGGAAATCGATGTGATGAACGAGGGTCTTGAACCTCTGCGCAGTTTTATCCTGCCGGGCGGGTCTGCCTTGGCCGCGCATTTGCACATTTGTCGCACTGTGGCGCGCCGCGCAGAGCGATTGTCGGTGGAATTGGCAACGATGGAAGCGGTCAATCCGCAGGCTGTGAAATACCTCAACAGGTTGTCTGATTGGTTTTTTGTTGCCGCGCGCACGGCCAATAACGGTGGTAAAGACGATGTATTGTGGGTTCCGGGCGCCAATCGCTAAGCCAAAACGCGACGTCCAAGGGCGCAAACGTGACGATTTTACGCTGTTTTATACAGTCCCGCGACGCTATCTACAGCGCAGATGAAGTGAACCGAGTCGATTGGACGGCTTGGCGGAATGAGGGAGTTAAACGCTCATGAAGGTGGTGGTACCTGTCAAGCGCGTGATCGACTATAACGTTAAGGTCCGTGTCAAAGCGGATGGCAGCGGTGTTGATCTGGCCAACGTAAAGATGTCGATGAACCCGTTTGACGAGATCGCGGTGGAAGAAGCAATCCGCTTGAAAGAAGCGGGTAAGGTGGAAGAAATCATCGCTGTGTCTATCGGCGTGAAACAAAACCAGGAAACGCTGCGCACAGCACTGGCGATGGGTGCCGATCGCGCCATTCTGGTCATCGCTGCGGATGATGTTCACACCGACATTGAGCCACTCTCGGTTGCCAAAATACTCAAAGCAATTGTGGACGCGGAACAACCCGGCTTGGTGCTGTGTGGCAAACAGGCCATCGACAATGACATGAATGCAACCGGCCAAATGCTCAGCGCGTTGCTGGGTTGGAGCCAGGGCACGTTTGCGTCTGAGCTGGACATTGACGGCGATGCGGCCGTTGTTACGCGCGAAGTCGACGGCGGATTGCAGACGATCAAAGTCACCATGCCGGCGATCATCACAGTTGATTTGCGCCTGAACGAGCCGCGCTATGCGTCACTGCCCAACATCATGAAGGCCAAGAAGAAACCGCTGGATGAAAAAACCGCTGCGGACTTTGGTGTTGATGTGACACCTCGCCTGACGATCACCGCGACAACAGAACCCGAAGCGCGCGCGGCAGGGATCAAAGTGGGTTCGGTTGATGAACTGATTGCGAAACTCAAAGAAGTGGGGGCTGTGTAATGGCTGTTCTTCTCCTTGCAGAAGTCACCGATGGCGAATTGGCGCTGGATGCGACCGCAAAAGCGGTGACGGCAGCAACAAAACTGGGCGATGTCACTGTGTTGTGCGCTGGCGCGTCTGCCGCCGCAGCAGGCGAAGCTGCGGCCAAGATTGCCGGCGTTTCCAAAGTTTTGGTCGCGGAAGATGCGTCGCTCGGTCATCGTTTGGCCGAACCGACCGCAGCTTTGATCGTGTCCTTGGCTGGTGACTACGAGCATATCGTTGCACCAGCGACGACCGACGCCAAAAATGTGCTGCCACGGGTCGCAGCGCTTTTGGACGTTATGGTTATTTCCGATGCCTCAGGCGTCGTGGACGGCAACACGTTCGAACGCCCAATCTATGCGGGCAACGCGATCCAAACCGTGACATCGACCGATGCGAAAAAAGTGGTTTCGTTTCGCACATCCACCTTTGACGCGGCTGGCGACGGTGGGTCGGCCTCGGTTGAGACGATCTCAGCGGTTGCCAACCCTGGCCTGTCTGAATGGGTCGAAGACAAGGTCGCCGCAAGCGACCGCCCCGAGCTGACGTCAGCAGGCGTGGTTGTTTCCGGCGGACGCGGCGTGGGTTCCGAAGAGGACTTTGCGCTGATCGAAAAGCTGGCTGACAAGCTTGGTGCGGCGGTTGGCGCATCGCGCGCGGCGGTCGACTCGGGCTATGCCCCCAACGATTGGCAGGTTGGCCAAACCGGCAAAGTGGTGGCACCTGATCTCTATGTCGCCGTGGGCATTTCCGGAGCCATCCAACACTTGGCCGGCATGAAGGACAGCAAAGTGATCGTTGCGATCAACAAAGACGAAGAGGCGCCGATTTTCCAGGTGGCTGATTTTGGTTTGGTTGCCGACCTTTTTGCAGCAGTGCCTGAGTTGACGGAAAAAGTCTGAGGCGTAGTAATCTTGAAAGGGCCCGCAGCGAGTTGCGGGCCTTTTCCTATTCTGCCCCCAGAAGTGGCAGCAGCCTTTCAGCGATGGAACGGTGGCCAACAGGCCCAATCATGTGCTCGGCAAGTGGCGCCTGCAAATTCCCATACATCATACCGTCCATCTCGCCGCCCTGCGCCGCGCGCGGCACCATGATTTCGACAATGCCACGAGTCTGAGGCTCTAACTCTTCGAGCATTGCGCGGTCCACCAAGGCCGGATCTCCGAACTTGTCATAGGGTCGCGACATTTTGTGACGCACCCAGATCAACAACGGCTTGCGCCCCACAGCCTTGAACAGCAATTTCATGCGCTTGCTCCAAGCGCTTTTCAATTCATCAACGATTGGCAAGAACCGGTCGGGCGCGCGTGCCTCCAAGCTTCGCAGCATGTGATTGGTAAAGTTGAATTCGGTAAAATCCACCTCAGGATAGATGCTTCGCAACAAAGCGGAGGGTTCCAAAAACCTATCATTGCGCCGCGGATGCACACGGTAAAAGCGGTTGGTTAGATTCTGAGCGCCCAAAACTTGGATCAGGCAGCATTCGGCGCCAGCGGCAACATCGAGGACATCCCGATCGTAGACGAAGGAATCCAAGCCCGCGTTCACTGATCCAAGGTTAACAACCATTTTATCCAAATCCTGTTCCAACAACGTTGGAAATGGATTGGCAACGAATTTACCGTAAGTCTCTGTCCCACCAAGGACAGCAAAATAGGGACCCCTCGGCTCACGCCTTGGCCCTCGCATCAATAATTTGGACTCTCCGTATCGGCACGGAAGTTCATCAAGCGCGTTGGCACTTGTACCTTGAAAGCTCATTTCGCCCACCATTTATGTTTTGACTCACCCATGGCCATGCTTGCGCTGATTCTCTTTCAAAGATGCTAAAGTGCGAATTTGGTGCAAAATGTAGCTGATCCGGACCCTTGTGGGGCCATGCTTTGGGCCGGTATGGTTGGAGCGAATGGTAGGGGACGACGGCATGACAATTCAGACAATCGGTGTGATCGGCGCAGGGCAGATGGGCAACGGGATAGCTCACGTTATGGCTTTGGCAGACTATCAGGTGCTGTTGACCGACATCAGTCAAAAGGCACTCGAAAAGGCCGTGTCCGGGATCGAGGCAAATCTGGCGCGGCAAGTGTCGCGCGGCAAAATTGGCGAAGCAGACATGACCAGTGCGATGGCACGGATCTCGACCACGTTGGCCTTGTCAGACTTGGGCGCAACAGATCTGGTGATTGAGGCTGCCACGGAACGCGAAACGGTCAAGCAAGCGATCTTTGAAGACCTGCAACCCCATTTGCGCCCTCAGACCATTTTGACATCCAACACGTCTTCGATTTCCATCACTCGACTGGCCAGCCGTACCGACAGACCCGAGCGTTTTATGGGCTTTCACTTTATGAACCCTGTGCCTTTGATGCAGTTGGTGGAATTGATCCGCGGTATCGCAACGGATGAGCCGACATTTTCAGCCTGTCGCGAGGTGGTTGAGAGGTTGGGCAAAACCTCGGCCAGTGCAGAGGATTTTCCCGGATTCATTGTAAACCGTATCCTGATGCCAATGATCAACGAGGCAGTTTACACGTTGTACGAAGGCGTTGGAAACGTGAGATCGATTGATCAGTCGATGAAGCTGGGCGCAAATCACCCGATGGGCCCTTTGGAACTGGCTGATTTTATCGGGTTAGACACCTGTCTTGCGATCATGAACGTGCTTCATGATGGATTGGCGGACACGAAATACCGACCCTGTCCTTTGCTGACAAAATATGTCGAAGCCGGCTGGTTAGGCCGAAAATCGCAGCGCGGTTTTTACGACTATCGCGGTGAAATGCCCGTACCAACACGGTGATGGTGTGCTGGGGGCGCTGCCCCCTCTGGGCCCGGCGGGCCCATTCACCCCCGGGATATTTTCGGCAAGAGGAAGTAAAGGGTCAGTTTTTAAGATCAAGCGTGTGCGTACGCAACCATGCCATGAAGCCGCGCGGGTCGCTTTCAAGCATCTTCATCTGTTGGTCATCAAGTGGTGCCCCAATCACTGGTTTCTGGGGCTTTTTGCACGACCTTACGATTTCATGCAGCAGCAGACCTTGGCGCAATATCGGAGAGATACGGTTGGCGATCTGATACCACCGCGAATTTGCACCAGGATAGAAAATCGGAACCACCTTGGCACCAGAGCGTCGGATCATCTTGGCGGTGAAGACGCTCCATTCCCGTTCGATAGGCGGCCCAAACAAGCTGTCCGATGACATCACGACGCCTGACGGGAACAGGCAAACCACACCGCCTTTTTCCAGATGCGCCATGGCTGCGGTCCGCATTTCCACCATTTTGCGTTGTGCTTCCGGGTCGTGTGGGAAAGGCACCGGGATCATGAAGGAGGTTGCTGCTTCGTCGAGGCCAGTCAAAACCGAGCGGGTCAAAATGCGATAGTCCTGACGTACCCGCCCGATGAGATCGGCAAAAATCATCCCATCAACCATGCCATGAGGGTGGTTGGCAACGACAACGACGGGGCCCTCAGCCGGGATATGAGCAATCTGATCTTCCGGGGTCTGCACCTCGATGCCCATGACATTCAGCGCACCACGCCAGAATTTCTGTCCTCGGTATTGTTCGTTGGTCTTTTCGAAGCGTCGCACCATGCGCAAGATGGTCAGTTTTCCGGTGAACCACTCAATCGCGCGAATTGCAAAACTGGTCCAAGGATCATCGAACGAGTTGGCATAAGTGAGTGTGCGACGGTCGTAGGTTTCGCCCTCGGGCGGCTGGTTCAGATCGGCGCCGATGACCGGCGTGTTGTCTTGCGCTGTGTCCGCCACGTTTTGTTTCCGTTCCCCGTACGGTGTGGGGTCTGTCAGAACCCTTCGCCGAATCTGTCGGCCACCAAAGCTGTGAGCGCGTGGGCCAGAGCTTCAGCATCCGGCCCGGACGTCCTCACGTCAATAGTCGTTCCCTTGGACGCTGCCAACATCAAAAGGCCCATGATGCTGTCACCAGACGCCGACAGGCCGTCGCGTGAGACTTCGGCCTGGGCATCAAAACCTTCGACGACCTCAACCAGTTTGGCCGATGCTCGGGCGTGTAAGCCCTTTTCGTTAATGATTTTCAGAGAACACTTGGTCATGGGCAGACAGGGGCTTTCAGGAAGAACTAATGTTTTGACTGTCGATGTATTTTTTTCCGGCATCCATGGCGATTCGCACAGCATCAGCCACAGGAAGGTGGCGGCTTTTTGCCAGTTTGATCAACATGGGCAGATTCGCTCCATACAGGATCCGACGGTTGGCCGGAGCGCAGGCACGCAGACTGAGATTAGAGGGCGAACCGCCAAAAAGGTCTGTCACCAAAACCACACCGCTGCCTGAGTCCACGTTGTCCGCGGCGGTGCAAATCTCGTGCTCCTTTGATTCCCGATTATGGTCGGCGTCGATAGCGATGGCGCACAATCCGGGTTGCTGTCCAACCACATGTTGCATTGCCGCCAAATATTCGCGGGCGAGGCCGCCATGGGCAACGATCACAATTCCGATCACTTTGGTCTCTCATCCGGTTGGCGGCCCTGAAGCTCTCGGTGTCTAATTGACACCTGCTGGCCGTCTTCCGCAAGAGCCTTGGCCAAGCTTTGCGCCAAGGTAACCGACCGGTGCTGGCCCCCGGTACAGCCAAACGCAATCGCCAGATGAGATTTCCCTTCGTCTACATAGGCCGGCAACAAAAGCCGCGTCAGATCGAGGACTCGTTCAAAAAAGGGGGCGCAGCGCGGATCACCCATGACATGGCACGCAACCTCCGAATCACGGCCATCCAACGCACGCAGGCTAGGCTCCCAGTAGGGGTTTCTCAAAAAACGGCAGTCAAATACCATATCGATGCCCCGGGGCAACCCGCGCTTATACGAAAAGGAATGCACCGAGACCGCCATTCCAGAATCCGTTTGCGGAGCAAACCAGCGTTCGATTTCAGCCCTCAATTGATGCACATTCAAGTCAGATGTGTCGATCAACATATCTGCACGCTCACGGATTGGACCAAGCAGATCCAGATCGCGGGCAACGCCGATCTCGGGGCTTTCCGCAGGGGCAAGAGGGTGGCGACGGCGGGTTTCAGAATAGCGCCTAAGCAAAATATCACTGTGACAATCAAGATAGAGGACAGTGGTGTTGGTATCTGGGCGCACACTAAGTTGCTCGACCAGGTCCAGCAAAGCGGCTGTTGAGAAATCCCGGTTGCGTGTGTCAATACCCAGGGCCAATGGGCGGGACGGTTCTGGCCCCTCCAACAATCTGGGCAGCAGGTTGAGCGGCAGGTTGTCGATCGATTCAAACCCGATGTCCTCGAGCACATTGATCGCGGTCGACCTGCCTGCACCCGAGGGCCCGGTGACCAAAACCAAATGCGTTGGAGGATGAGGGGTCATACGTCGATCCGTCCCGACTTTAAAAGTTGAATTATGTTTGTAGCCAGATGTGGTCCTGGCGGACGACGAAGCAAGGGCAAAACCACGCCTTGTAACCTGATGTCACGGCGTTGTGGCAATCGATCATCTTCGATCAAGTCCAGATCCAGTACGAAACTCAACGCCGTTGGCTTCGCAGGGTTGGCGCGCAACACGCCCAGGCCGCGGGCTTCGATCTGGCCTGAGATCGCTTCGGGACAAGACGCAATGAGCTTTTGACCTGACACTTGCAAATGCACTCTGTCATCGGCAACAAGCTCGGCACCCAACCCCATCAATGCAAGCGCTAGGCTGGACTTGCCCGAGCCGGAAGACCCCATGATCAGGAGACCCTGATCAAACGCGCGCACGCAGGTGGCATGCACGGCATTTGCCCTCATAACACTAGACGGGAAGGCCTACGACAAAACGGGCGCCCAATGGTTCGGACGTTGGGTCCGCTTCGGTCGGGCGAATGTTTTCAGCC
Source organism: Sedimentitalea sp. (assembly GCA_045105075.1). Lineage (GTDB taxonomy): Bacteria > Pseudomonadota > Alphaproteobacteria > Rhodobacterales > Rhodobacteraceae > JBGCDD01. Next base: position 13,645 of record JBGCDD010000142.1, on the reverse strand, counting down.
CAAACGACGCCACCGTGCGCTTCAACGATTTGTTTTGAAATTGCCAGACCCAGACCGGAGTTATTGCCGAAATGTTCTTCGGGACGTTGCGAATAAAAGCGTTTGAAGATCTTGCTCAGCGCCTGGTCCGGGATGCCGGGACCGGTGTCTTCTACTACAATCAAAACACGGTTCTCTCGTTTGCGTGCCCAAACACGAATTGCGTCGCCATCTTCGCAGAACGAGATCGCATTTGTGATCAGATTGACAAACACTTGAGCCAAACGAGCTTCAAGCCCATGTATCGCAATTGGGTCAGGCGGTAGATCGGTGATGAAATCAATGCCTTTTGCGCGCGCATCTTCACCAAGGTATTGGTTCAGGTTGGCCAACATTGTCAGCAGATTGAACCGCTCTTCCTCTTCCTTGACCAGCTCAGCGTCCAGACGCGAGGCATTGGAGATATCACTTACAAGGCGGTCAAGCCTGCGCACATCATGTTCGATGACGTCCATTAGCTTTTCGCGCTGATCGTCGCGTTTTATCATGCGCAAAGTTCCGACAGCAGACTGAAGACTGGCCAGCGGATTCTTGATTTCATGTGCGACATCGGCAGCAAATTGTTCGTTGCCATCAATTCGATTGTACAGCGCTGATACCATGCCACGCAGCGCCCGGCTGAGACGCCCGATTTCATCGGGGCGCGCCGTCAGGTCCGGAATGCGGATGCGGCCTGGGTTCATCTTGCGCGCATTACGATCGCGGCCAAGTTCGGCCGCTTGCGCCAAATCCGCCAATGGATTGGCGATCGTTGAAGCCAAAACCAGACTGAGACCGATCGACACCAGGATCGCAATGACAAACATTTGCAACACTCGTTCGCGTTCACCCCTGACAAGGGCGTCAATCTCGCCAGAAGGACTGGCAACAGCCACAACGCCGACGGCAACGCCACCGCGCAATATCGGAGTTGCAGCAGAAAACACAGTGCCTCCGGCCGTGTCGAGCCCGGTTTCAACTTGCACGCCCTTACCAAGCGTGGCCGGAACCATTGCGCGAAGCTGGGTTTCAAGACTGGGTGCTTCGTCACTACTGCGAGAGGCAAAAACAGAAGAAACGCTCGACCAAATCTTGGTCAAACCGTCACTGATCAACGTGCGCCCCTCGCGATCGGGTGCAAGCGCCGTTAGCGTTTCACTCTGACCCGATCCTTTGGTCTGCCCCACGAGGGTCTGCGCTGCGTCAAATACAAAAACCTCAACGCCGTTTCGCAAACTCAGCATTTCAAGGGTTTCAGGGATATTGATCCCATCACCCGCCGCCAGATTGACCGGGCCTCCAACAGGAAGTTGGGCTTCGAACACGTTGGCAATAAGCTCGGTTTCGCCGATCAAAGCACTCGCGCGTTGCAGCACAAGACTCTCGCGCGTGGCATTCAAATAGAGAATACCAGCCACCAATATGTTCAACGCAATCAGGTTGAATGTGATGATCTTGCGAGTCAGCGGTGAGCCGCGCAGCGCGAAGAAGCTGCGCCTGGCCCGTTTGACCTGCAGTTCCTGTGCAACAGTGCTGTCCGGCGCGACCCAATCGTCGCCCAGAACAACATCACCGCTGCGATAGATCGGGGGAGAGCTTGTATCGCGCATCTACGTCCCTTTCGAAAGCCAGAATTCAGGCCGGAAGCCGCTATTCTTCGTTGTATCGATAGCCAATGCCATAAAGCGTTTCGATGGCAGAGAAATCATCATCTGCGGTGCGCATCTTCTTACGCAAACGCTTGATATGGCTGTCGATTGTGCGGTCATCAACATAGACTTGATCGTCGTATGCCACATCCATCAACTGATCCCGGCTTTTGACGAAACCGGGCCGTTGGGCCAAAGCTTGCAAAAGCAGGAATTCGGTCACTGTCAAAGATACATCGCGACCTTTCCAACTTACGGAATGGCGCAACGGATCCATCCGCAACTCGCCTCGTTCCATCACTTTGGCTTCCGGGCCTGCACCGATTGCATCGCCGTCAACGGCATCCTGACGGCGCAACAGCGCCCGGATGCGTTCAACCAAAAGCCGCTGCGAAAAAGGCTTTTTGACATAATCGTCTGCGCCCATGCGCAGCCCGAGAACCTCGTCAATCTCATCGTCCTTGGACGTGAGAAAAATCACCGGCATCTGGGTTTTCTGGCGCAAACGCTGCAACAGATCCATCCCGTCCATGCGCGGCATCTTAATGTCGAGCACAGCCATATCCGGCAATTTCTTGTTAAAGGCGTCTAGTGCCGCCTGTCCATCATTATACGTTTCAACCTCAAAGCCTTCGGCTTCGAGAGTCATCGACACCGACGTCAGGATGTTCCTGTCGTCGTCCACCAACGCGATCTTTGACATCTAATGTGCCCCTATACTGCTCGTTTTTTGCCTGTTTTTCTTTCAGTCATCGTTGTTTTGACCTTTCGAATCAATCCTTAAGTGCGAATCACGCCCAACATGCGTCCTCATTTGGGCAAAAAAACCTTAGGATTGATTGAATTGTCGCAGATCGGGCACAGTTCGCTTGTGCCTGAAATTCATGGTTGCGCTAAACATAGGCTTGGTTGCGCTAACTACGGGTAAGCGACCTGTTCATGGCTTCCAGCGCCATGTTAAGACCGCAGCACCGGGTCAGTTTGGACCCAAAAGCCCCAAGGTCGCAACGGATTACAACGATCCCGCCGCGCCGATACAGGAGAATGTACACATGACATCAGGTCGGGTTAACCCGCAGTTCCGCCTCGAAGATCAGGGCATCGAGGGTCTGGGAAATGTCTATTACAACTTTATGGAACCGGCGCTTATGGAGGCCGCTCTAAAGCGCGATGAGGGCACTTTGGGCAATGGCGGCACCTTCCTTGTGACCACCGGCAAATTCACCGGCCGGTCGCCCAAAGACAAGCACGTGGTCAAAACCGACAGCGTGATTGATACAATTTGGTGGGAAAATAACGCTGAAATGTCGTCCGAAGGGTTCGACGCCTTGTACACCGATATGCTCGAGCACATGAAGGGGCGCGACTATTTCGTACAGGATTTGGTTGGCGGCGCCGATCCGGCCTATTCAATTGACGTGCGTATGATCACTGAACTGGCTTGGCACGGGCTGTTCATCCGCACCATGCTGCGCCGCCCTGACCGCGACGCGCTTGATGATTTCACCGCCGACTTCACTGTAATCAACTGCCCAAGCTTCAAAGCCGATCCGCGAAAACACAATTGCCGCAGCGAAACTGTGATTGCGATGAATTTCGATCGCAAGCTGATCCTGATCGGTGGCACCGAATATGCCGGTGAGAACAAGAAATCGGTGTTCACATTGCTGAACTACCTGCTGCCGGAAAAAGGCATCATGCCGATGCACTGTTCGGCCAACCACGCGAATGGCAATCCTGTCGATACCGCCGTGTTCTTTGGCCTGTCCGGCACCGGAAAAACAACGCTCAGCGCCGATCCGGGCCGTACGCTGATCGGCGACGATGAACATGGCTGGTCCGATCGCGGCACGTTCAACTTTGAGGGCGGATGTTATGCCAAGACGATCTCGCTCAGCCCCGAGGCCGAACCCGAGATCTATGCGACCACCAACAAATTCGGCACAGTGATCGAAAACATGATTTTTGATCCCGAAACCAAGGAACTGGATTTCGAGGATGACAGCCTGACCGCAAACATGCGCTGCGCTTATCCGCTGCACTATATCTCTAACGCGTCGGAATCCGCGCTTGGCGGTCATCCCAAGAACATTATCATGCTGACCTGCGATGCGTTTGGCGTTTTGCCCCCCATCGCGCGACTGACCCCGGCGCAGGCGATGTATCACTTTCTCAGCGGATTTACCTCCAAGGTGGCCGGCACCGAGCGTGGTGTGACCGAACCCGAGCCCACGTTCAGCACCTGCTTTGGCGCGCCTTTCATGCCGCGCCGACCCGAGATCTATGGCAACTTGCTGCGCGAAAAGATCGCTCAGCACGGCGCGACCTGCTGGCTGGTCAACACCGGCTGGACCGGCGGCGCTTATGGCACAGGCAGCCGGATGCCGATCCGCGCCACCCGCGCCCTGCTGACCGCCGCGCTGAACGGATCGCTGGCCGAGGCCGAGTTCCGCAAGGATCCCAACTTTGGCTTTGACGTTCCGGTCGCAGCCCCCGGTGTTGCCGAGGTTCTGCTGGATCCCCGCCGCACCTGGGACAACCCCGAAAGCTACGACCGTCAGGCGACCAAACTGGTGCAAATGTTTGCAGACAACTTTGCGCAATATGTTCCGTTCATCGACGAAGACGTGAAAGCTGCTGCCATCGGCTGATCCCAAAACGATCGCAAAGGGCCCCGGTCACTGCGCCGGGGCCCTTTTTTGTTGCATCGCTGATGTCTGTTATCTGCGCCCCGGGGCTTGCAGGCACACCGTGAAACAAGCCAAGGATGACGGATGGCCAATTCCCAATCCAAGCGCACCGGTCGACGCAGCCGGATCGCCGAACGCGCAGCACCCCCAGTTATCAACCCCTGCCCACCCGGACAGGCCGGCGGGCAATACACTCCACTGAGTACCACTGATCTTGATGCAATTTACGCAACTGCCTTGCGGCTTTTGGCCGAGCTTGGGATGGGCGAGGTTCCCAACAGATTGACCAAACGCCTGTTGGCGCACGGCGCCACGCAACAGGCCAACGGGCGGGTGACACTGCCAACCGCTTTGGTCCAGGACGCCATCGCACAAGCCGCCAAACACTTTGTCCTGCATGGGCGTGATCCGGCGCGCAGCATCGAAGTGGGCGGCGCACAGGTGCATTTCGGCACGGGCGGCGCGGCGGTTCAGGTGCTGGACATCGATCAGCAAACCTACCGTGCATCGACCTTGCGCGACTTGCATGATTTTACCCATTTGCAAGATCAATTGACCAATGTCAGCTGGTTCACGCGCTGCTGCATTGCGACAGATCTGCCCGATATCTTCGAACTGGACGTGAACACCGCCTATGCGCTGATCGCAAACACCACCAAACCCATTGCCACCGCCTTTACCATTGCCGAACACATCCCGCCGATTATCGAAATGCTGGACATTGCCGCCGGTGGCCCCGGCGCATTTGCCGAACGCCCGTTTCTCAAGGCGCATATCAGCCCGGTGATCTCGCCTATGCGTTTTGCCGAAGACGCGGTGGATGTGGTTTTTGAGTGTCTGGCTCACAATATTCCAGTGTCCTGCATCACTGCCGCACAGGCCGGTGCCACGGCGCCAGCCACTTTGGCCGGGTTTCTGGCACAATCGCTGGCCGAAACGCTGGCCAGCCTGGTGATGGTACATGTGATCAAACCCGGCCACCCGATGATTTTCTCGAACTGGCCTTTGGTCATCGACCTGCGCAGCGGCGCTTTTGCCGGGGGTGGCGGCGAGATCGCAGTACTGAACGCGGCCTCGGCGCAGCTGAGCAACTGGCTGGGTCTCCCCTCGGGCGTCGCCGCCTCGATGACCGATGCCAAGGTGCCCGATGCGCAATACGGTATGGAAAAAGGCCTGACCGCGTTGGCCGCAGGTTTGGCTGGCGGCAATCTGATTTACGAAAGTTCGGGCATGACCGCCTCGCTTTTGGGAGCCAGTTTTGAAGGTTTCGTGCTAGATGACGAAATGCATGCCCATATTTACCGGGCTTTGCGGGGTATTGAGGTCAGTGAGGAAAACCTCGGGTTTGAGGCGATCTGTGCGGCCGTTCTGGGCACCGGGCATTTTCTGGGCGAACCCCAGACCCTGTCCGCGATGCAGCGCGATTACTTTTACCCCAGCCTTGCGGATCGCGAACCGCCGCGCCAATGGGCCGAACGCGGCGCGCGACAGGCTTGGGACACCGCCCGCGACCGCGCTCGCACGCTTTTGGCCACGCCGCGCCCGGATCATCTGAGCATCGGGCAAAAAAACGCCATCAAGGCGCGCTTTCCGATGGTGCAGCTTGATCCCTAGTCCTGGCACAGGGGGCAAAATCCAAACATTCTGGAACGACTTTGGAAACAATTTGGTGCTATATGCCGTCAAGGCGGCAGCATTAGGCCAGCGCATGGGAAAATCAATGCGCAATTTTCGCAATGATCCAACCCGTTAGGCGTATTTTTGTTGCGCTGCACCTGCGAAATGAGTACCAGCAACCAACGCGAAAAAAGGATGTGATTCATGGCCCATGATGGACAAGACCTGACGATGAACAACCCGGTGATCCTGCCGGATCTGTTGGTGCTCACACAGGCTGCAATCGCCCCGGTCGATGCAATTCTGGACACCGCGCGCACACGGTTGCGCGACATGGTCAGTGAAAATGGTCGTGTGTCGGGTGCTTTGATCGAGGCCAACCAGACCGCCGCGCACGGGTTGGCCTGGCTGGCAACCTATACCGAAAGCCTGCGCCAGATGCAGGCCTGGGCCACCCGGATGCAGGGCGAGAGCAAGTTTGGCGAAGTCGAGCAGCTGATCCACCAGATCGCCTTTGGCGAATACCTTTGGCAGATCTATGGCGGCATCCCAATGAACCAGGGCGAGATTTTGCGCCTGCAGGACATGGGCCTAACTCAGGATGACATGCGCGGGCTTATGATCGACGAGGTCATGACCCTGACCCAAGGCGGCAACACGCAGGCCGCGCGCACCCGGCTGGTTGAGCTGATGCAGGAACGCAGCGCCGAAATCACTGTTGGCGCCACGGGCCTTGATGACGAACTGGAAATGATCCGCGAACAGTTCCGCCGCTATGCGCTGGAAAAGGTCGAACCCTTTGCCCATGACTGGCATCTCAACGACGAGCTGATCCCAATGGAGGTGATAAACGAACTTGCCGAAATCGGCGTGTTCGGGCTGACCATTCCCGAATAATATGGCGGGCTGTGCCTGTCCAAGGCGTCGATGTGGGTGGTCTCCGGGGAACTGTCGCGCGGCTATATCGGTGTCGGCAGCCTCGGCACCCGCAGCGAGATCGCCGCCGAGTTGATCATCGCCGGCGGAACCGAGGCGCAAAAGGAAAAGGGGCTGCCGCAACTGGCCAGCGCCGAAACCCTTCCCACCGCCGTGTTCACCGAGCCCAACACCGGGTCTGATCTGGGCAGCCTGCGCACCCGCGCCGTCAAGGACGGTGACGACTACAAAGTGACCGGCAACAAGACCTGGATCACCCACGCCGCGCGCACCCATGTGATGACATTGCTGGCCCGCACCGACCCGGACACGACCGATTACAAAGGTCTGTCGATGTTCCTGGCCGAAAAGACACCGGGCACAGACGAGGCTCCGTTTCCGACCGAAGGCATGACCGGCGGCGAAATCGAGGTTCTGGGCTATCGCGGCATGAAGGAATACGAGCTGGCCTTTGATGGCTTCCACGTCAAAGGAGAAAATCTGCTGGGCGGAGAGGAAGGCAAAGGCTTTAAACAGCTGATGGAGACGTTCGAGTCCGCGCGCATCCAGACCGCCGCGCGGGCGATTGGTGTGGCGCAATCAGCGCTCGATATCTCGATGCAATATGCGCAGGACCGAAAGCAGTTCGGTAAGTCACTGATCAACTTCCCCCGCGTGTCATCGAAGCTGGCGATGATGGCCGTTGAGATCATGGTGGCGCGTCAGCTGACCTATTTCAGCGCGTTCGAAAAAGACGAAGGTCGGCGCTGTGATGTTGAGGCTGGTATGGCCAAGCTGCTGGGCGCGCGCGTGGCATGGGCCGCGGCCGACAACGGTCTGCAAATCCACGGCGGCAATGGTTTCGCGCTGGAATACAAGATCAGCCGCGTGCTGTGCGACGCGCGTATCCTCAACATCTTTGAAGGTGCTGCGGAAATTCAGGCACAGGTGATTGCGCGCCGCCTGCTGGGCTGATTCCGCTCAAACGCAACACGGAAACCCGGCGTCTGGCCGGGTTTTTTATGCGCAGTCCTCTGCCTATATGACACCAAAGAGGACACAGCACATGCCACAGAAAACCGTCTTTGTGACCGGCGCGACCGGCTACATCGCCAAGCATATCGTTTTGCAGCTGTTAAACGCCGGGCATCGCGTTGTCGGCTCGTCCCGGTCTGTTGATCGACTGGATGAAATGCAAAAAGCCCTGCGCCCGCATCTGAAAGACCCCGCTAGCTTGGACCACATGAGCCTTGTGGCGCTGGATCTGACAACAGACGCAGGTTGGGACACCGCGATGCAAGGCGCTGACGTGATGATGCACACCGCCTCGCCCGTGCCGATCCGCCAGCCCAAAGACCCCCAGGTGACAATCCGTCCGGCTGTTGATGGCGCCATGCGGGCCGTGCGCGCCGCACGGGCTGCGGGCATCCGCCGGGTGATCATGACCTCGTCAATCGCTGCCGTGTCTGGCACCGATTTGCCAATGGGCAAAACCGTCTATGATGAAGACGATTGGACCGATCTGAACCAACCTAGGCTGACGCCTTATACCCAATCCAAAACGCTGGCCGAGCGCGCGGTGTGGGATTGGCAAAAAGACGAAGCGCCCGAAATGCAGATCACGATGATCAATCCTGCTTTTGTCATGGGGCCGCCGCTGGACTGCAACTTTGCCTCGTCCATTCACCTGATAGAGCGGGTTTTGAAACGCATGGACCCGATGTTGCCCCGCATCGGGTTTCACCTCGTCGATGTGCGCGACATCGCCGCGATGCATCTGAATGCGATGGAACGCGACGCCAGCATCGGGCAGCGCTTTATCGGCACCGAGGCTTTCCTTTGGTTTGAGGAGATCGCTGATCTGCTGCGCGCCGACCATCCCGATCTCAGGATTGCCAAGCGTCGCGCGCCGAACTGGCTGATGCGGGTGATGGCGCTGTTTGATCCTGCCATTCGCTCGGTGATCACCAGCCTTGATCGCAACGACGCCATGTCAAACGCCCGCGCGCATGACGTGTTGGGCATCAACTTTCACGACAGCGCGCAAGCGGTGCGAGACACCGGGCAATTCCTGGTAAAAGGCGGCCATGTCTGACGGTTTGGCATTTTTTCTTAGTCCAAAGGCGCGGGTTACTGCTGGGCATCAACTTCCAGGATGCGCACAAAAGCGTTCCAAGACCCGGTCACTTTCTTGTCGAAAACGATCGCACAATATGCCGCAAAAACCAGCCTATGGAACCGGCCGCCTTGAACTTATATGATGGGTCATGACTTGGCGATTGACCCTTTTGGCCGTGATGATGGCAAGCGCGTGCGTCGGCGATGAAACCGTGGCCGGCTATGGCGGCGCCGGCAAGATCTGGGTGCTGGACGAACTGGACGGAGCCGCGTTTTCGGCCCACGCAACAATGACGTTCCCCAAACGCAACCAAATCGCCGGTGCCGCGCCCTGTAACAGCTATGGCGGCGAAATGAGCACACCCTACCCCTGGTTCGACGCCCCCGCGCTGGCCAGCACCCGCCGTGCTTGCCCCGAACTGGCCGCCGAGCAGAAGTTTCTGACCGCCCTTGGTGAAATGACGCAGTCCGAGGTGCTGGGCAACGTGCTGATCCTGCGCAATGACGCAGGGCGCGAAATGGTGTTCAAAGCCGGCGATTGAACGCTTCGACAAAACGGGCACGCGCGTCAGGCAGCGGCTTGTTGCCCAGCGTTTTCGCCAGCTTGTAGGTGAGAAAATGCGCCGTGGTGCGCAAGGCTGTGGCAATGTCCCTGTCCGGCGCGGGACCCTCGCCCAGCAAGCACGGCGGCAAGGGCAACAACCGATCTGCCCACTCGCCCGCCCCTTTGCGCGACACCGCCCGCCCGGATCTGGGTGAGACATAAATCAGATCATCCACAGAACCCGTCACGGCACATTTGCCCAGATCAAGGCCAAAGCCGGTGGCATCCAGCAACGCAATTTCCCACCCAAGATAGGCCAATGGCCAGATCTCGTCCTGCCCCAGCAGATCCAAAAGCTGTTCGGTACGCGCATAAAACTGCGGGTGGGGTTCGCGTTCCGGCAGTGAAAACAACAGCATCGAGGTCACCGCGTTCAGCCCCGCCAAAGTCATCCGCCCCGACATGGCTGCGGCGGCACGGCTGCGCACCGGTTCCACCTGAAAACTGCCAATGTGGTCTTCCAGCCGGGCGCGCCAACCCAGATCCAGCTGCGCGCCAGGTTGCAACACCGGCGCGATTTTGCGACCGGCGCCGCCACGCACGACACCTGCATGCACCCCGTGTTCGGGCGTGAACACATCGATGATCGCCGCACTTTCCCCGTGTTTGCGAGAGCGCAGAAGGATGCCTTGGTCACGCCATTCCATTGGCCCCAACCCTAGTCGGCACCGCGCTGGTGAGAAACCGGTTTTTGACGAAACGCGGCGCTGTCACAACGGTCGCGCGCTGGTGAACAGGCGTGTTTTGCATCTGACGGGCTGCATGCACATGTTTACCGTGTCGACAATGTTCGACGGATCAGATGAAAAAAGGATGACGACATGATTGCCTCTCCCGTTTCCCGTCCTGTTATTTTTGGCGCTGCCGCCGTTGCGATGGCCATGGTGTTTTCAGCCCCTGCGATGGCAGGATCAAAAGCGAAAACCGACACGCCACAGGTTTCGCAGGCTGCAACCACCACAAAAACACGTGCGTCCAACTGGCCCAACATCCCCGAACGACACGCCGGAAAATCCTATAGCGCGGTAATCAAGGATGGTTTTGGCGCACGCGAGCGCAACTTTGAAAGCGGTCGCCGCTAGGTATTGAACAGGAAATGCAGCACGTCGCCGTCTTTGACCACATAGGTCTTGCCCTCGGCGCGCATTTTACCAGCTTCCTTGGCGGGTTGTTCCCCGCCGAGGGCGACAAAATCATCATAAGCGATGGTTTCCGCGCGGATGAAACCCTTTTCAAAGTCGCCATGAATAACGCCTGCCGCCTGCGGTGCAGCCGTACCGGTGCGAATGGTCCAGGCGCGGGCCTCTTTCGGGCCAACGGTGAAATAGGTTTCCAGATGCAACAATTCGTACCCGGCACGGATCAATCGGTCGAGCCCGGGCTCTTCTAACCCCATCTCTTCCAGAAACATCTGCGCTTCATCAGCTTCAAGCTGGCTGATCTCTTCTTCGATCTGGGCCGAGATGATCACATGCGCGTTGCCCTGAGCAGCGGCCATTTCGGCCACTTTGCTCGCGTGTTCATTGCCGGTGCCAGCCTCAGATTCACCAACGTTACATACATAAAGCACTGGTTTCGTGGTCAGCAGCTGCAAAAGCTTCCAGGCGCGGATGTCGTCTTCGTCAACGTCAACCACGCGGGCGGGCTGACCTTCTTCCAACACAGCAAGCGCGGCTTTCAGCAAACGTTCCTGTTGCACCGCCTCTTTGTCGCCACCGCGCACTTTACGCACCAAACCCTGCATACGCTTTTCGATGCTTTCGATGTCGGCCAGCATCAGTTCAGTTTCAATGGTTTCGGCGTCCGCAACCGGATCAACGCGGCCTTCCACATGGGTCACATCGCCGTCTTCAAAACAGCGCAGCACATGGGCAATCGCGTCGACCTCGCGGATGTTGGCCAGAAACTGGTTGCCCAGCCCTTCGCCCTTGGACGCGCCTTTGACCAGACCTGCAATGTCGACAAAGGTCATGCGCGTGGGAATGATCTGTTTGGACGCGGCAATGCCCGCCAGTTTGTCCAGCCGTCCGTCCGGCACCGCGACTTCACCCACATTAGGCTCAATCGTGCAAAACGGGAAATTCGCAGCCTGAGCGGCAGCGGTTTTGGTCAGCGCATTAAACAGCGTGGACTTGCCCACATTCGGCAGCCCCACGATTCCCATTTTAAAGCCCATTGTCGTCTCCGATCTTTGGTCCGATCTCTGGTTCGCGCCGCTTCTACGGTCTGGCGTGGGGCGGCGCAAGCGCAGCGGGGATTTATGCGCTGGCCCCATTGATTTCAGCGTCAAGTTTCGGCACATCGGAGCGACCGACCTGAAAGGCAGCCTGACATGACCCGCATAGACGCCAAATTCGCCGAATTGACCGCCGCCGGGCAAAAGGCCTTCGTTGCCTATGTGATGGCCGGTGATCCCGATTATGACACGTCGCTTGCCGTGGTCAAAGGATTGCCCAGCGCCGGCGTTGACATCATCGAACTGGGCCTGCCCTTTACCGACCCAATGGCGGACGGCCCAACAATCCAGCTGGCCGGGCAGCGCGCCTTGGAAGGCGGCATGACCCTGTCGCGCACGCTGGAACTGGCCACCGCGTTTCGCGAAACGGATGACACGACGCCGATTGTGCTGATGGGCTATTACAATCCGATCTTCAGCCGTGGCGTTGAGCGTTTCCTGACCGAGGCGAAAGCCGCCGGCATTGACGGGCTGATCATCGTTGACCTGCCCCCCGAAGAAGACGCTGAGCTGTGCTTGCCGGCGCAAGCCGCTGGTCTGAACTTTATTCGTCTGGCCACACCCACCACCGATGATGACCGCTTGCCGCAGGTCATCCAGAACACATCGGGCTTTGTTTACTACGTCTCGATAACTGGCATCACCGGTGCGGCCGAGGCCGAAGCTGTGGACGTGGCGCCCGATGTCGCACGGATCAAAGCAGCTGGCAATTTGCCGGTCATCGTGGGCTTTGGCGTCAACACCCCGGAAAAAGCCCGCACCATTGCAAGCGTCGCGGACGGGGTCGTTGTTGGCTCGGCCATCGTCAGCCAGATCGGCGCGGGCAAACCACTGGCCGAGGTTCTGAGCTTTGTCAAAACCCTGTCGGACGGCGCACACTCAACCTAATCGCGGGGCCGATCGCGGGGGGGTTCAGCGTTGCGATGCTCGTCCAGATATTTGCGCAGATCGGACAGCACCGGCAGAATGCCCAACAACTGATCCATATCAAAACCTTTGGCCAGCTGCATGAACTCGGGCGCCAACGCCTGAATGGTCTGTTCGCGCAGCGCCCGGCCCGTGTCGGTCAACCACACGCATTTTGAGCGCCCGTCATTGGGATTGGGGCGCACATCAACCAGCCCGTGTTTTTGCAACCCCGCCACGGTGTGCGTCATGCTGGTTTTGGGCACCTGAAACGCGCGCGCCAGTTCCACCGGCGTGCGCCCGTCCGCCACCCGCGTCAGATGGCTGAGCACTCCAAAATGCGGCGCGATCAGTCCCTTGGGCAGCCGCGCCTCAAGCAGGGTGCGGCTGAGTTGTTCGATAATCCCGATCTCGTTGAAAACGGTAAAGAACAGCGCGGGGTTTTGGTCTTTCATTCAGGTCCCTGATGGTTTCACGTCAGTTTCGCCTCAAGCGGCCAACGTGGGCTTTGCCCGACATCTGGCCCATATCCAAGCCGCCCCAACATTTGCACAGTGCCACCCTCGGGGGCCAGCCTTTCGTGCACTTTGGCATACAGTGGCGCCATTTCGGGGAATTCCTGCAAAGCCTGGCTCATCGGTTGCACACCCAATCCCAGCGCAGTTGCCGCCAGGTTCAAGCGCACCCAATCGCGCCCCGTGCTGATCTGATCGGCGCGGGTGTTGGTGGTGGTGGTTTGCCACAGATAGGCCATGCCCGTGCGCGCGGTGTCGGTGATCATCTGCAATGCTTGCGTATAGGTCATGCCCTCGCGGTCCATCGCTGCGTCGCGCGAAAACAGCCCGGTCAAACGCAGGGTTTCAAACATGGGGCCGGAAAAGTCGATACCGTC